>JBATPI010000163.1:0-36615 GCA_049291415.1 Paracoccaceae bacterium | reverse complement strand
AGCCGGTCTGGTCCCAACTCATCGGCCAACCGCAGCATTGCGGTGACGATTTCGGTCTTGCGATTGTCAGCTGATTTGCGCGCCGTCACCGGTCATGTCCGTTGGTTAGTTATCACTTACTAACAAGTAGGCAGGGAATGGCACCTCGTCAACCCGTGTTCCTGAAAGGCGGCGTTTCTTGCGGCTGAATTCAATCGGGGCGTCCATGGACTTTGCGCGCGTGGCGGCGTAGCCAATCGGGATGAAGACCGCCCGTTTCCTTGACCGCAGCACCCCGCCGGTGTTGACCACGCTGGTGCTGCTGGCCGGGCTGTCGGCGCTGGCAATGAACATCTTTCTGCCCTCGCTGCCTGGCATGGCCAAGTGGTTTGACGTGCCTTATGGCGTGATGCAGCAATCGGTGCCGCTGTATCTGGCGCTGTCGGCGGCACTACAGGTGGTGATAGGTCCGCTGTCTGACCGCTATGGGCGGCGGCGGGTGTTGCTGTGGTCGCTGGGGTTGTTCCTTTTGGCCTCTGTCGGCACGCTATTGGCGCAGACCGCGACCACGTTCCTGATTTGCCGCATGGCGCAGGCGGTGATTGCCGCCGGCATGGCGCTAAGCCGGGCGATCGTGCGTGATATCACGTCCGACGCCCGCGCCGCCTCGATGATCGGCTATGTCACCATGGGGATGAGTCTGGTGCCGATGATTGGCCCGGCGATTGGTGGCTGGCTGGACGATCAATTCGGCTGGCAGGCCAGCTTTGCGCTGCTGCTGGTGCTGGGCGTGCTGGTCTCGGTGCTGGTCTGGGCCGATCTGGGCGAGACGGCAGAGCTGCGCGATGTGTCGCTGGCGGCCCAGATACGCGAATATCCGCGGCTGCTGACCTCGCCCCGGTTCTGGGGCTATGCGATGGCAGCGGGTTTTGCCTCGGGCTGTTTTTACGCCTATCTCGGCGGCGCGCCCTTTGTCGGAACCGAGGTTTACCATCTATCGTCGTCTCGAGTCGGTCTGTTGTTCGGGTTGACGGCGGTGGGCTATGCGGCGGGGAATTTCCTGGCCGGGCGGCTGTCGGTCCGGGTGGGGATGAACCGGATGGTGCTGGTGGGCTGCACGGTCACGACCTGTGGTCTGGCCGCGTTGGCGGGGTTGACCTGGGCGGGGCTGTCGGGGCCGGGAGTATTTTTTGGCCTGACCATCTTTATGGGTCTGGGCAATGGTATTGCCCTGCCAAATGCCAATGCCGGCATCCTGTCGGTGCGGCCAGAGTTGGCGGGCGCAGCTTCGGGTCTGGGCGGCGCGCTGATGATAGGCGGGGGTGCAGCCCTGTCATCCTTGGCGGGGCAGTTGCTGGGGCCCGGATCGACCGAGATGCCGCTGATCCTGCTGATGCTAGCCTCATCAACAGCCTCTGTTCTGGCGATCTGGGTGGTGATCCGACGGGCGCGGAGGATCGGCATTCCAACTTGACGGGTGATTTGCAAAGCCCCAAAACGGGTTTGCAAAGGAGATGCCCATGGCCGCCCAAAAGCTGTATGCCGGTGTAAAACTGCGTGAGATCCGGTCGCGTCTGGCGCTGACACAACGGGTTTTCGCCGAAAAGCTGGGCGTGTCCCTGCCCTATCTGAACCAGATGGAGAACAACCATCGCCCCGTCAGTGCCGCCGTGGTGCTGGCGCTGGCGCAAGAGTTCGGACTGGATGTGACCGAACTGACCGTGGGCGAAAGCGAACGCATGGTCTCGGACATGCGAGAGGCGCTGGCAGACCCGGTGTTCACCTCTGGCGCGCCACCCGTGGCAGATCTACGGCTGGCGGCCTCAAACGCGCCGGCACTGGCGCGGGCGTTTCTGGACCTGCACCGCGCCTATCGCCAAAGCCATGAGCGGTTGGCCTCACTGGACGAAGCATTGGGCCGCGACGACGCCGCGCTGAAACCCAGCGCTTGGGAAGACGTGCGCGACTTTTTTCACTATTGCGACAATTACATCGACGCAGTGGATAGGGCAGCGGAACATTTCGCAACGCCGGCAGGTCAGCGTGGTGACGTGATTTTTCTGGCGGAAGAACAACTGCGCAAACGCGGCATCACCTTGCACTATTCCGATATTTCCGAGATGCGCCTTTTTGACCCGGCCACCGGTCAGTTGCAGATCAGCGCCCGCGCCCATGGCCCGACGCGGCGGTTCCAGCTGTTGCACCAGTTGGCGCTGATCACCCAGAATGACCTGTTGGAGGCAACGTTGGATCTGGCGCGGTTTTCCACGCCAGAGGCCCGCGACATCGCCAAGATCGGGCTGGCGAATTACTTTGCCGGGGCGGCGCTGCTGCCCTATCGCGCCTTTCAGGCGGCCGCAAAAGCCTGTCGCCATGATCTGGAGCGGCTGGCCGACACCTTTGGCGCCTCGGTCGAGCAGGTGGCGCACCGGCTGTCCACGCTGCAGCGGCCCGGCGCCAAGGGGATTCCGTTCTTTTTCGTGCGCGTCGATCAGGCTGGCACCATCACCAAACGCCATTCCGCGACGCGGCTGCAATTCGCGCGCTTTGGTGGCGCCTGCCCGCTGTGGAACGTGCATGCCGCCTTTGAAACTCCGGGTAAGTTCCTGCGCCAATTGGCAGAAACGCCCGATGGGGTGCGCTATCTGTGCCTGGCGCAGGACGTGTCAAAGCCCGCGGGTGCCTGGCTGGCCCCGGTGCGGCGCTATTCCATCGGGCTGGGATGTGAGGTGCAGCACGCCAGCGAATTGGTCTATTCAGACGGGCTGGATCTGCGCGGCCGGTTTGAGCCGATCGGGATCAGTTGCCGGATATGCGAACGGCGGGACTGCCATCAAAGGTCTGTCCCGCCGCTGGAGCGTCGGCTGAAGGTCAACCCCGACAGGCGCGGCCTTCTGCCCTATGAGATCGCCGATTAGGCGCGCAACATCCGGGCGATGTCGTCCTTGATGCGCGAGCGCTGCTTGCGCAGCGTCTCTTCGTCGGAATCCGACATCAGATCCAGCCGCGACTCGGCCCGGTGAACCTTGTCGTTCACCTCGTCATAATCTTCCAACAGCTTGGCAAACCGGGTGTTTGAGACTTTCAGCTCATGCAGCTTGTCCAGATCGCCGGGGAATTCTTCTTGTAGGGTGTGGGGTGTGTTCGACATGTGTTTCTCCTGTATTTACACAGCAAGTTTAGGGGCTTGGCGCAGGCCTGCCCTTGATAAGGATCAAGTGGCGCGGGTTTAGCGCTGGGCGTCGCGCCAATTCGGGTTGATCCACGGCTGATTGTTCAGCGCGGCCAAGGGCGTGCGGCCCAGAATATGGTCGGCGGCCTTTTCGCCGGTCATGATTGAGGGGCCGTTCAGGTTGCCATTGGTGACCTGCGGAAAGATTGAGCTGTCGGCCACGCGCAGACCATCGACCCCGATAACCCGGCATTCGGGGTCAACCACCGCCATCGGATCGCTGGCGCGGCCCATGCGGCAGGTGCCGCAGGGATGATAGGCGCTTTCGACGTGCTGGCGCAGAAAATCGTCCAGCTGGTCGTCGGTCTCCACCCCGGCACCGGGCTGGATTTCCGATTTCACGAATGGTGCCATGGCGTTCTGGCCGAACACCTCTCGCGTCAGGCGGATGCAGGCGCGGAAATCGGCCCAATCCTCGGGCGTGGACATATAGTTGAACCGAATCACCGGGGAGTCTTCGGGCCACCCCGAACGCAAGCTGACCGACCCTCGCGATTTTGACCGCATCGGCCCGACATGGGCCTGAAAGCCATGCCCGCCCGCTGCCGCCTTGCCGTCATAGCGCACGGCGATGGGCAAAAAGTGATACTGAATATTGGGGTAATCCACGCCCGCCTGGGACCGGATGAATGCGCAGGCCTCAAACTGGTTTGACGCGCCGATCCCGCCCCCCGTGAACAGCCATTGCGCGCCCACCCAGGCCTTGCCGAAAAGGTTCCAGTATTTATACAGGGTCACCGGCTGGGCGGCTGAAAATTGCATATAGATTTCAAGGTGATCTTGCAGGTTCGCGCCCACACCCGCGCGGTCGGCGATCACCTCTATGCCATGCTCACGCAGATGGGCGGCCGGGCCGATGCCCGACAGCATCAAGAGCTTGGGAGAGTTGATAGACGAGGCCGCGATGATCACCTCGCGCCCCGCGCGGATGATCTGTCGGCCTGCGGTGGTGTCCACCTCAACGCCCACGGCGCGATTGTTCTCAATCACCACGCGGCGGGCGAATCCGCGAGTAATATGGACATTGCCGCCCGCCATCGCCGGCTTCAGATAGGCGTTGGCGGCGGACCAGCGGCGGCCCTTCCAGATCGTCGCCTCCATCGGGCCAAAGCCCTCTTGCTGCTCACCGTTATAATCTGCTGTTACGGGGTAGCCAGCCTGACGGCCCGACTCGATGAACGCATCGAACAAAGGGTTCGATCGCGGCCCGCGGGTGATGTGCAACGGGCCGTCGGTGCCGCGCCATTCGGGGCCCTGACCGCCGTGACTGTTCTCCATCCGCTTGAAATAGGGCAGCACATTGGCGTAGCCCCAGCCGTCGGCCCCCATCTCGGCCCAGGTGTCATAGTCACGCGCATGACCGCGGACATAAACCATGCCGTTGACCGAAGATGATCCACCGATCACCTTGCCTCGCGGGGTGGCCAGACGGCGGCCGCCCAGATGCGGCTCGGGCTCGGACTGAAAACCCCAGTCATAGATGCCCATGTTCATCGGATAGGACAGCGCGCCGGGCATCTGGATGAAGGGACCGGCGTCGCTGCCGCCATGCTCAATCACGATCACGCGGCGGCCAGCCTCGGCCAGACGATAGGCCATGGCGCACCCGGCAGAGCCCGCCCCGATGATCACATAATCAGCATTCATTCCAGAA
The DNA here is from genome assembly GCA_049291415.1 of Paracoccaceae bacterium. Lineage (GTDB taxonomy): Bacteria > Pseudomonadota > Alphaproteobacteria > Rhodobacterales > Rhodobacteraceae > Pseudogemmobacter. The sequence goes on along the minus strand of JBATPI010000163.1, from coordinate 31,750 downwards.
TATCCTCAGTATTTCAGCATGTTTTGTGTCATGTCCCCGCAGCGCCGTTAGCGTTGCGCCAGTTCAGCATCCAGATAGGCCAGCGCCATGGCTACCGCCGCCGCCCCATCGGGGGCCCCGGTCTTCAGCACCTCGCGCAGATACAACCCGTCGATCAACGCGCCCAGGCCCGCCCCGATGCGCGGGGCCGCATCCCCGGCCAAAGGGCGCAGCGCGGTGATCAGGTTCGACCGCAATCGCCCCTGATAGATCGCCAAAAGGCGTTTCGCCTCGGGCGCGGTCTGGGCCAAAACCCAAAAATTCAGCCAGGCCCCCACCGCCTCACGCCGAAAGTTGCCGGGGCTGAAACTGGCACGCAGGATAGCGCGGATGCGGCCATCGGCCCCTTCGGCAGCAGCCAGCGCGCCGCGCACCTCGGCCCCGTACAGCGTCAGGATGTGGCGCATGGCGGCCAGGAACATATCCTCTTTCGAGCCAAAGTAGTGATGCGCCAGCGCAGGCGACATCCCCGCCCGCTTGGCGATCTGGCTGACCGTCACGTCCAATGACCCCACGCGGCCTATTTCCACAATCGTCGCTTTCACCAGCGCATCCTTGCGGATAGGCTCCATCCCAAGCTTTGGCATATCCCGGATCCAAAAAATTCTTGCTTTTCGGGTGAAGCATGAAGTTTATTGACTCGTCAATCAACAAAAACCGCTGGGAGCCGTCATGACCATCCGTTCCACCCTTCTGACCACCGCCATCACCTTTGCCCTGGCCGGATCGGCCTTTGCCGAAGGCTGCGACAAGATCGTCTTCTCGGATGTCGGCTGGACCGACATCACCGCCACCACCGCCGCAACCACCGTCGTGCTGCAAGCGCTGGGCTATGAGACCGAGACGAAGATCCTGTCCGTTCCAGTAACTTACGCTGGCATTGCCGGTGGCGATGTCGATGTGTTCCTGGGCAACTGGATGCCGACGATGGAGGGCGATATCGCCAGCTATCGGGATGCAGGCACCGTTGACACCGTACGCACCAACCTGGAAGGCGCGAAATACACCCTGGCCACGAATGAGGCCGGTGCCGCCTTGGGGATCACAGATTTCGCGGGCATCGCCGCGCAGAAAGACGCGCTACAGGGCAAGATCTATGGCATTGAGCCGGGCAATGATGGCAACCGTCTGATCATCGACATGATCGACAGCGGACCTTTTGGCCTGAATGGCTTCGAGGTGGTTGAATCGTCGGAACAGGGCATGCTGGCAGAGGTCGCCCGCGCCACTGATGCGGGCAAGCCGATCGTCTTTCTGGGCTGGGAACCCCACCCGATGAACGCCAATTTCAAGATGACCTATCTGACCGGTGGCGATGACTATTTCGGCCCCAATCTGGGCGGTGCCATCGTTGCCACCAACACCCGCGCGGGCTATGTCGCGGAATGCAAGAACGTCGGCAAGTTTTTGGAAAACCTGTCTTTCACGCTGCCGATGGAGAATGAGATCATGGGCGCCATCCTGAACGATGGCACCGATCCGACCGACGCCGCAAAGACCTGGCTGGCCGCAAACCCCACCGCTTGGGAGCCCTGGCTGGACGGTGTCACCACCAAAGACGGTGGCGATGCCAAGGCGGCCGTGGCGGCAGCGCTGAACTGATCATCATCGGGGCCTCGCAACGACGGGGCCCCGCTTCCGCAAAGGGGAGTGCGGCATGGATTGGCTGTTCAGCGGCAAGGCGTTCATCGACTGGATGGACGACGACGCCCGCAAGATTGCAATCGGCAACTCTGCAAAAGCGATTTTCAACTGGATGAACACCCATCTGGGTGGGCTGTTCGACACCATCTCAGCCGTGATGGAATGGCTGATCAACGCCATTCTTTACGTGCTGCAAACGCCGCATCCGCTGATTATCATCGCGGCCTTTGCGGCGCTGACCTGGGGGCTGCAACGCAACTGGAAGATTTGCCTGGGGGTCGCGCTGGGCTTCCTGTTCATCCTGAACCAGGGGTATTGGAAGGAAACCACGCAAAGCCTGACACTCATCCTGTCAGCCTGCGTGGTCTGCATGGGGGTGGGTGTGCCCATCGGCATTGCCGCGGCGCATCGACCGCGTCTCTACCGCGCAATGGTGCCGGTGCTGGATCTGATGCAGACCCTGCCGACCTTTGTCTATCTGATCCCGGCCATCGTGTTTTTCGGCCTGGGGATGGTGCCCGGACTGATCGCCACGGTAATTTTCGTGCTGCCGGCGCCGATCCGGCTGACCTATCTGGGCATCTCAACCACGCCCACCCCGCTACTAGAGGCCGCAACCGCCTTTGGCGCCACGCCAAGTCAACGGCTGTGGAAGGTGGAATTGCCCTATGCGTTCCCGCAGATCATGGCAGGGCTGAACCAGACCATCATGTTGTCGCTGTCAATGGTGGTGATCGCCGCGCTGGTGGGCGCGAACGGCTTGGGCGTGCCGGTGGTGCGGGCGCTGAACTCGGTCAACACAGCTTTGGGGTTTGAATCGGGCTTCATCATCGTCGTGGTCGCGATCCTGTTGGACCGCATGTTGAGGGTAAGCCGCAAATGACCGAACCCAATATTGCCGTTGAATTCGACAGGGTCTCTATCGTGTTCGGCGACCGGCCTGACCGCGCCCTGCCCCTGATGGATCAAGGCCTTAGCCGTTCTGAAATCCAGACCCGGACCGGGCAGGTTCTGGGGGTGCATGACTGCAGCCTGACCGTGGCGCATGGCGAAATTCTGGTGCTGATGGGGCTGTCGGGATCAGGAAAATCCACGCTGCTGCGCGGGGTGAACGCGCTGAACCCGGTGGTGCGGGGCGAGGTGCGGGTACATGACGGCGACCGCATGGTCTCGGTCACACAGGCCGATCCGGCGACATTGCGGCGGCTGAGATCCACCCGGATCGCGATGGTATTTCAGCAATTCGGCCTGTTGCCCTGGCGAACGGTGCGCGAAAACGTCGGCTTGGGGTTGGAGCTGTCGGGGATGACCGCGGCCGAGCGGCGGCCCAAGGTCGATGCGCAGCTGGAGTTGGTGAACCTGTCGCAATGGGCTGACCGCAAGGTTGGCGAGTTGTCCGGCGGCATGCAGCAGCGCGTCGGTCTGGCGCGGGCCTTTGTCACCGAAGCGCCGATCTTGTTGATGGATGAACCCTTCAGCGCCCTGGACCCGCTGATCCGGGCGAAACTGCAAGATGAGCTTCTGGACCTGCAGGCCAAGCTGAAACGCACCATCGTCTTTGTCAGCCATGATCTGGATGAGGCTTTCAAGATCGGCAACCGCATTGCCCTGCTGGAAGGCGGGCGCATCGTGCAATGCGGCACCGCACGCGAGATCATCGCCAACCCGGTGTCAGAATATGTGGCCGAATTCGTGGCGCATATGAACCCTTTGGGTGTTCTGACCGCGCGGGATGTGATGTCCGCGGGGCCCGCATCGGGGGCCGAGGTTGCACCCGAAACCCCGGTCAAAGAGGTGATGGAGGCGTTGAAATCGGGGGCAGAGGTGCTGTCGGTGGTGGAAGACGGGCGACCATTGGGCGTGATCCGGGCAACGGATGTGATGGGCAAGCTGTTGAACCCCCGCAGCTGATACACCGCGTTGGGTAGACCGGGGGGCCGTCTGCCCCCCAGGTACGAATGCAGGCATTCGCACCTCCCCCCGAGGATATTTTTGCCAAGATGAAGGGCTTCAGGTCGCTTTGGCGGTTTTCTTGGCCGGCGTTTTCTTGGGCGCAGCTTTCTTTGCGGCCGGTTTCTTGGCCGCCGGTTTCTTGGCCGCCGGCTTTTTGGCCGCCGGCTTGCGGGCGGGCTTGCCGGATTTCGACGACTTTTCCGCAATCAGGACTAGCGCCTCGTCCAGCGTTATCGTCTCGGGCGTGGTCTCTTTGGGCAGGGTTGCGTTGACCTTTTCCCATTTGACATAAGGACCATAGCGGCCGGGCATCACCTGCACCTCGCCGCCATCAGGGTGCGCGCCCAAGCTGCGCAGGGGTTCAGCCGGGGTGCCGCCACGACCGGGTCGCGCGGCCTTTTGCGCCAGCACCTCCATCGCGCGGTTCATGCCGATGGTGAACACCTCTTCGACGTCGGGGATATTGGCATAGATCTTGCCGTGTTTGACGTAGGGGCCAAATCGGCCGATGGCGGATTCAACAGGTTCGCCGTCTTCGGGATGCGCGCCGATCAGCCGCGGCAACGACAGCAGATCCAGCGCGCGCTGCAGCGTCAGACTATCGGGCGTCCAGCCTTTGGGCAGGCTGGCTCGGTCGGGTTTCGGCTGCGCCTCGGTCGCCTCGCCGCGCTGGATGTAGGGGCCAAAGCGGCCCGCGCGCAGTGAAATTTCTTGCCCCAGTTCATCCTGACCCAGGATGCGGCCATCAGAGGCCACGCTTTCGGAATCACCGGCCAGCGGGCGGGTATAGCGGCATTCGGGGTAGTTGCCACAGCCGATGAAGGCCCCACCCGAGCGGGCGGTTTTCAGGTGCAACCGGCCTGCGCCGCAGGTGGGGCAAACGCGCGGGTCGCTGCCATCGGCGCGGGCGGGATATAGGTGCGGCGCAAGAAATTCGTCAATCTTGCTAAGGACTTCGCCAATCCGCAGATCTGCGGTTTCGGCCACTGCGGCGGCGAAATCGCGCCAGAAGCGAGCGAGAACTTCCTTGTAATTCCGCTCACCGGCCGAGACGTCGTCCAGTTCCGCCTCAAGATCGGCCGTGAAATCATATTCCACATAGCGGTGGAAATAGTTCGACAGGAAAGCGGTGACCAGACGGCCCTTGTCCTCGGGGAACAGACGGTTCTTGTCTTTGCGCACATACTCACGATCAACGATCGTCGTCAGGATTGACGCATAGGTCGACGGCCGACCGATGCCCAGCTCTTCCATCCGCTTGACCAGCGTGGCTTCGGTATACCGCGGCGGAGCTTGGGTGAAATGCTGGTCGGGCGTGATCGCGCCTTTGTCCAGCCCTTCGCCCTGCATGATCTGCGGCAGGCGGCCTTCGTCGTCTTCGTCGCCATCCTGTTTGTCGTCACGGCCCTGATCGTAAACCTTGAGAAAGCCGTCAAACAGCATCACCTGACCATTGGCGCGAAGGCCCACCTGACCATCTGGGCTGGTGATCTCAACCACCGTGCGCTCCATCCGCGCTGCCGCCATCTGGCTGGAGATGGTGCGTTTCCAGATCAACTCATACAGCCGGCGCTGGTCGTCTTCGACGCGGATCTTGTCAGGGCCAAGACCCATGTCGGTGGGGCGGATACATTCATGCGCTTCTTGCGCGTTCTTGGCCTTGTTTTTGTAGATGCGCGGGGTTTCGGGGACGTAGGGCTTGCCAAACCGCGTCTCGATCTCGGCTCGGGTGGCTGCGATGGCTTCGGGCGCCATGTCGATGCCGTCGGTCCGCATATAGGTGATGTGCCCGGCCTCATACAGCCGCTGCGCCGCGTTCATACACTGCTTGGCGCCCATGCCGTGTTTGCGGCTGGCCTCTTGCTGCAGGGTTGAGGTCATGAATGGCGGCCAAGGGTTGCGGGTGGCGGGTTTGGATTCAACGCCTGCCACGGTGAATGTTCGCGAAGTGACAGCCTGCGCGGCCAATTCGGCCGCTGTGGCGGTAGGAATGTCGAATTTCTGCAATTTCTTGCCGCCAAGAGTGACCAGATTGGTTTCAAACTCTTGCCCCCTGGGGGTGCGCATCACGGCCTTGACGGTCCAGTATTCCTGGGCCTTGAAAGCCTCAATCTCCATCTCACGCTCAACGATCAGGCGCAGACAGACCGATTGTACGCGACCCGCCGATTTGGCGCCCGGCAGCTTGCGCCACAGCACCGGCGACAGAGTAAAGCCGACCAGATAGTCCAGCGCGCGGCGGGCGAGGTAAGCCTCAACCAAAGGCGTGTCGATGTCGCGCGGCTCTTTCATCGCCTTGGTCACGGCGTCTTTGGTGATGGCGTTAAAGGTGACGCGGGCAACTTTTTTGCCTTTTTTCAGGCTGCTGGCCAGCGCCTCCCGCAGGTGCCAGCTGATCGCCTCACCCTCCCGGTCAGGGTCGGTCGCCAGGATCAGCGTGTCGTCGGTTTTCAGCGCATCGGTGATGGCCTTTATGTGCTTGCGGCTTTCGGGTGCCACCTCCCAGGTCATCGCGAAATCTGCGTCAGGATCAACAGAGCCGTTCTTTGCGGGCAGATCGCGGACATGGCCATAGCTGGCCAGTACCACAAAGTCGGGGCCAAGATATTTGTTGATTGTCTTGGCCTTGGCCGGAGATTCGACGACGACAACTGGCATGGAATCCCCTTTGAGGCGACCGCGGATCGAAGGGGCTAGATGTGGGCGCGGGCGGGGGATTGTCAACCACAGGCGGGACAAGCAATGGGAATCCGGTCGTTTGTGCCTATGGATTGGGCTGGCTGGGGTTTTATGCGCGGCTGAGCAGCCCGCCCGGCTGGCGCTGGATCTGGCCATCCAGCTCTAACGTCAGAAGCGCCGAGGCGAGATGCGCGGGCGGCATCGCCAGATCGCGGATCAGTTGGTCTTCGGCCAGCGGGCTGGGGCCAAGGCGCTGCAGGATGCGGTTGTGCAGATCGGTGGCTTCGGCCAGGGACCGCGCAGGGGTTATCGGGCCGGGCAAGGGATCGTGCTGCACGTATTCCTCGGGGGCCGCGCGGGGGGTGGGGGTGCCCAGCGCCTCCAGCACATCAGCGGCGCTGCGGATCAGCGTCGCCCCGTCGCGCAACAGCATGTTGCAGCCAGAGGCGCGGGCGTCGAACGGATGGCCGGGCACTGCCATCACGTCGCGGCCCTGATCGGCGGCATTGCGCGCGGTGATCAAGGATCCCGACCGCGCCGCAGCCTCAACCACGATCACGGCACGCGACAGACCAGAGATGATGCGATTGCGCATGGGGAAATGCCGGGTTTGCGGCTGGGTGCCCATCGGGTGTTCCGACAGGCGCAGCCCTTGCAGACGGATTTCTTCGGCCAGGCCCGCGTTCTCTTCGGGGTAGATCACATCGGCGCCACCGGCCTGCACGGCGATGGTGCCTGTGGGCAGCGCTGACTGATGGGCGGCGGCATCAATGCCGCGGGCCAGACCGGAAACCACGGCATAGCCCGCCTGCCCCAACCCCTCAGCCAGCCTGCGCGCCATCCGCAGCCCCAGCGATGAGGCATTGCGCGCGCCCACCATCGCCACCATCGGGCGGGTCAGCAGGGAAACGTCCCCCTGCGCCCAGAGAATCGCAGGCGCATCCGACAGATCCGCCAGCGCCGCAGGATAACCCGGATCGCCGTGAAACAACGCCACCGCCCCCACAGCGCGCCCAGCTGACAGTTCCGCCTGCGCCACCTCAACCGGGCAGACGCCATAGCCATTCACCCCCGCCGCCTGCGCAATCGCGGGCAGCGCCGCCAAGGCCGCCGCAGCCGAGCCGTGTTCGGCCAACAGCCGGTGATAGGTCACCGCCCCCACCCTGCGCGAACGGATCAGCCGCAGCCGGTCCAGCCGGTCCGCCGCCATCGGGTCTGTGGGGTGTCTCAGCACTCGTTCGGCCATGCCTGTTCTCACGTCATTGCGACCGCAGCATGGACCGGGGAAGGTTAACGAATGCTGAATCAGGCCAGATGCCCCGGCCCGACCCGGCTGGCCCGATCTAAGCGGGGCATCTGGCCTTATTCCACCGGATTGCCCAAAGGCAGAAAAGTTGGTCAAATGGCGGCAAGGATAGGGGCCAGTCCGTGCCCCGCATAGGAGGCTAGCCATGAAGAACGCAGATGTCGCCAAACGCCGGGATGAGGCCATTTCCCGTGGCGTGGGCATGCAGACCCAAATCTATGCCGACCGGGCGCTGAACGCCGAGGTCTGGGATATTGAGGGCAACCGCTATATCGACTTTGCCGCCGGTATCGCCGTGGTGAACACCGGGCATTGCCACCCCAAGGTGATGGCCGCCGTGGCGCATCAGCTGACCAAATTCACCCATACCTGCCATCAGGTCATGCCGTACGAGCCCTATATCCGGCTCGCCGAGCGCCTGAACGCGCTGGTTCCCGGCGATTTCGCCAAAAAGACCATCTTTGTGACGACGGGTGCCGAGGCCTGCGAGAACGCGGTGAAAATCGCCCGGATCGCCACGGGCCGCGATGCGATTATCGCCTTTGGCGGAGGGTTCCATGGCCGGACCTTCATGGGCATGGCGCTGACCGGCAAGGTTGAGCCGTATAAAAAGGGCTTCGGCTCAATGATGCCGGGCGTCTTCCACGTGCCCTTCCCGATGGGACCGCAGGGCATTTCCACGGCCGATGCGATGGCGGGGATTGAAAAGCTGTTCAAGGCCGATCTGGATCCGGCCCGTGTTGCCGCGATCATCTTTGAACCCGTTCAGGGCGAAGGCGGCTTCAACCCCGCCCCGACCGATCTGGTCAAGGCCATTCGTGCGCTGTGCGACAAGCATGGCATCGTGATGATCGCGGATGAGGTGCAGACCGGTTTTGCCCGCACCGGCACCATGTTCGCGATGGAGCCGCATGGCGTGGCCGCTGACTTGACCACCATGGCCAAGGGTCTGGCCGGTGGCCTGCCACTGGCCGCCGTCACCGGCAAGGCCGAGTTGATGGATGCCGCCAACCCCGGCGGTCTGGGCGGCACCTATGCCGGCAACCCGTTGGGGATTGCCGCATCGAATGCCGTTCTGGACGTGATCGATGAGGAAAACCTCTGCGCCCGCGCCAATGAGCTGGGCAGCCGGCTGAAGCAAAAGCTGGAGGAAATCCGCGCCACCACGCCAGAGATGATCGACATCCGCGGCCCCGGCTTCATGGTTGCGGCGGAATTCGCCAACCCGAAGACCAAAGAGCCTGACGCGGCCTTCACCAACCGCGTCCGGCTGGAGGCGCAAAAGCGCGGGTTGATCCTGCTGACCTGCGGCGTCTACGGCAACGTCGTGCGCTTTTTGGCACCGATCACCATTCCTGACGCGCATTTCAGTGAAGCCTTGGGGATTCTTGAGGCCTCGGTCGTGGCAGCGCGGGCGGGGTGAACGACATAGTCTGTCTGCGGGCCGTAGGGTCCGCAGGCAAATTTCCGCATCCGCAGCAAATCGTGACTTGCAGGGCCGCTGACCTTAGGGTCAGGATGCAGCAATAGGTTTGACACAATTCCGGAGAACACCATGAAGCATCTTATCGTCGTCCTTTGCGCCGCAACCCTGGCCCTTGCGGCCTGTACCCCGACCGAACAAAGCACCACGGTCGGCGCATTGGGCGGTGCGGCATTGGGTGCCGCCGTCTCGGGTAAAGGCGACAAGACAAAAGGCGCGATTGCTGGAGCAGCCGTTGGCGCTTTGGCCGGATCGCTGATCGGGCCGGCCAGCACGCCGGGCCAGTGCCGCTACAATGATGGTTACGGCCGGACCTACCTCGCGCCTTGCTGATCTGAGCGCCGGGCACAGCGAGGCTGAGGCCGGGCTGTTATACCGCCTGTGCACAGGCCGACAGTGGATGCCACTGTCGGCCTGTGTCTTTGAAATCACTGCCTAAAGTGCCTTTTCATCCTGCCAAGGTTCTGCAAAGGCCCGCAGAGAAACCGAGAGCCAGGCATCACCCCACATCAACACCGGACCGCGCCTCTCGGTTGGGTTTGGCATCCAACCGGACCACCCTTGCCTGCGCGCAATGGCGACACTGACCGCCCCTGATGGCGGACCGCTGGGCAATGCGCGCACCTCACCGGCGCGCTCAGGCCGGGCTGTCTTCTTCGGGTGCCTGACCATAGGACATCCGCGTCATGCGGGCGATCACGCGGCTCATCTCGGCTGCGCTCAGCACGGGCGGCTCTCCGATCACCAGCGCGGCCAGATAGATCTGCGCCAGGGTTTCCACCTCGACCGCCATGGCCAATGCAGCGTCCAGCGTCCGACCCAAGGCGATCTGGCCGTGTTGGCCCAGCAGACAGGCCATCCGCCCCTGCAAAGCCGCCAACGCAGCCACGGACAGCGCCGCGGTGCCAAAGGTTTCATAGGGCGCACAGCGCAGCGAATCGCCGCCCATTACACCGACCATGTAGTGAAACGCCGGGATGTCGCGGTGGTGGCTGGCCACGGCTGTCGCATGCGGCGAATGGCAGTGCAGAACCACGTTGATGTCGGCGCGCGCCTGCAGGATGTCACGATGAAACCGCCATTCAGAGCTGGGCCTGCGCCCGGTATGGCTGCCATCCCAGGCCATCTGCACGATATCCTCGGGCTGCATCCGGTCATAGGGCAGCGACGAGGGCGTGATCAGCAGGCCCGCGCCATGGCGCAGCGACAGGTTGCCCGAGGTGCCTTGGTTGATGCCCTTGGCCTCCATCGCGCGGCAAGTGTCGATCATTGCCTGCCGCAGGGTGCGTTCTGGTCCCGCGTCAGGCGGCATCCAGCAGTCCCCTGCCCTTCAGCAGCGCCTCTACTCCCGGCATCCGGCCGCGAAACTGCAGATACAGCGCCTCGGCCTCTTCGGACCCGCCTGCCGACAGGATGAATTTCTCCAGCCGCTGGGCGGTGGCGGGATCAAACGGGTCGCCCGCCTCTTCAAAGGCGGCAAAGGCGTCGGCGTCCATCACCTCGGACCACATATAGCTGTAGTAGCCGCTGGAATAACCGTCGCCGCTGAACACATGCGCGAAATGCGGCGTTGCGTGGCGCATGCGGATGGCATGCGGCAGGCCCATGGTTTCCAGCACCTCGGCCTGTTTCTGCATCGGATCGGCCGGGGGCGGGCCGGAATGAAATTCCAGATCGACCATGGCAGAGGCAATGAATTCCACCGTGGCAAAGCCCTGATCATAGGTGCCAGCGTCCAATAGCCGCTGCAGCATGTCGGCGGGTATCGGCTCGCCGGTGTCCACATGGCGGGCATGGGCCTGCAAGACGGCGGGCACCTCCAGCCAATGTTCATAGAGCTGGCTGGGCAGTTCAACAAAATCGCGGGCGACCGAGGTGCCCGAGATAAAGGCATAGGTCACATCCGACAGCATCTGGTGCAATGCATGGCCGAATTCGTGAAAGAGGGTGCGCGCGTCGTCATAGGACAAAAGGCAAGGCGTGGCCTTGGCAAAGTTGCAGACGTTCACCACAATAGGGCGCACATCTCCGCCCAGTTTGCTCTGGCTGCGCATCGCTGAACACCAGGCGCCAGAGCGTTTCGATCCGCGCGCGAAGTAATCGCCCAGAAACACCGCGACATGGGCGCCGTTGCGGGTAACCTCCCAGCCGCGGACATCCGGGTGATAGAACGGGCCGTCAATCTGGCGGAATTCCAGCCCGAACAGGCGGTTCGCACAGTCAAACACCGCACCCAACATCGCGTCCAGCGAGAGGTAGGGTTTCAGCGCCGCCTCATCCAGATCATGCTCGACGCGGCGGCGTTGCTCAGAATAATAGCGCCAATCCCAGGCCTCCAGCGGGCCCGGGATGCCGTCAGCCTGCAGCATGGTTTGCAGGATGGCGGCATCAGACTCGGCCTTGTGCCGGGCAGGAGTCCAGACCCGCATCAACAGATCGCGCACCGCTGCGGGCGTCTTGGCCATCTCTGGTTCCAGCTTGAATTCGGCGAAATCGGCATAGCCCAAAAGATGCGCCCGCTCGGCCCGCAGGGCCAAGGTCTCAGTGGCAATGGCGCGGTTATCGGTCGCGCCACCGTTTGCACCGCGCGCCACCCAGGCCTCATAGGCGCGCTGGCGCAGGGCACGACGCGGCGAGAATTGCAGGAACGGCACGATCAGGCTGCGGTTCAGCGTCACGATCGGGCCAAGGCCCCGCTCGGCCCCTGCCGCCCTCGCGGTATCTGTGACAAACCCCGGCAGGCCCTGCAGATCCTGCTCGCCCAGTTCCATGAACCAGCTGCGTTCATCTGCCAGCAGGTTTTGCGAAAACTGCGTGCCCAGAACCGCCAGCCGCGCCTTGACCTCGGTCAGTCGCGCCGCCGCATCGCCCTCAAGCGCCGCACCTGACCGCAGGAACATGCGCCGATACAGGGTCAGCACGCGCAGCTGTTCGGCGGTCAGATCCAGCGTATCGCTATTCTGATAAAGCGCGTCGATCTTGGCCCAAAGCGCTTTGTTGTTGGTGATTTCTGACGAATGCGCACTCATCTTCGGGGCCAGATCGCGCTGCAATGCCTCACGCGCGTCGGTAGAGTCGGCCCCGGCGAGGTTGTAAAACAGCCCCGACACGCGATCCAGATCGCTGTCTGACAGCTCCATCGCCTCAATGACTTCGGCAAAGCTGGTGCCCGGACCCTCTGCAATCTGCTGAACCGCGGCGCGCGCGCGGGCCAGCGCCTCATCAAAGGCGGGGGCGAAATCCTCATCCCGCACCTGCGCAAAAGGCGGCAGTCCAAAGGGCGTGTCCCAGGGGTGCAAAAGCACATTCATCGGCAACTCTCCTTTTTCAGCCAAGCTAGGCAGCACACCAGACAACGTCCAGCCCCTCATCTTGGCTAAAGTATCCTTGGGGGGCAAACCTCTGGCTACTGCCGCCCTCGCCCGCGCATCCGGGCCTCAAACCGTCTCAGCACCAGACTGAGGCCGATGGTCATCGTCAGATAGATCAGCGCGGCCACGTTATACGTCTCGAAATAGCGAAAATTGCTGGCCGCGGTCACCTTGGCCAGCTGCGCCACATCGGAAATGCCCAAGACCGCGACCAGAGAACTGTCCTTCACCATGGCGACGAAATCATTGCCCAAAGGCGGCAGGATCATCCGGAATGCCTGCGGCAACCGGATAAGGCGAAAGCGTTGCCAGCCGTTCAGGCCCAGCGCCATTGCGGCCTCGATCTGGCCCTGATTCACCGCCTGCAATCCGGCACGAAAGATCTCGGACAAAAAGGCCGAATAGGCCAGCGTCAGCGCAAAGACCGCCCGCCACAGCAGCGGCACGTCGCGGGTGCGCAGAACCTCGGTCCCCGCCAGCCAGTTCAACCCGGTGATGATCGCAGGTGCCAAAACGAAGGCGACATACAGCAGCAGAACAATGATCGGCACACCGCGCATCACCTCGACATAGAGGCGGGCGGTCTGGCGCAGAACCACATGGCGCGACAGGGCCATGACAGCCAGTCCCAGCCCGATCAGGCAAGCCCCCAGATAGGCCACGACGGACACGATCACCGTGATCCCGATGCCCTTGGACAGCGCCCGCAGAGAGGCGCGGTAAACCTCATCCGACAGCACCTCGGCAAACAACCAAAGGCCAGTGACCAACAGGATCACCAGCCACCAGGGAAAGTCTTTGTCAGGTTCGGGATTTGGCGTCATGCGTATGCCCTGCGGGGCTGGCTGCCCCGCAGGATCGGGTCAGTCATTCGCCCATCTTGTAATCGACAAACCACTTCTGGTTCAGCGCATCCATCGTGCCATCGGCCTTCATCGCGGCAATCGCAGCATTGACCGGGGCGGCCAATTCGCTGCCTTTGGGGAAGATAAAGCCGAAATCCTCAGACGCCAGCGGTCCACCGATCAGCTTTAGCGTGCCATTTGACGCAGCCACATAGCCGTTGGCGGCCGTGGAATCCGACAGGGTCAGATCGACGTCGCCGGTCTTCAACGCCTCCAACCCCGCGCCAAAGGTTTCAAACTTGATGATGCGGGGGTTTTCCTCATTACCGTCCAGAATTTCATAGACCGCAGCATAGAAGGGCGAGGTGCCGGGCTGGGCGGAAACCAACAGCTCGGGGATGGCGGCGAAAGAGGCCGCATCGGTGAACCGCGTCTCATCCGCGCGCGCGATCATCAACATTTCAGACCGCATGTAGGGGTCGGAAAAGTCTACCTTTTCCTTGCGCTCATCTTTGATGGTGATGCCGGTCATGCCCAGATCATACTGGCCTTCGGCAATCGCCGGGATCATCGCATCCCAGCTGGTATTTTCATATTTCACCGTCACGTTCAGCCGCTTGGCGATCTCGGCCATTGCGTCATATTCCCAACCCACGGCGGCGCCCGTTTTGTCGATGAACTGCAGCGGCGGATAGGCGTTTTCCGTGACAACAACGATTTCCTTGCCGCCCAGATCAGGCAGGTCTTGGGCAAAGACGGCGGAGGACAGAGACAGCGCAAGCGCGCCAGCAGCGGCGATCAGTTTCATCGGTCAGGCTCCCGGTTGGTTTGGCCGGACTATGGCGGCAGTCTTGCAGGCATGCAAGCCACCGTTGGAGGGCTAAAGCTGCAGGTGGATGTGGTCGTCATGCCGCGCGGCCCGGCAGCCCTGAAAGCGCAGCTTGTCGCCCGACAGGCCCAACCGGGCAGCCAGAGGCGGCCCGACAAACACCTTGGCCACGCGGGGGTCCGCAAGCAGCACGCGCACCAGTGCTGCGGTGCGGTCCCTGTCCAGGGTCAGATCCCGCAACGCGGGGCGGACCCAGCGCATGTCCCAGCGCAAGGTGGGCCAGGCGGGCGGGCAGGCGTCGGGCACATCCAGCGTCTCAAAGGCGAAATAGCCGATCGGGGACGCCGTTTGCCCCGGCTGATACAGGCCCTGCGCATCGGTGTAGTAAAACGCCAGATCCAGCTTTTCACCGTCATCATGGCTGAGATGCGGCAGCATCGGCACCCAGCCCACCGGATAGCCGCCATCCAGCGCCAGCGTCACCGTGCCGGGATAATCCCGCGCCATGGTGGCGGCGGTATCGCGCGCCAGATCGCGCATCTCGGTCGTCACGAAATTGCGCAACGTCAGGCAGTAAAGTGGCGATTGCATCCGCAACACGGTGCCCGTGCAGGGCAAGGGCACGCGGCCCAATTGCGGTGCCAGCACCTGCACCGCCCCGAAGAGCAGCCCATAGGCCAGGATGAATGCCGAAACAAAACCCATGATCCCGCGACGGTAGGCCAGCGCCACCGCCCATGCAACGCCGCCCACACCGGTCAGTGCGGTCAGTGCGGTCAGCGCCGCGATGGCCAGCGCATGGCCAACCGCTTTCATCCCGGCTGGCCGCCGCAGACCGGGCAATCGGCCCGCCGCTTTACCCCGATCACCCGCGTCTCGGCGTATAGCGCATCATGGATCATCAGCCGCCCGCGCAATGGTTCGCCAGCGCCGGTGATCACCTTGACCGCTTCGGCCGCCATCATGGTGCCGATGATGCCGGGCAAGGGCGAGACCACGCCCGCCTCGGCACAGGATGGCACCAGTCCGGGGGCCGGGCGGATGGGAAAGACACATTCATAGCAGGGCGCGCCTTGCGCGGGATCCCAGACCGAGAGTTGCCCCTCCCACTGCGTGATGGCCCCCGCGATCAGCGGCCGGCCCGCCGCCACGCAAAGGCGGTTGACCAGATAGCGGGTGTCAAAGTTGTCGGTGCCATCCAGTACCAGATCATAATCCGCGATCAGATCAGGGCCGATCTCGGGACTCAGCAGCCGGTGATAGGGGCGAACCGAGACATGCGGGTTCAGGGCGCGCAGGGCGATTTCGGCAGAAAACACTTTGGGCATGCCAACGCGGTCCTGGGTGTGGATGATCTGGCGCTGCAGGTTGCTGGCCTCAACCACATCATCGTCGATCACGCCCAAAGTGCCCACGCCCGAGGCCGCCAGATACATCAGCGCCGGTGAGCCCAGCCCCCCTGCCCCGACCACAAGAACGCGGGCATCTTTCAACCGGCGTTGGCCCGGGCCGCCAATCTCGCGCAGCATGATGTGGCGGGCGTAGCGTGACAATTCCTCGGGGGTGAAAGCGCCTGACGGGGTGGGGGCAGGTGGCGGGGTGATCCGGGCCTTCAGCGCCGAAAATCCAACGGCATAGACCAGGATCAGCGCCGACAGGACGCCAAAGACCAACCAGGCTTCAAAGGTGCCGCCAAAGGCTGCGGCCAGACCGGGCGTGCCGAACCACGGCAGATGCGCGCCGATCAGAACCAGCCACCACAGCGCGGCGGCCAGCGCCAGCACCGCCTTGCGCCAGCCGAACCAGCGCGCCATGCCCCAAAGGGCGGCAAACCCCAGCAGCCCGATCATCGCGCCCCGGTCGAGCCGAAGCCGCCCTGTCCGCGCGGCGTGTCATCCAGCGCATCAACAACAGCAAACCCCGCCTGCAACACCGGCGCGACAACCGCCTGCGCCACCCGGTCGCCGTGGCGGATGGTATAGGGGGCAGACCCCAGATTGATCAGCGAGACACCCAAGGCCCCGCGATAGTCACTGTCGATGGTGCCGGGGGTATTGGGTAGGGTAATGCCCTCTTTTGACGCAAGGCCCGAGCGGGGGCGAATCTGCATCTCATACCCGTCTGGAATGGCGATACGGATGCCGGTAGGGCAGATGGCACGGCCCATCGGGGGCAGGGTCAGACCCGCGTCGCGCTGATCGGGCGGGAGATTGGCGCAAAGATCGGCGCCTGCGGCCCCGGCGGTCTGATAACTGGGCAAGGGCAGGTCGCGGTCGGCCCAGTCTTCCCACAGCACATGGATCACAGGTGTCATGCGATGCCTCCGGCCAGACCCGGAATTTTCAAAAATTCCGGACAAAATTTTTGGAAAAATTTTGCGCCGCTCATGTCATGGCCTGCGCGATCTTGTCGGCCAGCCGGCGGGCTACCTGATCCTTGGTCATCCGCGGCCAGACTTCGGCCCCTGCATCGGTGATGATTGTCACGGCATTCTCATGGCCGCCCATGATACCGGTCGCGGGTGAGACATCATTGGCCACGATCCAGTCACAACCCTTGCGCGTGCGTTTGGCGGTGGCATGTTCGACCAGCTTTTCGGTCTCGGCGGCAAAACCCACCACCAGAGCGGGGCGATTGCCCCCCTTTGAGATCGTCGCCAGAATATCGGGATTCTCGGCAAACTCCAGCGCAGGGGCGCGGCCGGACCCGTCTTTCTTCATCTTTTGCGCGCCCGCATTGGCCACCCGCCAATCGGCGACAGCCGCGGCCATCACGGCGGCATCGGCGGGCAAGGCGGCCTGCACCGCTATCAGCATCTGCTGCGCGGTCTCTACCCGCACCACATCTATCCCTACGGGCGGCGGCACGATGGCGGGGCCGGTCACAAAGGTGACGCGTGCGCCCAGATCGCGCAGCGCAGCCGCCAGTGCCGTGCCTTGCGCGCCGGATGAGCGGTTGGCTATATAGCGCACTGGATCAATCGGTTCATGCGTGGGGCCGGATGTCACCAGTACATGCCGTCCGGCCAACGGGCCACCGCCCAATGCCGCGTCAATCTCAGCCAGGATCGCTGCAGGTTCGGCCATGCGACCGGGGCCGAATTCACCGCAGGCCATCTCACCCTCATCGGGGCCGATGGTCAGCACACCATCGCCTTGCAGAGTGGCCAAGTTGCGCCGGGTGGCCGGGTGGTCCCACATTCGCACGTTCATGGCAGGTGCCACCAGCACCCGCTTGTCTGTGGCCAGGAGCAGGGTCGAGGCCAGATCATCGGCCCGCCCCGCCGCCATCTTTGCCATCAGATCGGCCGTAGCGGGTGCCACCACCACCAGATCGGCGGCGCGGCTTAGCTGGATATGGCCCATCTCGGCCTCATCCGTCAGATCGAAAAGATCGGTGTAAACGCGCGCCCCGGCCAGCGCCGAGACGCTGAGAGGGGTGACGAATTCCGCCCCCGCCCGCGTCAGCACCGGCACAACCGAGGCCCCCGCCTTGCGTAAACCCCGGATCAGCTCCAGCGATTTGTAGGCGGCAATTCCGCCGCCGATGATCAGAAGAATACGCTTTCCGGCCAGCATGTCGCCCCCTTGGATTGCGCCCAACCTAGTGCGCCGGGGGGGCAAACTCAATTGCCGTCAGCGGGGGAGGCAAAGGCGGCGCAGGGGTCTTTGCGCGGGGTTGGGGCGGTCTGGTTCACCGCGTCAAACGGGGCATCAGGGCCGGGGTCGTCTTCAACCTGACCCAACGACCAGACCCGCAGGTCAGGCTGGGCCGCACGGATCAGCGCGGGAATCCCCTGATCACTGCGGGCATGGCCAGTGCCGGTGATGATGACAACCGGGGTCTGGCCGGCCTGCACTGCGGTGACGGCTGCGCTGGCCATCGCCCAGTCACGGTAGCGTTGGGCGTCTACCATTCCCGGCAGCAGGTCTTCGGGCAGGGCATTGCAATGGGCCGCGCGCTGGTCAGACTCACGCGCGGATTGGTCTTGCAGGGGCAACGGGCCAAGGCCCCAATCGGCCACCGCCTGGTTACCCAGAACAGCCGACAGGCCCTGCCGCATCACGGCTGTCAGATCTTCGCGCGCGGCAGCAGCGCCGATCTGCGGCACATCGCCCGCGGCCAGAAGGATAGGGTGATACATGGCAAAATCGGGCCAGCCAGCGGCGGCCCAGCCCAAGGCGGCCTCGGTCGCTGTCGCATCGCTGCGATCAACACCGGTCAATGCGTCGGACTGGTCCGGCGACATCATTTCCCAAACCACCGCACCGGGCGCGATCAGCGCCATCAGCCGGGCCTGTTCGGCGTGATGGGCGGGGTTGTCGTGAACCTCGCCCAGAATGTAGATGTCCATTCCCTCTGCCGGGGTTATCTCTGCCGCTGCGGGCAGGGCCGCAAAGCCAAGCAGGGCGGCGATGACAGCCGTATATCGGGGCGCGATCCTCATGCGAGGAAGTGATGCACCTCTTGCGCGTCCACCTCAAGCCGTTTGCGCAATTTGGCCAACGCGGCGGCCTCCAGCTGGCGAATACGCTCTTTCGACAGGTTCAACTCTTCGCCCAAGGATTCCAATGTGCGACCATCGCCTTTCAGTTTCCGCTCGATCACGATGTGACGTTCGCGCGCGGACAGCCCCGCCAAGGCCGCCGCCAGCCAGCCGCGCAAATGGGCGCGGTCGTGCGACTCTTCCACCGCCTCGGATGCGGCAGGAGAGTCATCTTCCAAGGCGTCGATCCAGTCGCGGCTGTCTTCACCGCTGGATTGTGGCGCGTTCAATGAGAAATCCGATCCAGACAACCGCCCAGCCATCATTTCCACATCGGCCAAAGGCACGCCCAGATCTTCGGCCACCATCCGGCGCAATTGCATCTGATCGGGAACCTCGCCGCGATCCGCTGCTTCACGCATCAGCTTGGCTTCGACCCTGCGCATGTTGAAAAACAAGGATTTCTGGCTGGAGGTTGATCCGGTTCGCACCAAGGACCAGTTGCGCAATACGTAGTCCTGCACCGAGGCCTTGATCCACCAGACCGCATAGGTTGAAAAGCGCACGCCGCGGTCGGGGTCAAACTTTTCGGCCGCTTTCATCAGGCCCAGAGATGCCTCCTGAATCAGATCGCCCATCGGCGCGCCATAGCGGCGGAATTTCGATGCGACCGAAATCGCCAACCGCATATAGGCCATGACCAGCCGGTGCAGGGCGCGCTCGTCCCGGTCATCACGCCAGGCGCGGGCCAAGGCCTGCTCGGTCTCTACATCCAACATTTCGGCGCGCATGGCCTGACGTGACATGCCACTGCCGCTATACCCATCCAGTGCCATGATAGCCCCCATCGGTAATGATTGCTTGATATACGCAGCGCTTGCGTGATCGGATCACTTGGCCCGCTGCGAAAGATCAGGGTGATCCATCACCGCCCGTGATCACGCGCCGCACAAATCATCGCTTTGCGCGCGGTCTGTCGCCCTGTAGCAAACCGGCAAAGGAGAGTCCCATGACCTATGATCTTGTGATCGGCGACCGCGCCTATTCCAGCTGGAGCCTGCGCGGCTGGCTGCTGTTCGACGCCTTTGATCTGCCGGTGAAAACCCACCGCGCCCAACTGTATACCGACGAGCTGGCGACGATGCTGCAGGCCTATCCGCCCGCCCGCACCGCCCCCACCATGCGCACGCCCGACGGCACTGTGGTGCCCGAGACCATCGCGATCGCCGAGGAACTGGCCAGTCGCCACCCCGATGCCGGGATCTGGCCCGCGGCCCCGCACGCCCGCGCCACCGCCCGTGTGCTGGCCGCCGAGATGCACGCCGGATTTACCGCCCTGCGCAGCCACTGCCCTATGAACCTGCGGCTCAGCTATCAGGATTGTGCGCCGCCTGATGCGGTGCTGGCAGATCTGGCCCGGCTGGAAAAAATCTGGGCCTGGGCGCGGCAAACCACCGGCGCGCAGGGGCCGTGGCTCTGCGGCGCCTATTCGGCGGCGGATGCGTTTTTTGCGCCCGTTGCAGGCCGGATCGCAGGCCACAACCTGCCGGTCGGGCCTGCCGCCGCTGACTATGTCGCGGCCCATCTGGCGCATCCGTCCTTTCGCCGCTGGCGGGCGATGGGCATGGTCGATGGCCCCGATCAGCCATTCTATCGCCGTGACTGGCCCTTGCGCGACTGGCCCGGCCCGCAGCCGCTGGCGGCCCGCGCGGTTGACGGCGTTGCCGCAGAAAACACCACCTGCCCCTATAGTGGCAAACCCGTCACGCATGTGCTGGAACTGGCGGGCCGCCGCTATGGTTTTTGCAAGGAATTTTGCCGCGACAAGACCGTGGCCGACCCCGAAGCCTGGCCCGCCTTCATGGCACTTACGGTTTCTTAACCCTTTCCGCGCTACCCCGTTAACTAAGGTTTACGGAGCAGGCAGAATGGTGGCACGGGCCTATACGGTGGCCTTTGAAGGGGTCGAAGCGCGGATCGTCGAGGTGCAATGCTCGATGGCCGCGGGCGCTTCGGCGTTCAATTTGGTCGGTCTGCCGGACAAGGCGGTGTCCGAGGCGCGTGAGCGTGTTCGTGCAGCCCTGCAGTCGATGTCGATTGCCCTGCCGTCGAAACGGATCACGGTGAACCTGTCGCCCGCCGATCTGCCGAAAGAGGGGTCACATTTCGATCTGCCGATTGCGCTGGCACTGTTGGCCGAGATGGAAATCATTCCGCGCGACGACGTGGAACATACTGTTGCAATTGGAGAATTGTCGCTGGACGGGCGGTTGATGCCAGTCGTCGGTGCCCTGCCCGCCGCTATGGCCGCCGCCGAAGAGGACCGCGCCCTGCTGTGCCCGCGCGCCTGCGGGGCCGAAGCGGCCTGGGTCGGCGCGACCGAGGTTCTGGGGGCATCTTCGCTGGCCGAAGTGGTGCGGCACTATACCGGCCAGGCCCCCCTGCCCCCGGCCGAAGCCGGTGAGGTCACCGCCCCGCCCGCGGGACGCGATCTGCGCGACGTCAAGGGCCAGGAACGCGCCAAACGCGCGCTGGAGGTGGAGGCGGCGGGGCGGCATCACCTGATGATGGTCGGCACGCCAGGGTCGGGAAAATCCATGCTGGCGGCGCGCCTGCCCAGTATCCTGCCACCCCTGTCGGCGGTTGAGGCGCTGGAAACCTCAATGATCCATTCGCTGGCCGGGATGCTGAATGAAGGCGGGATTTCCCGCGCCCGCCCGTTCCGCGAGCCGCATCACACCGCGTCAATGGCGGCGATTGTCGGCGGCGGCAAAGGCGCCAAGCCCGGCGAGATCAGCCTGGCACACAACGGCGTGCTGTTTTTGGATGAATTTCCCGAATTTCCCCGCGCCGTGCTGGAAACCCTGCGCCAGCCCATTGAGACCGGCGAAGTGATGGTCGCCCGCGCCAATGCCCATATCCACTATCCCTGCCGGTTCCTCTTGATCGCCGCTGCCAACCCGTGCCGCTGCGGCTATCTGTCAGACCCCGCGCGCGCCTGCGCCAAGGCACCGGTTTGCGGCGAGGACTATCTGGGCCGGATCTCGGGGCCCTTGATGGACCGGTTCGATCTGCGGGTCGAGGTGCCGCCCGTGGCCTGGTCGGATCTGGATCTGCCGCCCGCGGGTGAGACGTCGGCGACCATCGCCGCACGTGTGGCTGCTGCCCGCGCGGTTCAAACCGCGCGATTCGACGGCCACGCAAAGCTGCGCGTCAACGCCGATATGGAGGGACCTTTGCTGGAAGAAGCCGCCGCCCCCGATAGCGAAGGCAAAGCGCTGCTGTCGCGCGTGGCCGAGCGGATGGGCCTGACCGCGCGCGGCTATCACCGTGTCTTGCGCGTGGCCCGCACCATCGCCGATCTGGACGGTTCAGCCCAGGTGCGCCAGCCGCATGTGGCCGAGGCAATCGGCTATCGGTTGATGGTCAAGACCAACTGACAGGGCCTGAGCCTTGCCCGGCACCGGTTCCACGATCACCCCGCCCGCTTGGCTTCGATCACTTCCCAGATACGCGCGGCGGTATTGGTGCCGTCAAACCGCTCCAGCTCTTGAATCCCGGTCGGGGAGGTCACGTTGATCTCGGTCAGCCAGTCGCCAATGACGTCGATGCCGACGAACACCTGACCCTTTTCCTTCAGAACCGGGCCGATGGTGGCGCAAATATGCAGATCGCGCGGCGTCAGTCCCACCTTTTCCGGCCGCCCCCCGGCATGCATGTTCGACCGCGTCTCACCCGCCTGAGGAACGCGGTTGATGGCGCCCACCGGCTCGCCGTCGATCAGGATGATCCGCTTGTCGCCCTTGGAGACATCGGGCAGAAACTTTTGCACGATCAACGGCTCTCGGTTCATGCCGGTGAACATCTCATGCAGGCTGGCCAGATTGCGGTCGTTCGGGTCCAGCCGGAACACACCCGCACCGCCATTGCCATAGAGCGGTTTCAGGATGATGTCGCCATGCCGGGCCTTGAAGGTGCGAATCGTCTGCAGATCACGAGCGATGGCAGTGGGCGGGGTCAGATCGGCAAATTGCAGGACCAGCAGCTTTTCAGGATAGTTGCGCACCCAGAAGGGATCATTCACGACCAATGTTTTGGGGTGGATCATGTCCAGCAAATGCGTCGTTGTGATATAGCCCATGTCAAATGGCGGGTCCTGACGCAGCCAGACCACGTCGAAATCCGACAGATCCACCTCGGTCTCGGTGCCGTAGGTGACATGATTGCCCAACTCATGACGCAGCTCTATCGGCCAACCGCGTGCCATGACCCGGCCTTCCACAAAGGCCAGCCGGTCAGGCGTGTAGAAAAACAGCGAATGCCCGCGCGCCTGCGCCTCAAGCCCTATCCGAAACGTCGAATCAGCGTCGATGTTCACTGACCCGATCGGGTCCATCTGCAAGGCAACCTTCAGGGGCATGACCCACTCCTTCACCGCGACGCCCCTTGATGGCGCAAGCACGGGCGGGATGCAAATGCCCTAACCCAGAAAGATGCCTTCGGTGATGGCGATTTCCCCGCGCTGGTCAACCAGCGCCAGGTCCAGCCGCATGTCGCAGATGCCGTCACCGGCCATGTCCAGCATGCACCGTTCAGCGGCCAGCGACACCCGGCGCAGCTGGGCCGGGGTGGCATGTTCCCAAGCCAGTTCATGGGTCGCGCTGGCCTTGACCTCAACTGCGACCAGTTCGCCGCCGCGCCGCATAAGCAGGTCAATCTCCCCCTCAGGGCAGCGCTTTCGGCTGGCGACAAAAGCGTAGCCGGCGGTCAGATAGCGCCGACAAACCGCCTCTTCCGCGGCAAGGCCTGCGTGATAAGAAACCCGGCCCCGCGCGCGACGCGCAGGGACAACGGACGATTCGGTCTGAAAATCGGGGCTGAAATCGAAAGGCATTGTCTGGTCCTGACCGCAAAAGGGACAGGGTGACACATATCACATCACCCTTTGGTCTCAGACAGTTTTAGCGCCAATTGGTAAACGTCCCGTTTCGCCACGCCGGTTTTTGCAGCGACGGCGGCAGCCGCATCCTTGAGCGACATTTCTTGCAGCGCGGCGCGCAGGTCTTGTTCCAGGCTGGCTTCATCGGTCGGCGTTTCGGCTGCGCGATCAATCAGCACGACAACTTCACCCTTTGGCTCTTCGGTAGAAAACCGCGCCGCGAGATCGGTCAGGGTGCCGCGGGCGACCTCTTCGAACCGCTTGGTCAACTCGCGGCACAGTGCAGCCTGACGTGCGCCACCCAGCGCCTGGGCCAATTCGCCCAACAGCCGCCCGGCGCGGCGGGGCGATTCGTACAGGATCAGCGTGGCGCGCACCGGGGCCAGTTCGGCCAAGAACCGCGTCCGCTCTCCGGCGGCCGATGGCGGAAACCCGACAAAGAGGAACCGGTCCGACGGCAAGCCAGAGACCGCCAGCGCACACAACATCGCCGAGGCACCGGGGGCTGCCACGATGGGCAGACCTTCGGCGACGGCGGCGCGCACCAGACCGAATCCGGGGTCTGACACCAAGGGCGTGCCCGCCTCGGGTGCGTAGGCCACGGATTTTCCGGCCCGCAGCGCGCCCATCAGCCGCGGCAAGGCCTGGGCCTCATTATGGTCGTGATAGGCGACCAGCGGGCGACCGTTCAACGCAATGCCGTGAATCTCCATCAGATGGCGCAGGGTGCGGGTGTCTTCGGCGGCCAGCACATCGGCTCCGGTCAGCACATCCAGCGCCCGCAGCGTGATGTCGCGGGCCGCGCCGATAGGCACGGCCACCATATGCAGCCCCGGCGGGATGGCGCCGGGCATGGGGCGGAACGGGGCAGACCCGCTCATTTGCCTGATCCGGACAAGTTTACTTCGCACGACGAACCCATTAACCTGTCCACTGTCATCGCGCCTTTTTCATGATCGGGGAAGTTTTCCATGTTGTCCGCAATCCGCCGGGCCTGCAAGCCCCTGGCCCGTCTTGTTCTGATTGTCCCCACCCTGATTCTGGCGGCATGTGTGCCCGCGGATGGTCCTGCTGCCGGCGCAGGACAAAAGGTGGACAGCAAAGCGCCCATCGCGGTGGCGCTGCTGGTGCCCGGCGGCTCGGGTCAGACGTCTGACGCCATTCTGGCCAAAAGCCTGGAGAATGCCGCGCGGCTGGCGATGGCGGATCTGTCGGGCGTGAAGATCGACCTGCGGGTCTATCAGACCGGCGGCAACCCCGGACAGGCGCAGGCCATGGCCGTCAAGGCGATGGATGAAGGCGCCAAGATCATCCTGGGCCCGGTCTTTGCCCAAGAGGCCAATGCCGCTGGCGTGGCTGCAGCCGGGCGCAACATCTCGGTCCTGGCGTTCTCAAACAACACCGATATTGCCGGCGGTAATGTCTTTGTGCTGGGGCCAACCTTCCAGAACACCGCGCGGCGGCTGGCGGGTTATGCCGTGCGGCAGGGCAAGAACAAGGTGATGATCGTGCATGACCGCAATACCGCCGGTGAGCAGGGCAAGAATGCCGTGCAAAGGGGCGTGGCGGCAGCAGGCGGCACGGTTGTGGCGGTGGCGTCCTATGAATTTTCGCAAAACGGGGTGACCGGGGCAGCACCGGCCATCGTCAAGACCGCTCAGGAAACCGGCGCTACGGCGATGTTCCTGACGGCCGATACTGCGGGCGCTCTGCCTTTGCTGAGCCAGTCGTTGATCAATGGCGGGTTGGCCCCCTCCAGCACCAAGTTTCTGGGCCTGACGCGCTGGGATATCCCCACAGCGACGCTGTCACTGCCCGGCGTGCAGGGTAGCTGGTTTGCCCTACCGGACCCGGCACTTTATGCGCAGTTCCAGACCCGCTACAAAGCCGCCTACGGCGAGGCACCGCACCCGATTGCCGGGCTGGCCTATGACGGCATCGCCGCGATCGGCGCGCTGGCACGGTCGGGCAAGACCGCCGATCTGGGGCCCCGTGGGCTGACGCAGAACGCGGGCTTTGTGGGCGTCACCGGCATCTTCCGCCTGCGCGCCGATGGCACCAATGAGCGCGGTCTGGCCGTGGCCGAGATCCGCAACAACCAGGTCGTGGTAATCGACCCCGCTCCGCGCAGTTTTGCCGGTGCCGGCTTCTGATCCGGAGCGGGCCTTCGCGCCCGATTCGGTTGCGGATCGCCCGCTGGCGGGCAGGCCGCTGTTGTTGCCCGCGGATGAGATCATCCAGCCGCGGGCGCTGATCGACACGATCCTTGCCGCTTTGCCGACGGGTCCCGACCCGGTCGCCGCACGCGCCGTGGCCGTGGCGCATCTGGCCGAGGCAAAGACGCAGGCGGCGACGGCACTGGAAGAGGCCTTTGCGCGCCACCCGAAAGAGGCGCGTGGCCTGATCACCGCGCAGGCATTCCTGATCGACGGGTTGGTCATCACCGCACTGGCGGTGGCGCAGGCCCTGCACCCCCTGCCCAACCCTACCAAGGCCGAGCGGATCGCAGTTTTGGCGGTGGGGGGGTATGGGCGGGCCGAGATGGCGCCGCAATCTGATGTGGATCTGCTGTTCCTTACGCCCTGGAAGATCACCCCCTGGGCCGAAAGCATGATTGAGACCATGCTGTATCTGCTGTGGGATCTGAAGCTGAAGGTGGGTCATGCCAGCCGCACGGTGGCCGATTGCATCCGTCTGGCGCGCGAAGACATCACCATCCGCACCGCCCTGTTAGAGCATCGTCATGTCGCAGGCTTTCAGCCCCTGGCGGCAGAGTTGGACGACCGGCTGTGGAGCGAGCTTTTCCACGACACCGGCGCCGAATTCATCGAGGCCAAGCTGGCCGAACGCAGCCAGCGCCATCAGCGGCAGGGCGGTCAGCGCTATGTGCTGGAGCCGAATGTCAAAGAGGGCAAGGGCGGCTTGCGCGATCTGCAGACGCTGTATTGGATCGGCAAATACCTGCACCGCGTCACGGCGGCGCGCGAACTGGTCGCGGTGGGCCTGTTTCGCGCCGAGGAATATGACACCTTCCGCACCGCCGAGGATTTCCTCTGGGTGGTGCGCTGTCATCTGCATTACATCACCCGCCGCCCGAATGACACGCTGACTTTTGATCTGCAGGTCGAGGTGGCCGCCCGGATGGGCTACCGTGACACCGGCGGGCGTCGCGCGGTTGAGGTGTTCATGCAGGACTACTTTCGTCACGCCACCCGGGTGGGCGAATTGACCCGCGTGTTCCTGACCCAGCTTGAGGCCCGTCACGCCAAGCGTGAGGCCAGCCTGTTTGGCATCTTCAAGCTGAAAAAGCGGGTGAAAAAGGGGTTTCGGCTGGTTGGCGGGCGCATTGACGCGGCCGATGAGGCGGGTTTTCTGGCCGATAAGCTGAACCTCTTGCGGGTCTTTGAAGAGGGTCTGCGCACCGGCTATCTGATCCACCCCAATGTCATGCGTCTGGTCACCGCGAACCTGCACCTGATTGACGATGACATGCGCGCCAACCCCGAGGCGATCCGCATCTTTCTGGATCTGATGCTGAAGCACGGCAACCCCGAACGCGCGCTGCGCCGGATGAACGAATTGGGCGTTTTGTCGGCATTCATCCCCGAGTTTGAGCCGATCGTGGCGATGATGCAGTTCAACGTTTACCACCACTATACGGTGGACGAACACATCATCCAGACCATCCGCTGTCTGGCGCAGATAGAGCGTGGAGAGCTGATCGACGATCTGCCGCTGTCGTCGTCGATCCTGAAGGACGGGATCAACCGCAAGGTGATTTTTGTGGCACTTCTCTTGCATGACATCGGCAAGGGGCGGCCCGAGGATCATTCCATCCTGGGCGCGCAGATCGCCCGCCGCGTCGCTCCCCGGTTGGGTCTGAACGATGAGGAATGCGAAACCGTCGAATGGCTGGTGCGCTACCACCTCTTGATGTCAGATATGGCGCAGAAACGCGACATTGGCGATCCGCGTACGGTGCGCGACTTTGCCAAGGCGGTAAAAACCCGCAAGCGGCTGGATCTGTTGACCGTGCTGACGGTCTGCGACATCCGCGGCGTCGGCCCCACCACCTGGAACAACTGGAAGGCAATGCTCTTGCGTCGCCTCTATGCGCAGACCGCCGATGCTCTGGAAGGCGGGCTGGAATCGGTCAACCGCGAAACCCGTGAGGCCGAGGCCAAGCGCCGCTTGCGCGAGCGGCTGGCGGGCTGGGACGCCAAGGATCTGCGCGCCGAACTGGCGCGGCATTACCAGCCCTATTGGCAGGGCCTGTCCACCGATACCCAAGCCATTTTTGCCACCCAGCTGCGCGGGCTGGGCAATGATGAAATCCGCATAGATCTGCACCCCGACCCCGACCATGACGCCACCCGCGCCTGTTTCGCACTGGCCGATCACCCCGGCATCTTTTCCCGTCTGGCCGGGGCACTAGCGCTGGTCGGTGCCAATGTGGTTGATGCCCGCACCTATACCTCCAAAGACGGCTACGCGACGCCGGTGTTCTGGATTCAGGACATCGAGGGCCACCCCTATGACCCGGACCGCCTGCCCCGCCTGCGCCAGATGATTGAGCGCACGCTGAAAGGCGAAGTGCTGCCGCGTGATGCCTTGAAAGACCGCGACCGGGTGAAAAAGCGGGAACGCGAATTCCGCTTTCCCACCCATATCACCTTCGACAATGACGGATCCGAGATCTATACGATCATCGAGATCGACAGCCGCGACCGGCCCGGCCTCTTGTACGACCTGACGCGCACATTGGCGGCCAACAACATCTCGATTGTGTCGGCGGTGATTGCGACTTATGGCGCACAGGTGGTGGACACCTTCTATGTGAAAGACATGTTCGGGCTGAAACTGACGCAAAAGCACAAGCAAGAGGCGCTGGAGCGCAAGCTGCGCCAAGCCATCACCGAAGGCACCGAACGGGCCACCGGCCAGACCGCCCCCTAACCGCAGGACGCAAACCCAGATGAAACCGATCCGTCTTGTCCGGGGCTTTCTTACCGTGGGGGTATGGACGCTGCTCAGCCGCGTTGTCGGCTTTGTCCGTGATGCGATGGTGGCGGCCTGGCTGGGATCCGGCCCGGTGGCCGAGGCCTATATCGTGGCGCAATCCTTGCCCAACATGTTCCGCCGGTTCTTTGCCGAGGGGGCGTTCAACATGGCCTTCGTGCCGATGTACTCCAAGAAACTGGAAGGCGGCGATGATCCCGATGGCTTTGCCCGCGATGCCTTTTGGGGCATGGGGGCGATGTTGACGGTATTCTCGGCCATCGGCCACATCGCCATGCCTTTGCTGGTGCTGGCCATGGCCAAAGGCTTTCAGGGCGATGAGCGGTTTGATCTGGCGGTGACGCTGGGGCAGATCACCTTTCCCTATATCCTGTTCATCTCACTGACCGCGCTGTTGTCGGGGATGCTGAACGCGATGGGCCGGTTCTTTGCCACCGCCGTTGCCCCCGTCTTGATGAACGTCTTTCTGGTGCTTTCCATATTCTCGGCCGACTGGTTTGGTTGGGATATCGGCAAGACGCTGGCCTGGACCATCACTCTGTCGGGGGTGTTGCAGCTGGCCTTTGTCTGGGGCGTGCTGCGGTATCAGGGCGTGAAGATGACCTTTCGCCGCCCCCGGCTGACACCCGAATTGCGGCGGCTGGCGGTGATTGCGGGGCCTGCCGTGCTGGCGGGGGGCGTGGTGCAGATCAACCTTCTGGTTGGCCGTCAGGTGGCGTCCTTTACCGAAGGGGCGGTCGCCTGGCTGTATAACGCCGACCGGCTGTATCAGCTGCCGCTGGGCGTGGTTGGCATCGCCATCGGCGTGGTCTTGCTGCCAGATCTGTCGCGGCGACTGCGGTCGGATGATGCGGCGGGCGGGCGTGAGAGTTTCAACCGTGGCGCGGAATTTGCGCTGTTCCTGACCATTCCCGCCGCAATGGCGCTGGCAGTGATCGCGCGGCCCATCGTCTCGGTGCTGTTTGAGCGGGGCGAGTATACCGCCGCCGACACCCTGGCCACCGCCCCCGCGCTGGCGATCTATGCGCTGGGGCTGCCGGCCTTCGTGCTGCACAAGGTGTTGCAGCCGCTATATTACGCCCGCGAGGACACAAGGCGGCCGTTCAACTATGCTCTGGTCTCGATGGTGGTAAATGCGGTGCTGGCCTTTGGCCTGATGCCGCTCATCGGCTATCTGGCCGCAGCCGTGGGCACCACGCTGTCCAGCTGGGCCATGGTCTGGCAGCTGTGGCGTGGAACCCGCCAGATGGGTGAGGCTACGCATCTGGACGCGCGGTTCCGCCGCCGGATGCCCTTGGTCCTGCTGGCAGCCGCAGTAATGGGGCTGGTCTTGTGGGGGCTGACCTTTGCGATGGGCGACATGGTTTACGCGCGCGGCACCCGCTCGCTGGCGCTGGGGGTGCTGGTGCTGGCCGGGGCGGCCAGCTATTTCGCCGTGGCCGTGGCAACCGGCGCGATGGGGCTGGCCGAGCTGAAGCTGTTCTTGCGCCGTGGCCCGCGCAAGACCAAGGGTTAACGGCGGCGCAGACGTGCAATCACGCGCCGCCAGCCCCCGGGGGCCACGGCAAAAGACAGCATAAACCCCGCGGCAAAGCCCGACAATTCGGCCACCCAATAATAGCTGTCACCGAACAAAAGGCCAAAGACCAGTTGGATCACCAACAGCGCGCCGATCAGTGAAAACGCCCGCAGCTGGCTGCCCCCGGTTGCCACCTGCCGCACCCATATCAGGAATGTATAGGCCCCGATCAGCCCGTAAACCCCCGGAAATCCGCCGATCAGCGCATAGTCATTGCCCGGCAACAGCAGCGTATAGCCCACCGATCCGGCCACCCCCGCCCCCAGATAGACCACCGCCACCGCCCACCAGCGGAACACCTCGGCCACCATCTTGCCCAAGGCCAGGATCATCACCACCGCAAACAGGCTTGAGGTGAAGCTGGGGTTGACCACCATGTAGCTGAGTGTCCGGTACGCCTCTTCGGGAAAGCGTCCGGTGGCCAGCCAGCCGCGCAGCCAATCGGGCGAAAAGGCGAACAGCTGCACCGCGTCAAAGCGCCAGTTCTGCCCGCCACTACCGCCAAAGCCGATGGCATGCAGCTGCACCACCACCTCGATCGCGATGGTGGGCAGCGCCAGCGCCCAGACGACCCAGGGCAAGGGGTTAATCGGCGGGGCGTTGTAATCGCTCTGCATTCAGCCTCCTTTGGGGCCGTTGACGCCCCTTCGGCCTTGGTCTACGCGGGTCTCGCAGGATTATCCAGACGGAGCCCATCATGCCCACCTCTTTCGCCCCGCGCATCTTTTCCGGAATCCAGCCCTCTGGCGGGCTGACGCTGGGCAATTATCTGGGCGCGCTGAAGCGGTTTGTCGAAAAGCAGGATGAGGGGATCGAGACGATCTATTGCCTGGTCGACATGCACGCGATCACGGTCTGGCAAGATCCGCAGACCCTGCGCCAGCAGACCCGCGAGGGCGCTGCCGCCTTTATCGCGGCCGGAATTGACCCGGCGCGGTCGATCCTGTTCAACCAGTCTCAGGTCAGCGCTCATGCCGAATTGGCGTGGATTTTCAACTGTGTGGCCCGCATGGGCTGGATGAGCCGGATGACCCAGTGGAAAGACAAGACCGCGGGCAAAAATGCCGAGGCCGCGTCCTTGGGCCTGTTTGCCTACCCCGCGTTGATGGCCGCCGACATCATGGCCTATCACGCCACCATCGTTCCCGTGGGTGAAGATCAAAAACAGCATCTGGAACTGACCCGCGACATCGCGATCAAGTTCAACAACGACTATGGGGTTGATTTTTTCCCGGTGGTCGAGCCGTTGATCGAAGGCGCCGGCACCCGTGTGATGAGCTTGCGCGATGGCACCAAGAAGATGTCGAAATCCGACCCGTCGGACCAAAGCCGGATCAATCTGACCGATGATGCCGACACCATCGCCGCCAAGATCCGCAAGGCCAAGACCGATGCCGAACCGCTGCCCGACACGCTGGCCGCGCTGAAAGACCGCCCCGAGGCGCGCAATCTGGTCAACATCTATGCCGCCCTGTCGGGTCAGACCGCCGAGGCTGTGGTGGCCGAATATGCAGGCGCACAATTCGGCAGCTTCAAACCGAAGCTGGCCGATCTGGCGGTGGCAAAAATGGCGCCGAT
>JBATPI010000162.1:0-62004 GCA_049291415.1 Paracoccaceae bacterium | reverse complement strand
ATCAAGGGCCGCTCGGCCCCGCGGATCGCATCGGCGACTGCGGCCACCTGCGCCTGCGTCACGCCCGGCACGGGCAGCGCGGGCGGCGGCAGGTCCGGCACATCGGCAAAGGAAGACAGCATATCCTCGGGCAGTGCCAGCACCACCGGGCCGGGCCGCCCCGACACCGCCACATGGAACGCCCGGGAAATGTACTCAGGCAACCGCTCTACCTGATCCACCTCGGCCGCCCATTTCGCCAAGGGGCCAAAGACGGCGCGGTAATCCACCTCTTGGAACGCTTCGCGGTCACGATGCCCGCGCGCGATCTGGCCGACGAACAGGATCATCGGCGTCGAATCCTGCTTGGCGATATGCACTCCGGCGGCGGCATTGGTCGCCCCCGGCCCGCGCGTCACAAAGGCTACACCAGGCCGCCCGGTCAGCTTGCCTGTGGCCTCGGCCATCATCGCGGCCCCACCCTCATGGCGGCAGACGATGTTGGGGATGCCGCGTTCATACAGGCCATCCAGGGCCGCCAGAAAGCTTTCGCCCGGCACCGAGAACACTCGGTCCACGCCATAAGCCGCCAGATGATCCGCCAGAATTTGCCCGCCGTGCCGCATCACACTCTCCTTCATGCCAGCGTGACCCTGCCTCTCTGCGGCGCCAACCGCAAGAGGCCGCCTGTGGCTAGGCCGTCGTCGGCTGCGTCACACCCCACCAGCGCAAGGTCTGTTCATGATGTCGCCAGATCGCCGCCCCGCAGGCCGCCGCATCACCCGCCTGCAGCGCCGCCAGAATCGCCATATGCTCTTCCATCGCGCTGACGATCCGATCCGCCAGAAACGGACGTGAGGCCTGGACAATTGCGATCCGGTCGCGGTTTTCACTGTAGGCGTCAGTCAGATAGGGGTTGTCCAGACCCTGCGCCAGATAGTCATGCAGCGACAGATCGGTTTGCATCGCGCGGGGTGACAGGCTGGGGGTCGGGCTCTGCCGCGCCTCGTCCAGAACGGCGGTATGGCTGGCGATCAACGCCGCCAGCCCGTCCAGCCGATTCGCCGCAATCCGCCGCCGCGCGCCTTCGGCGTCCAGTGCTGCGCGCGCATCCATGCAGTTGCGCGTCTCAACCGGGCCCGCATTCATCACCAAGACACCGCGCTTTGGCATCACCTGCACCAAACCCGCCACCTCGGCCCGCTTGACCGCGTCGCGCATGGCGGCAATCGGAAAATCCAGCACCTCGACCAGCCCCGGCATCGACAGGAACTGCCCCGCGCGCAATTGCCCCGCGCGCAGGCTGGACCGCAGTGCCTGAAACGCCTGATCTGCCTGCAGCTGCCCGTCGCCTTGCACCTTGCCACGCATACCCGCCCCCTTGATCACAGCCAGATTATCTTGGTTTTACGAAAGATGTTTCTGCGGATACATACATATATCTTAACTAACATTCTGTGTAACATATTAGGTAACAGCCAGAAAAAAACAAGGCTGAGTTCGGATAAAATCGCAAATGCCGCCACCCACCGGGGCCGCATCAACAGGAGAGGACGACCAATGGCAAAGTTGGGATCAGGCACCCCGGACGGGTCGCTGTACAACGAAGACCTGGCACCCCTGCCGCAGGAAAAGCGCAAATGGGGCGCGTTTGAAATCTTCAACGTCTGGAACAATGACATCCAGTCGCTGTTTGGCTATTCGCTGGCAGCCAGCCTGTTCATCACCTACGGGTTGAACGGCTGGGCGGTATTTGCCGCCATCGTCGTTGCGGGCTTTATCGTGATGTGGCTGGTCAACCTGACGGGCAAACCCTCGGTCGCCTATGGCATTCCCTATCCGGTGATGGCGCGGGCCTCTATGGGGGTGCATGGCGCGAAATTCCCCGCCCTTGTGCGCGGGATCGTGGCGATCTTCTGGTATGGCGTGCAGACCTTCTTTGCCTCAACCGCGGTGGCGCTGCTGTTGAACACCGTCTTCGGCGTGGCCCCGGGCGGGGCTGAGTTTCTGGGCATGACGGGGATCGGCTGGATTTCCTATATCTTTGTCTGCGTGTTCCAGGTGGGCCTGTTCATGCGCGGCATCGACTGGATCGGCAAGTTTCTGAACTGGGCCGGGCCGTTCGTCTATATCGTGATGATCGCGCTGATGCTGGCGATCTGGTACAAGGCCGGCAATGGAATATTTGCAGCCTTGGGTAGCATCTTTGAAGGGTCCGACGCCACCGATCCGCGCGGATCTGTGGCCGCCTTCTTTGCTGTGGTGGGCACGATGATCGCCTATTTTGCGGCCGTGGTGATCAACTTTGGCGACTTCTCGCGCTTTGTGAAGACCGAAGGGCAGATGCGTCGCGGCAACTTCTGGGGGCTGCCGGTGTCGATCGCGGTCTTCTCGTTCATCGCCCTGTTCGTCACGGCGGGAACGGTGGTTCTCTTTGGCGAACGGCTGGTGAATCCAACCGATATCATCGCGCGAGTGGACAATGTGGGCCTGACGCTGATTGCGGCGGTGACATTCTTTGCCGCCACCGTGGGCATCAACCTGGTCGCCAACTTCATCCCGCCGGCCTATGACATTGCCAACCTGGCGCCGTCAAAGATCAGCGCCAAGATGGGCGGCATGATCACCGCCATCATCGCCTTTTTCATCGGCGCATTGTGGGTTCCGGTGATCTCATCCATCGGGATCGCGGGCTTTGTCGATACGCTGGGCGCTGTGTTGGCACCGCTGTATGGCATCCTGGTTGCCGACTATTATCTGGTGCGCAAGCGTCACATCGATCTGGACGCGCTGTATTCCGCCGATCCGGCTGGCCCGTATTACTATGGCAACGGCTGGAACCAAAAGGCGCTGATCGCCTTTGGCTTGGCCGCGGTCTTCTCGATAGCCACGGTCTGGGTGCCTGCGTTGGGAGCATTGGCCGGTTACGGCTGGCTGATCGGTGCAGCCTTGGGGGCAATCTTGCATCTTGTCCTGATGCGCGGTGAGGCCCCGGTGCCGCGCCAGGCCTGAACTCCTTGCGGTCTTTCCCCGCAAAACCTTGGGCGGCCTTCGGGCCGCCCCTTTTTATTGCCCCCAACTGGCGTCCTGCATCTCGCGCAAGCGGCTGGCGGTGCGCTCAAATTCAAAACTGCCGCTGCCTTCCAGATACAGTCTCTCCGGCTCATCCGCGGCCGAGCAGATCAGACGGACCTTTGCTTCATACAGCGCGTCAATCAGGATGACGAACCGCTTGGCTTCATTGTAATTGGCGGACGACATCTGGGGAATATCCTCCAGGATCAGCACCCGGCAGGCCCTGGCAATCGCCAGATAATCCGCTGCCCCCAAGGGTTTGGCGCACAACTCCCAAAACGTGGCCCGCCCGATGCCCGAGGCAAATCGCGGCAGTTCCACCTGCCGCCCGTTCACCGGCAGGCATAGAGGGTGCCCCTGCGCACCGCCGGTCAGGTCCGACCAGATCGCGGCAATCTTGTCACGTGCCCGGCCTGCTGGGTGAAAATAGACCTGCATGCCCTGCAGCCGATGCTGGCGATAATCTTCCGGGCTGACCAGTTCCACCACCTGCAACCGCGCCCGCAGCATGTCGATAAAGGGCAAGAACAGCGCCCGGTTCAACCCGTTCAGATACAGATCCTCAGGCGCGCGGTTTGACGTGGTGACAATCACCACCCCTCCGGCCAGCAGCTTTTCAAACAGCCGCCCCACGATCATCGCATCGGTGATGTCAGTGATCTGCATCTCGTCAAAGGCCAGCAGCCGGGTGTCGCGCAGGATCCGGTCGGCCACCGGGGCCAGGGCATCCTCAACGCCCTGTTTGCGGGCCTCATGCATACCGTGGTGGATTTCCTGCATGAAGGCATGGAAATGCACCCGACGTTTGGCAGCGATCTCGGTTGCCTCATAAAAAAGGTCCATCAGCATCGACTTGCCACGCCCCACGCCGCCCCAGAGATACAGCCCCGGCGGCGGCATCGCGGGCCGCGCGAACAGGCCGGCGAACAGCCCCACCTTGCGGGTGGCGTTGTCTTCCAGCCACAACCGCAGCGCCTCCATCACCGGCAAGACGGCCTCTTGGGCCGTGTCAGGGTGCAGGGTGCCAGCCGCCACGCGCTGGTCATAAATCTGGGTCAGGGATTGCCGCATACCGTTGTATACCGCCTCTGATCCTGCAGGAAAAGGGTCAGAGCGGGGCAATCGTCAGCCCCTCAGGCCCAACCGCGGGCGCAGCGCCAGTGACCAGCAGCCGCCGCCATTTGCCGGGGCTGGCCACAGGGTGCGCCTGCAAGGGCTGATACAGTTCCAGGATCGTATCCTGCAGCGCCAAAAACCGCACCTCAATGACGCCGTCAGGGTGCCGCAAGCGGTGCGAGGCCTTTGGCACAGCTCCCAGCCCGGTCAGAAATTCAGCCGTCACGGCAATATCGACGCAGGGCAGGCCGATATGATCGTGGTCCGGCCCAAACGGCGCCGCCAGATTGGCAATCAGCTCTATCCGCGCGCCGGCTGGGCCTTGCAGGAACAGATAGCGCACGCCGCCCTGCCAGAATTCGGCAATCTCGGTCGCGCCGTCCGGCGAGGCGTCAGGGTCAACCACCGCCCCTCGCGCCAGCATCGCCGCCGCCGCCACGTCCACGTCCGGAACCGCCAGCGCCAGATGGTCAATCACCCCATGCCCCGCCGCCGCCCCGCGCACCAGCGCCACCCGTTGATTGCCCAACCGCATCAGCCCCCCCTCAGCGACAAAGCCGAACACATCCGCCAGCATCACAGCCGCCTGATCCGGGTCGGGCAGCGCCAGTTCGGGAACAACGGGCAAGGGCGTCTCCTGTCTTTCATCCCGATCAGCAAAGCACAAACCCGGCCTTGGGCGAAAGTGGCTTTTGCTGCCGGCTATCCGGGCGGATGCGGCTAACTGTTTATAAAGAGACGGTGGGGTATGCCAAAGACCACGGTTGTGCAGATCAAAGGTGTCACACATGCCCAGACGTCCGGTTTGCGGGCTGGCCACCCGGCTGACGCTGATCAGCATCCTGTTCTTTGCCCTGCTCAGCGGCGTGGGCCTGTTCACTGCCGACAGGGCGATCAAATCCATCCTGCAGTCAGAATTTGTCGCCACCATGAAGATGTCAGCGCGGGTGTCGGCCGAACAGACCGCGGATGCCTTTCCAGACCTGACCTATGGCGTCGATTCCACCGGCGATGTGGTCAAGGTGGTCTGGGACCAGATCCCCGATTTCACCGCACATCAGATGGTGGACGGTATTCTGGCACTGTCCGGCGCTGATTTTTCAGTGCTGCACTGGGATGAGGCGAAGAATGATTTCTTTCGCGTGACCACCACGCTGAAGGACGCCGATGGTCAGCGGATGATCGGCACACCCTTGGGGATGACACATCCCGGGCGGGTCCGGTTGCTGTCGGGCGAGCCCTATGTCGGGCGAGCCATCCTGTCGGGCCGGCCCTATTCGGTCAACCTGCTGCCCGTTCGCGACAAGATGGGACGCGTCATTGGCATCCTGTGCAACTTTGTCCCCGAAGCGGCGCTGATTCAGGATCTGACCCAGGCACGGCTGCAGATCGCGGGTGGCCTTTTGGGCGTGTCCCTGATCGGCGCGGTGCTGTTGTGGCTGGGCAATCGGCTGATGCTGCGCCCCTTGGGCAGCTTGCAACAGGCGATGCAGCGGATCCGCGCGCAGGACTTGTCCCAGCAAACCCCCGCAACCGAACGCAGCGACGAGATCGGCAATTTCGCCCGTGGGGTCGAGGCGTGGCGCGCCTCGGTCATTGCGGCACAGGCTTTGGCCGCCCAGGATCAGGCACGAGAGGCCGAGCAACGCCGCGTTGTCGGCGATTTGACGGCTGGCCTGTCCCGGTTGGCGGCGCTGGATCTGTCGGCCAGCATTGACAGCCCGGCCGATGATCCCTTCCCGCCCCGCTATCAAACGCTGCGACAGGATTTCAATGCCGTGGTGCAGACGCTGGCCGACACGATCCGGATGATCCGCCAGACCGCCCTTACCATCGACCAGGGCGCGCTGCAGGTGGCGATAGTGGCCCAGGATATGGCGGCACGGACCGAAACGCAGTCGGCCACACTGGAAGAGGCCGCGGCCGCCTTGAACCAGCTGACCGAAAGCGTGCAATCCACCGCCGCCAATGCCGCCAACGCAGATCTTGTCATGACTGAAACCGGGCAGCAGGCGTTGGCGGGCGGGCAAATCGTGCGCCGGGCGATATCGGCAATGCAGGGAATCGAAGGCTCGTCCCACCAAATCACCCGAATCACCGAAGTGATCGACGACATCGCCTTTCAGACCAATCTTCTGGCCCTGAATGCCGGGGTAGAGGCGGCACGCGCCGGTGATGCCGGCAAGGGCTTTGCCGTTGTTGCGTCAGAAGTGCGCTCTCTGGCTCAGCTCGCCTCAGACTCCGCCAAAGAGATCAAACGGTTGATCACCCAATCGTCCGAGCAGATCGAAAGCGGCTCGGGTCTGGTGCAGGCCACTGGCACGGCGCTGGACGCGATGATTGGCCGTATCACCTCGGTCACCACGCTGATTGCCGACATTGCCGCCTCGGCGCATGAACAGGCGCAGGGCCTGTCCGAGATCAACACCGGCGTGCGCCAGTTGGATGCGGTGACCCAACGCAATGCCGCTGTGGTGGTGCAATCCACAGCGGCGGCCGATGCGCTGCACAGCGGCGCGCGCCGTCTGGCCGATGGGCTGGCACGTTTTCAACTACAGCCAGAACCGGTCCCTGACCTTGCGCCCCAGCCGGAGGCGACAGCGCAGACAAACCCCGCACCGGACATCAGGGTCCCCGCCCTTCGCACTGGCACAGATGGCGACACCCTGGCGCAATGGGAAGACTTCTGACGGCCGGTAACTGCCGGGGGCAGTTCTTCAAACTTGAAACTTCGCGCTTGCATTGCTTTGCCCGGGCGGCAAGATTGCGGGCATGACATCCCTGCTTATCCATCGCGACGGGGCCATTGCGCGGCTGGTTCTGAACCGGCCACAGGCACGCAATGCGCTGAACACCGCCCTTCTGGCTGATCTGGCCGCCGCGCTGACCGATCTGGCCGCCAACCCGGATTGCCGCGCTGTGCTGATCACGGGGGCCGAAGGCAACTTTGCCGCTGGCGCCGACATCACCGAGATTGAAACGAAAACCGCGGCCGAAGGCGCCGTTGACCCGCGCAAGGCCCATTGGGCCGCCCTGCGCGCCTTTCCCAAACCGCTGGTGGCCGCAGTTGATGGCTTTGCCTTGGGCGGCGGGTTGGAACTGGCGTTGATGGCCGATCTGATGATTGTTGGTCCTGATGCGCGGCTGGGTCTGCCGGAAACCTCGTTAGGGCTGATTCCCGGTGCGGGCGGCGGGCAACGGCTGATGGCGCGCATCGGCCCGGCCCGTGCGGCCCGCATGGTCCTGACCGGAGAGATCATCGACGCGCAGACCGCCTATGCCTGGGGGCTGGCCAGCCATCTGGCCACCGGACCTGCCGCCGACGAAGGGGCCACCCTGACCGCCCGCCTCGCCGGACGCGCGCCACTGGCCCTGCAGGCCGCCAAGCGGGCGCTGGTGCAGGGTGCGGAATCCGCACTGGCCCTGACGGCCGAGCGTCTGGCGTTTGAGGCCCTGTTGGACAGCGCAGACAAGACCGAAGGCATTCGCGCCTTTCGCGACAAACGCAAACCCGATTTTCGCGGCACCTGACCCCGCACCCAGGATAACCTCATGGACGGCGCCTATTTCCTGTATCACTCGATCGGCATGTATCCCGGCAAGGCCCGCGATCTGGCCGCCGCAATGGCCGACTTTGCCCTGTCCTGGGGCACCGCGGATGATGCGCAATGGGGCCACGTTTTGCCCTTGCGGCAACGGTTCATTGACCGTTGGCGCGGCATCCTGAACGCCGACCCCGGCAGCGTCACCGCCTGCGAAAACGTCACCACTGCCTTCCACGCCATCCTGACCTCACTGCCCGACGGCCATCTTCGCGGGCGCAAGCTGTTGGTCGGGGCCGATTGCTTTCCGTCAAATCATTTCCTCTTGCAGCGTCTGGCCGAACCCCTGGGGTTCACGCTGAAGACTGTGCCCTTCCGGCAAGGGGCCGCGCATGTCGAGGATGAGGATTTCCTCGCTGCCTGGACGCCGGACGTCGGCCTGGCGCTGCTGACCTGGGTGTCATCCACCACCTCGCATCGCATCGATTTGCCGGAAATGGTGGCGCATGGGCGGCGAATGGGCAGCCTGATCGGGGTTGATATCACCCAAGGCGCCGGGCTGTTGCCGTTTGACGTGCACGCGCCGCAGGTGGATTTCGCCTTTTCAACCAGCCTGAAGTGGATGTGTGGCACCCCCGGCGCGGGCGCGCTGTATGTGGCCCCCCGGCTGATTCCGCATTGCCAGCCGCATCTGCAGGGCTGGTTCAGCCAGGACAACCCGTTCAACTGGGACATCACCGCCTTTCAGCCCGCCCCCGATATTCGCCGCTTTGACAATGGCACGCCGGGCTGCATGGCGGCCATCGCCTCATTGCCCGCGATGGAATGGCATGCAGCGCAGGATCATGCCGCCCTCTTGGCGCATAACCGGGCGCTGACCGAACAGCTGTTCACCATGGCCGACAGTCTGCACCTGCCCAGCCTGACGCCGCGGCCCGAAGGCCAGCGCGGCGGGTCCGTCATGCTGCGTCTGCCCGATCAGCGGCCCGCCGCCCAGATCGTGGCCAGCCTGCGGGCTGCCGGAATCAGTGTTGATCACCGCAGCCAGACCTTGCGCCTGTCGCCCGGCAACCTGAGCATCGCCGCCGGGGTGGACTGGCTGGCCGACAGCCTGGCCCGCGCCTTGCGCTAAGACCGCCGATGGGTGGCGGCCACCCGCGCCACCTCTTCATAGATCCCCGACAGCAGGTTCAGCGTCCGCGTGGCCTCGGCCAGACGTGCCGCGAACCCCGGCAGATCCGCCACTTCGGCAATTAGCAATCGGCGGCGCAGCGCCCCGTAATCGTCCGTCACGCGCAGCCCCTCATCGGTGACCTGATAGGTCACACCCGACCGGCCAGAGCCTTTGCGCAGCACCAGCCCGGCCCCAATCAGCTTGCGCAAGGAATACTGAATGTTCGGCACATCGTCGCGGTTGGTCAACCGCGCCAGATCCTTGATGGTCTTGGGCCGGTCATTCATCCGGATGATGTGCAAAATCGCATTTTCCGGCCCCGTCGCCGCCAGATCGCAGACCGACGCCAGGCATTCCGATTCCCACCGTCCGAAGCCCTCAAACGCCCGCATCAGCGAGAATTCCAGCTCGGTCGTGTCCACTTCGACCGGGCTTTGCGCCAGATGCCAGCGGTAATCCATCCGGGTCTCAGGCTTATCCCCCTGATTTTCCGCCGGTTTCTTTGCCATTACTGCCCCCTTCGATGGACGGACAGACTGCCCGCTTAAAACCGTTGACGCAAATGCAATTTACGATAGAATTTCAAGCATAAAATATATCATAACCTCCAACAGGGATCGCAAACATGACACAGAACCGGATGCTCTCCGGCGGCTTCAAGCTGGGCACCTTCTCGACAAACTGTTCCTCGGGTATGACACCCACCCAGGTAAAGGAACGCTGGGTCAGTTCATGGGACAACAACCTGACGCTGGCGAAAATGCTCGACGCCGCCGGGATCGACTTCATGCTGCCGATCGCCCGCTGGATCGGCTATGGCGGGCCGACCGACTTTCACGGCAGCGTGCTGGAAACCATGACCTGGGCCGCGGGCCTTCTGGCCAGCACCAAAGACATCTCGGTCTTCGCCACCATCCACACCACCGCCAATCACCCCGTTGTCGTTGCCAAACAGATCGCCACCATCGACCAGA
This sequence comes from Paracoccaceae bacterium, assembly GCA_049291415.1. Lineage (GTDB taxonomy): Bacteria > Pseudomonadota > Alphaproteobacteria > Rhodobacterales > Rhodobacteraceae > Pseudogemmobacter. The sequence goes on along the minus strand of JBATPI010000162.1, from coordinate 52,144 downwards.
TCGGCCATGGTCGCGCCGGCCTGAACATCGTCGCCGGATGGAATAAGCCGGAATATGAGGCGCTGGGCCTGACCCTGCCCGACGACCATGAGACCCGCTATGGCTATGCGCAGGAATGGCTGGATCTGATCCGCAAGATCTGGGCCAGCGACCAGCGTTTCGACTGGGATGAAAAGTATTTTCATAATATCAAGGGCCTGAAGGGTGACCCCGCCCCTGTCCGGGGTTCCGTCCCGATCCTGAACGCCGCAGGCAGCGCGCAAGGCCGCGAATTCGCCACCGACAACGCCAATTTTCTCTTTACCCCAGCCATCGATCTGGGCCGCTCAAAAGACGAAATCGCCGCGCTGAAAGCCCTGGGTAAGGGTAAGGGCAAGGATATCGGCGTGTTGACCTTCAGCCATGTCGTCTGCCGCCGGACCGAGAAAGAGGCCCGCGATTACGTTCATTACATCGTCGATGAAAATGCCGATTGGGAGGCAACCGACAACCTGATCCGCCTGCAGCTGGCCCATGCGCTGTCCTTCCCGCATGACCTGTTGACCCAGATCCGCTTTGGCATGGCGCTGGGGCATGGCGGCTTTCCCCTGATCGGCACGCCGGATCAGGTCGCCGCCGGGCTGATCAGCCTGCATGATACCGGTTTTGCCGGAACCACGCTGTCCTTTGTGGATTATGTCAAAGAATTCCCCTATTTCGCAGAAGAAGTCTTGCCGCGTCTGGCCAAGGCCGGAATCCGCTAAAGCGGTTTGGAAAATCACGATTTGCTTTTGATCTGCTGGCTCAGATCAGACGTAGATCGCTTAAAGGGGTGAATGATGGAACCGTCTCCGAATGAATTTCGCGATGCAATGCGTGCCTTGGTGGGCAATTGCAGTGTGATCACGGTCGGGGACGGCGCGCAGGCCTCGGGGCTGGTGGTGACGTCGGCAATCTCGCTATCAGCCGAACCGCCGCTGTTGTTGGCCTGCGTCAACCGCAGCGCGTCCAGCCACCCCCTTCTGGTGGAATATGGTCGTTTCGGCTGGTCCTCGCTGGGTGCCGCACATCAGACGGTGGCCGAGCGGTTTTCCGGCTTTGGCGGCGTGAAAGGGGCGGCGCGTTATGATGGCGCTGAGTGGGACACCGCCGTCACCGGCGCCCGCCTGTTGCGCGGCGCCCCGGCCGCGTTTGATTGCACCGTTGAGGAAATGATCGACCGCGCCACCCATACAATTCTGATCGGGCGGGTGCGGGCGGTGCGCCTGACGCCTGACGCAGGGGCCCTGGCCTATTGGAACGGGGCCTATATCGCCCTGCCAGCAACCCTTTGATAACGTGAAATTGCTGCGCAGCATTTGCGCAGCAATTCTATCGTCAGAAACTGGCGATGGTTTGCAGTGCGCCGTCCAAAGCCAAACCCTTTTCATCTTTCAAAGCCGCCTCGCGCAACCGGCGCGCCCAGTCTGCTGCATCGTCACGGCCCGCAACCTGCGCGACGCCTGCCAGCACGCGGTCATACTTTGACAGCCCGCGGGCGTGGGTGTCGGAATAGCCCTTGATCAACCGACGACAGCGGATCACCTCAACCGCCAGCGCATAGTCGCGGTCCAGATAGTCCATCGCAGTGGCCAGCCATGCCTCCAGATGCGCCACCTCTTGTGCGTGGCGCAGACTGCCAAGACGCCGGCGTTTCATGCCGCCCAGTATGTATAGCATCAGATAGCCGCGCAGACTGTCGGTCCGGACACGCCGCCCGTGGCCAAACCACCGGTCCAGCCGCGCCATCCATTTCGGGCTGGCCTCAACTCGTGCGCCCATCCCACGCGGCATCATCCCGGCAATTTCCTGCGCCCGCGGGTGCATGAATTCGGTCAGTTGCATCAGCCTGTCCCCCGCCCCCATCTCACCCCGAATCCGGGTGAATCGCGCCGCACGGGTCTTCAGATCAGCCACCCGGATCACATCGTCATAGGCCATCGCATTTGCGATATATTTCGCGGCCTCAAACGTCAGATCATAGGGCGTGTGGTCGCGCGCTGCAACGGCTTCCAACCGGTCCAGGTAGTGCGCTCCATAGGCAAGATCCTGGAATTCCACCACTTTCCGCAAACCTGCCAGCGCCATCTCAGGCGCATGCCCGGGCAGGCTGGCTGCATGGGCCGCCAGTTTTTCCCATTGGGCCATCAGCCGCGCGGGGCCGAAAACGCCCAGCGTCCGCTCTGTTGGGGCCGCAACAGGTGCCGTCACATCGCCCTTTTCCACCGCATCAAACCCGGCCGAAAAGGCGCGCAACGACGCCTCAACCCCCTTGCCACCTGCCCGAATGGCCTCTTCATAGGCGGCACGGGGAAAGGGCAGCGCATCACTGGCCGCCAATGCTCCAAACAGCGTCGCGGAAATTACCGAACCGGCGTTCACAGCCGTCGCTTCGAAATCCGCCGCGATCAACCGCTTTGCCATCTGCAAAGCCGCCTCACGCACCGCTGCCGCATCCGCCAGCCCATCCCCCGGCACCATCTTTTCGCTCACCGCCAGATTGCGGTGGGTTGATGCGATCAGTGAGGTCCGGTCCGGCGTGACAAAGCCGCGAATGATCGCCCGCCCGGCCTCCATCCATTCGGCCGCGATCATCACGTCAACATCGCCCGCCGCTGGCATCAGCCCGAACACCGGCGCACGGGGACCCGCGGGGGCCATCTCCAGATAATAGATCGTTGCCCCAGTGCGTTGGCTGACGCCTGCAACACTGGTGGCCTGCGCCGTAAACCCCTGAGACCGAGCCAGATCTTCGATCCAATTGATCAGAACGCCGCCGCCCTGACCGCCGACGGCATAGATTGCCAGCTTGATGATATCGGCCAATCGAGCATCTGCATCCCGCGGGGTCAGCGTTTCATGAACGGTCATGCGGAAAACTCCAGTCCTTTGGCCGCACGACGTCGGGCCAGCCTGGCGATGACCCGGGCACGAACGCCCGCCCACCACCGTTCAACCCCGCCGGGGTTATGCACCACATCGGCCCGGTAAAAGCTGGGACAGAGGATGGCGGCGTCCGCCACCTCACCGCAGTTCCCGCAGCCGACGCAGGTCTGGTCGATGCTGGCGACAGGGTCATCGCGCAACGGATCGCCGGTGTGTTTCAGCCCCAAGGACGGGCACCCCGACAGCCGCATGCAGGCGTGATCGCCGGTGCAAACCGTTTCATCCACACCAAAGCGCGGCGCCTCAACCCGGCGGCCTTCCTTGATCGCGGCAGCGCGCAACGGCTTTTCCCGACGTTGCTTGTTCAGCATGCACTCGCTGCTGGCAACAATCACCTTCGGCCCCGGAGCCTTGGTCGTCAGTGCCTCGCGCAGCACCTCACGCAGTTTCGGCACGTCATAGGTGTTGTCGATCTGGCGGACCCAGCCCACGCCAACCCCTTTCACGGCATCAGAAATCGGGTTTTGTGTTGCCTTGGTCGCATTGGTCGCGCGGCTGGACATCAAATCCTGTCCACCCGTCGCGGCGGAATAGTAGTTATCCACCACCACCACCAGCCCGTCGGATTTGTTGAACACCATATTGGTGATCGAGGAGCTGAGGCCGTTATGCCAAAACCCGCCATCACCGATGATACTGATCGGCCGCCGTTCTCCACCACCATCAAAGGCACCGTTGGCGGCAGGCCCCAGACCATAGCCCATGGTCGCGCCGCCAATCTCAAACGGTGGCAGACTGCCAAACAGATGGCAGCCGATATCAGCGGCAATCTGATGCTTGCCCAACTCCCCCTCAACCAGTTTCAGCGCGGCGAAGATCGGCCGCTCGGGGCAGCCGGTGCAGAACCCCGGTGGGCGCGTTGGCACCACTTTGGTCAGATCGGGGGCCTTTGGCGCATCCAGATTGGGCGCGCGCACGGTGGCCGGCAACATCTCGGGCGCGGCCTGGCGCAGGAACGCCGTCACCCCGTCCAGCATGATCTGCCCGGTGTATTCGCCCGCCATCGGAAAGACGCCTTTGCCGTGCAGTTTCACCTGCGCGCCCGCTCGATACAGCATGGCCGCCAGCTGATCCTCGATGAACGCGGGCTGGCCTTCCTCAACCACCAGAATGTGATCCTTGCCGTCACAAAAATCCAAAAACTCACTGGAAATCAGAGGGTAACAGACATTCAGACAATATATCGGCAGTTCGGTATCGCCGTGAATATTGGCCAGACCCAGCCGCTGCAGCGCCCGGATAACGGTGTTGTACATGCCACCCTGAATGACCAACCCGGCCTTGCCACCCTGCCCAAAAATCTCATTCAGCTGATGCTCCAGGATGAACGCCTCAGCCGCGGGCCAGCGATTGTTGATCTTGTCCTGCTCATGCAGATAGGACATCGGCGGCAGCACCACGCGGGCAAAATCCGAACGTGGGTTGGACAAGGCCTCTCGGACGGTCAGCGCCGGACGTTTGTTGTCACGCGTGGCAAAGCTGCCGGTGACATGGCACGACCGGATCCGCACCATCAACATGACCGGCGTGTTTGAGGCCTCTGACAGCGCAAACCCGTCGCCCACCGCCTTGACGATGCTGGGCAGGTTCGGTCGGGGGTCCAGCAGCCAGAACTGCGACTTCATCGCAAAGGCATGGCTACGCTCCTGCATGATGCTGGAGCCTTCGCCATAATCCTCGCCCACAATCACCAAGGCGCCGCCGGTCACCCCCGAGGACGCCAGGTTGGCCAAGGCATCCGAAGCCACGTTGACGCCCACCGGCCCTTTGAACGTGCATGCGCCACGGATCGGGTAATGCACACTGGCCGCCAACATGGCCGCCGCCGCTGCCTCATTCGCGTTGGCCTCAAACCTGATGCCCAACTCAGCCATCAGATCCTCGGCATCGGCCAGAACATCCATCAGATGGCTGATCGGCGCGCCCTGATAGCCGCCGACATAGCCGACGCCATTCTCCAACAGCGCCTTGGTCAGCGCCAGGATCCCCTCGCCGGTAAAGGTATCGCCCTCCCCTTTGCGCAGGTGTTCGACTTCTGCCTTGAATGATCGCTCAGCCATATCAAATCTCGTGTTTGCGGATGTTGGTCAGCATTGTTTGCAAGGTGGCAATGAAAGAGCGCCGGTCCTCGTTTGAGATTCCGCGGAACATGCGGGCTTCGGCAGCGGCCATTTGCGGCCAAAGCCGGTTGAATGCCGCACGCCCGGTCGGATTCATGAACACTCGTACGGCACGGGAATCTTCAGCGTCCGTCTCGCGCCGGATCAACCCATCGGCCTGCAACTGGTCCAGCGCCCGGCTAAGTGTCGACGGATCCGTCACCGTGTATACCGCCAATTCGCGGATCAAAGGCGCCTCTATCACCGCCAGAACCGCCAGCGCGCGCATCTGCGGCGTGGTCAGACCCAGCTCTGCCATCTCATCGCGCAGACTGGCATTATAGCGCCCCATGATGCGGTTCATCAGATAGGGCGCGAAACTGCGCAGAATCAACTCTGCCCCCAAATCCGGCGCAGCACCGTTAGCCAGCTGATCGGCCCCATTCAGAACCGATCCGATATTATCATTCAAAGACAATATCTTACCCCCGAGGCACCAGCGCCAACGCCCGGATCGGGCTGCCCGTGCCATTCTTGATCTTCAACGGAGCCGCAATCAGGATCGCGCCCTTTGCGGGTAGTTTGTCCAGATTGGCCAGGCTGGCCAGACCGTAGCGGTTGTTTTTGTGCAGCAGGTTGTGCGCCGGGAACGGCGGCGTCATCCCGCCCGCCTGCCCCGCATCGGTGCCGATGCACTGGCTGCCCCAGCCAACAATGCCCTTGGCGATCAGATACTCTATCACTTCGGCGGTCGGCCCAGGCGTATGCGGCCCCGTCTCGTCCGCATTCAGGAACGATTGTTCACTATCGGCATGCCGATCCCAGTCGCTGCGCAGCACCACCCATTCGCCGGCGTTGATTGCACCATGCTTGGCCTCCCAGGCCTTCACATGGTCGATGGTCAACAGAAAATCCGGGTTCGCCGTGCATTCCGCCGCGAAATCCAGCACGTTCACCGGCGCGATCAGGCGCTGGACCGGCAGGCTATCAGTATAGCCGTCGGCATAGTCCTTACCGGTGATCCAGTGGTGCGGCGCGTCGAAATGGGTGCCCGAGTGTTCACCCAGTTCCAGCCAGTTCCAGGCCCAGAACGGCCCGTCCTTGTCGTATTCGCTGATGCGGTGAATCTTGATTGGCGGGGTATCCTTGGCGAAATCCGGTGGCAGCTTCAACAGCGGCGTTTCCGGCCCCAGCACCCCCGAACAATCCACCACCTCGATCCCGCCCGAGGCCAGCATCCCGGCCATCTGGCCCAGCACATTTGCGGCAGTCATGTCTCTCTCCCTGCTTTGGCCTTGCTGGCCATTGGCTATGCAGGACGGCGGCCTCTGTTAAGACCTGCCATCCGCTGACAAGAGGCTAGTCGATTTACATGCATTTGCAAGTATTTTCCAAAGCCGTATATGGTTCAGAAAAACCAAAACAGATCAGTATCTTGCAAAATCAGGAATGCGGGTTCAAAACCGACTCACGTTGCCAGCCGGGCAGAAATTCGACCCGATCACAGCCCGCAAACCGCGCCAGTCGGTTAACTTCTGCCTCGAACCGCGCCAGACGCTGTAGACCCATCGGCTGCCCCGGCTCTGGCCAAAATCTGGCCACGCGCAGGCATCCGACGTCCCGATAGGCCTTTGCGTCCAGCCGCCCGATCAGCCGCGCTCCCTCCAGGACCGGAAAGACATAGTAGCCAAAGGTCCGCTTGGGTTCGGGCACGAAAACCTCAATCCGATAGCGGAAACCGAACAGATGTTCGGCCCGTTTCCGGTCGCGCAGCGCAGGGTCAAAGGGCGACAAAATCCGCAATCGGCCGGTCGGCTCTGGCGGAGCCTCGTCCAGCGTCTCAGGCCAAAGAAACCCCTTGCGGCGCGATCCATCGGCCCCCTCAACTTCGGCCTCGACCAGCCGCCCCGTCGCCGCAGCCTGACGGCACCAGTCGCGCGCATCACCCGGTGAAATCAGCCCCCAATAGCCTGCAATCTCTCCCGAGCTTGCAAATCCCAGCCGATCCATCGCTGAGGAACACGCCCAGTCCACCGTCACATCCGGATCATGAACAATCGTTCGGTCAGCCGCAGGAATGACCCGTTCCGTCAGGTCATAGACTTTACGAAAGCTGTCGCGCCGGGTCACCGCCAGCTCGCCCACACGCCACAGATATTCCAGCGCGGCCTTGGAAGGGTGCCAGTCCCACCAGCCGCCCTTGCCCCGCACTTCACCCGCGCCAACATCGGCGCTGGTCACGGGCCCGTGGTCCTGCACCCGCGCCAGAACCTCATCGAACTTTTCATGAAATCCGGCGCGCTGCCAGCCTGTCCATTGCTCAACCAATCGCCCGCGGTCACGCTCGAACCGATGTTTCCAATGGCTATAGATCCCCACCGGCAGGATTGACGCATCATGCGTCCAATGTTCCCACAGCGCGCGATCCTTTTCCATCAACCGCTTCAACTCCGCAGGTTGATAGCTCTGCCGACGCGACCACAAGATCATGTTGTGCGCGCGTTCCACCGTGTTGATGCTGTCAACCTGGACGAATCCGATCCGCCCGATCAGATCGGCCAGGGCCTGCCCTTTGGCAGGGCCCACAGGCGCCTCTGCCAGCGCATGACGATCCAGAAAAATCCGCCGCGCCACCGCATTCGGCAGCAGCGGCAGGCTCACAATCCGGCCTCGATCTGGGCCTTGGATTTACGTCCCCGCTCGGTCGCCGATTTCAACTGCCCGCAGGCGGCCATGATATCCTCACCGCGCGGCGTGCGGATTGGGCTGGCGTAGCCCGCATTGTAAATAATGTCGGCAAAGGCATGAATCCGGTTGCCCGAAGACCGTTTATACGGCGCGCCCGGCCATTCGTTGAACGGGATCAGGTTCACCTTGGCCGGAATGCCGCGCAGCAATTCAACCAGCCGATGCGCATCTTCCTTGGTGTCATTCACCCCGTCCAGCATCACATATTCAAAGGTGATACGTTCAGAATTTGACAGCCCCGGATAGGCCCGCAGCGCCTCCAGCAGCGTTGCGATGTTCCACCGCTTGTTGATCGGCACCAGCTGGTCGCGCACCTCATCCGTGGTGGCATGGAACGATACCGCCAGAAGGCAGCCGATTTCCGTCGCCGTGCGGGCGATTTCCGGCACCACGCCGCTGGTGGACAGGGTGATGCGACGGCGACCCAGCGCAATCCCCTCACCATCCATCACGATTTTCATCGCGTCGCGGACGTTGTCGAAATTATACAGCGGCTCACCCATCCCCATCAGGACGACGTTACTGACCAATCGTTCGGTAATAGAGCCTTGCCCCGGCTCGGGCCATTCGCCCAGATCATCGCGCGCCAGCATGACCTGGCCGACAATCTCACCCGCCGTCAGGTTGCGAACCAGCTTTTGCGTGCCGGTATGGCAGAACGAACAGGTCAGCGTGCAGCCGACCTGGGATGAGATGCACAGAGTTCCGCGCCCCTCTTCGGGGATATAGACCACCTCAACCTCATGCCCGCCAGCAATCCGCACCAGATATTTCCGCGTGCCATCGGCGCTGATCTGGCGGGTTACCACCTCGGGCAGGGCCACCACAAACCGCTCAGCCAGCATGGCGCGAAAGTCCTTGGCCAGGTTGGTCATCGCGGCAAAATCACGCACGCCCCAGTAATAGACCCATTGCCAGATCTGCCCGACCCGCATCTTGGCCTGTTTCTCGGGCGTGCCCGCCGCGATCAGCGCAGCGCGCAGCTGATCGCGCGTCAGGCCGACAATATTCATCAAACCGCCCTCGGGCAGTTTACGTGGCAGAGTCAGCACGTCTTGCGTGATGGGGGCGGTCATGTGGCAGATCTTTCGGTTGCGGCCTTGTCACAGGCGATCTTGATGGGCCGATACATAGGCGATGTTGTGCAAAAAGAAAACGCCCCGCAAAACGGGGCGTCTGATGCCGTGCGGCGCGCTTATTTGCAGCGCTTGCCGGCGTCTTCCATGGCGGCGGTAAAGCCGCGCAGACTGAAGGTATCCTTGGTCTGGGTGCCCTTGGCCGACCGCGCCGACAGAATGGCGGTGGTGCCCGCTTTCAGCGCTTTCAACAAGGCTGCGTCATCCCCCACACTGCCCGGCCAGGCCCACTCGCCATCAGTGAACATCTGATAGCTGTTGCCATCCACGATCACATCCACGGTTGACCCGGGCGCAAACGGATAGCCGCCGGAAAAGCTGATCTCGCCCGGTTTGCCGGGGCGAAAGGTGACAAACAGCATGATCTCGCCGCGACGGACAGAGACCGGCTTGCCATCCTTGCTGTTCACCGTCTCTTTCGGCTTGGACACGCCCCAGCATTCCTTGGGGCTTTCCTCGGTGAACACATTCCAATCGGTCATCGTGGCGACGCGGTTGGTCGATTCCTGCGCTTGGGCCGTTGTGGCAACCAAGGCGATTGCGGCGGCGCCAAACGCGCGGCGAAGATAGGAAGTCATGTCGACGCAGCCTCCAAGCTGTCTTTTGCCTCTGTCGTCCCGCGCCGCACGGCCTTTGGCCTTTTTCGTCTGGCGGGGTTGGTCTGAACCCGATAGGTCTTCCATACGCAAAAAGACCCCTGCGCGAAAGCCCCTAGGCGAATTCGGGGCAGAAAATCGCGTATCTGTGACCAAAGCGGACGATCAGGGAGGAAACCATGGCCGAGGTAAACCGGGGCGCTGTGCCGATGGCAGAGCTGTGGCGCGGCGGCGTGTTGGAAAGCACCCATCTGGGCCATGCGGTGATCTGCGATGCCTCTGGCGTGGTTGAGGCCTGGGGAAACCCCGACGCGGTGATCTTCCCCCGCTCATCATGCAAGATGATCCAGGCTTTGCCCTTGTTGGAAACCGGCGCGGCCGCTGCACGTGGGCTGTCTGACGCGCATCTGGCGCTGTCATGCGCCAGCCATCAGGGCGCGCATCTGCATGTCGATATGGCCGGGCGCTGGCTGGCCGATCTGGGGTTGGCCGAGTCCGATCTGCGCTGCGGCGCGCATGAGCCCTTTGACCGCGACGAGCGCGACCGCCTGATCCGCGGGCACGAATCCCCCTGCCAGTTGCACAACAACTGTTCGGGCAAACATTCCGGTTTCCTGACCGTGACCCAGCACCTGAAGGCCGGGCCCGAATACCTTCAGATGGACCACCCCCTGCAGCGCGCCATCCTTGCCGCCACCGAAGAGGTGACGGGGGAAAGCATCTCTGGCTGGGGCGTCGATGGCTGTTCAGCGCCGAATTTTGCCATGTCGCTGGCGGGGTTGGGCCGCGCCATGGCGGGTTTTGCCAATGCGCGCGACGGTCAGGGCGCGCGGCAATCGGCGATGCACCGGCTGACCCGGTCCATGGCCGCCTACCCCGATCTGGTCGCCGGAACGGGCCGCGCCTGCACCGAGCTGATGCAGGCGATGGGCGGCCGCGTCGCGATCAAGACCGGAGCCGAGGCCGTCTTCGTCGCCATTCTGCCCGAAAAAGGCCTTGGCATTGCGTTGAAGGTGCTGGACGGCAATTCCCGCGCATCCGAGGCCGCGATTGCCCATCTTCTGGTGCGCGCGGGCGTACTGGATGCCGCACACCCGGCCACCCAGCGGCGGCTGGCCCCGGTGCAAAAGAACTGGCGCGGGATTGAGACCGGCTTTGTCCGCGTTGCCCCCGGATTCGCCTGACCCGACGCAACGCTTGATCCACAGGGCAAAGCCGCTAGACTTTGCGGATGAACGCCGAAGCGCCTCTTCCCTTTGCCCCGGCCGCGCCCGAGCAGGTGGTCTTTGACCGACGCGAGCTGTCGGCGATCCTGCGTCTATATGGGCAGATGGTGGCAGCGGGCGAATGGCGTGATTACGGCATGAGTTTCGGGCGCGAGGCCGCGGTCTTTGCCGTCTTTCGCCGCACCGCCGAAGTGCCGCTCTACCGCATCGAAAAACGGCCAAAACTGCGCAACAAGCAGGGCATGTATGCCGTGGTCGCCGAGGGTGGCCCGACGCTGCGCCGCGGCCACGACCTGACCGCTGTGCTGAAGGTGCTGGAGAAAAAGCTGATCCGCCCGGTTGGCTGAGTGGTCGGCAGCGGGGGCCAGCCCCCGCACCCCCGGGATATTTACAGACAGAAAATAGGCACGGCGCCTAGGGCCTGCGGCGGGCTGTCAGGGGGCCTTCGCCTTGGGCCTCGATGCGGGCGAGAGCTTTGGCCAGCGGCTCATAAGCAACCGACATGGTTTTGCCATTGGCATGGATGATACGGTCGGGCGCGGTCATCAGAGCGACATGGCCATTCCAGAAGACCAGATCGCCGCGCTGCAGGGGGACGGCATCCGGAATCGCAGTGCCGACAATCTGTTGCAGATCACTATCGCCAGGGCATGTGATACCAGCGGCCATTAATGCGGCCTGCACAAGGCCCGAGCAATCAATGCCCGCAGCGGAATTGCCGCCCCACAGATAGGGCGTGTTCAGCAACATTTCGGCCACCTGAACCGGGTCGGCCGCGGGCTGGTCCAGCGGGGCCAGGTGGCTGGCCGGGATATAACCCTGCTGAGTGATCGCCCATGTCCCGTCGGCCCCCGTCACCGTGACGCGGGAATTCAGATAGAGCGGATGATGCTGGGCGGCCTGCACCTTGGGGCCGGAATAAAGATGCGTCGCGGCACTGGCGATGCGGTGGGTGGGCGTCGAGGCCGGGCCCAGCGCAGCCTCGGCCACCCAGCCGCAAAAGCCGTCTTTCGCAGCCATCACAAAGGCAAATCCCTGATCCCGGTCGATCACCGTGACCGCGTCGCCATAGAGCATTTGTCGGTCACGCGGGCCGTTGGGGCGGGTCAGAAGATCGGCCAACGGGGCGGTAATCGTGGCCGCTGTGCCATCGGTCAGCGGCGCGTCAAGGCGGCCTTGCAGACTGGCATGGGCGATGCGGCCGGAAAAAGGCGTCAGGCGGCGGTCCATCCTATAGCCCCAGAATGGCGGGCAATGCGCCCAGAATTGCCCGCGCCCCCTGCCCTGCGCCACCCTTTGGCCGCGCCGGGGCATCGGTCGGCGTGTGGCCATAGATGTCGAAATGCATATAGCGTGGATGCTGGGCAAAGCGACGCAGGAACAGCGCCGCGGTGATGGATCCTGCAAAGCCATAGCCCGGCGCATTGTCCAGATCGGCGATGCCGGGTTCGATCACCGGATCATAGGCGTCGTGGAAGGGCAGCCGCCAGACCGGGTCATACCCGGCCCTTGCCCCGGCCTCCAACGCCTGCGCCATGGCGTCGTCATCAGTGTAATAGGGCGCCAGATCGGGGCCAACCGCCACCCGTGCCGCACCCGTCAGCGTGGCCATCGAGATCAGCGCATCGGTCTCTTCCTCGCAGGCCAGGGCCAGCGCATCGGCCAGCACCAGACGGCCTTCGGCGTCGGTATCGTTCACCTCAACCGTCAGGCCCTTGCGGCTGGTCAGGATGTCCTTTGGCTTCAGCGCGTTGCCCGAGATCACATTCTCCACCGCCGGGATCAGCACCCGCAGCCGTAGGGGCAGACGCAACGCCATGATCATCTGTGCCAGACCCAGCACCGTCGCCGCCCCGCCCATATCCTTTTTCATCAAGGACATGCCGGCCGATGGCTTGATATTCAGCCCGCCGGTGTCAAAGCACACGCCCTTACCCACCAGCGTCAGCCGTGGTCCGGCCTCGCCCCAACGCAGATCAATCAGACGCGGCGCCCGAGGGGATGCGCGGCCCACCGCATGGATCATCGGGAAATTCTGCGCCAACAGATCCTCGCCGATCGTCGCCTGCACGCTGGCCCCGTGCGCCGCAGCCAGATCGCGGACGGCGGCCTCCAACTCAGCCGGGCCCATATCCTGCGCAGGCGTGTTGATCAGATCTCGGGTCAGGAATTCGCCCGCCGCCATCGCCGCCAATCGAGGCCCATCCGTGCCCGGCACCGGTGCGATCCGGGCCACAGCGGCCGCGGCCTTGCCCGGGCGATACCGCTCATACCGATAGGTCATCAAGAGGGCCGCCAGCCCGGTCTCGGTCGCCAGATGCTGGGCCAGATCGCCTTCGAGATGCCAATCGCCTGCGGGCAGTGCTACAAAGGCCCGGGCGACCCCGAACCGGCTGCGGCGGCGCGCCTTGTCGGTGCCCAGACCTGCCACAGCCCCCGCCACCCCGCCGGGTCCGGGCAGCAACCGCATCTCACCCAAAGCTGCGTCAAACCCGCTGGCCCGCAGCCAATTGGCATGCGGGGAGTGCTGCAGATAGGCCTCCAGCCCTTCAGGCGTGATGACATGCAGCGGCTTGGACTCGGGGGCGGTCATGTGGGCGTGATCCTTGATGGGTGCAGCACAGGCCGCACAGGGTTTCAGCCCTGCCGACCCTACTGCAGCCGCGGCGCGCCGCAAGCCCCCACCATTATCCCAAAATATCGGCAATCCCCTTGTCGGTGGCCAACGACCGCTCGGCCACCCGCAACAGCCGCGCCCAGACCGCGGAAAAGGCGGTGCTGTCACAGCGCTCCAGACAGGCGCGGGCATCCTGGCTGACCTGCCCCAGACTGATCATGCCCAAATTCTCGGCCATTCGCTGCAACCGCTTGATCTGACGTGCCAGATCGGTCAGCTGATGCTCTTTGACCTGCGCTGCGATCCCCGCCATCGCCAGCGCCAATTCCCCCAGCGCCCGCGTCACCATCTGCTCGGCCACCGTGGTGCCCAGATTGCGGTAGATCAGGGCAATCGCCTCTCCATCCTGCCGAACCCGTTCCCGCGGCCGCAGAACAACTACATTTTCCATGATCTTTCCCACACTCTTCTCACTACACCCACCGCCACCATGCGCCGCCCGTGCTTTATGCTTCCTTACGCAATGATGGCAGAAAGGTATTTTGCCCCTCGAATTTTCTGCGAATGCGCCCTAGTAACGCGCTGGTATCGACTCTGGCCGATCGACCGCAAAGGATGCCCCATGCAGCATGTCCACCCCCTGCCCGCCTATCTGATCCAGCGTTTTCAGGGGTGGCGCGCCACCACGTATCAAAACAACCGCGCCTGGTATCGCCGGCTGGCCGAAAGCGGCCAACACCCCCGCGCCATGGTGATTTCGTGCTGTGACAGCCGCGTCCATGTCACCTCGATCTTCGGTGCCGATGAGGGTGAATTTTTCATCCACCGCAATATCGCCAGCCTGGTGCCGCCGCACAATCCCGATGGCGAGTATCACGGCACCTCGGCCACGGTGGAATTCGCCGTCACCTCGCTGGGTGTTGCGCATATCGTGGTGCTGGGCCATTCCAACTGCGGCGGGGTCAAGGGCTGCCATGACATGTGCCGCGGCCACGCGCCCGAGCTGGAGGAAAAGACCAGTTTTGTCGGCCGCTGGATGGACATGCTGCGCCCCGGCTTTGCCAAGGTCGCCAACCTGCCAGACGATCAGATACTGCCCGCTCTGGAAAAAGAGGCGGTGTTGATCAGCCTGGAAAACCTGATGACCTTCCCCTTCGTCAAAGCCGCGGTTGAGGACGACCGCCTGACCCTGCACGGGTTGTGGACCGACACCGGCGAAGGCGGGCTGGAACAATACGACCCCGTAAAGGGCGCGTTTGTGGCGGTGTGATATTTTTGCATAGCCACGACCGCACCCATTGCCGCCGATCTGCGCGCCCGTGTAAGCCAAGCGCCACGACAATCACCTCTTGGGGCGCGGCATATGCGGGACACCGAACTGATGTATGATATTCCATCTATCCTGATTGCGCTTAGTCTGTTTGTGCTGATTTACGCCATTATGCACGCTGGCCGAAAGCTGGGAAAACGCCGGCAGGCAAAGCATACCGAAGACAGCAAACAGCAGGCCAATGCCGTCCAGGGCTCGCTTATCGGGCTGTTGGCGCTGCTGTTGGGCTTTACCTTCTCGCTGTCGCTGGGCCGGTTCGATCAACGCTCGGTTGAGGTGGTGAATGAGGCCAACGCTATTGGCACCGCCTGGCTGCGCACCGATCTTCTGGCCAAAGAACGCAGCGGCCCGGCCAAGGATCTGATGCGTCAATATGCAGGCCTGCGGCTGGAAACTGCGACCGTGTCGGCCGCCGATGGGCCGGGCCGTGACCGCCTGATCGCCAGCGCAGAAATGGTCTTTGCCGCATTGTGGCAACTGGCCACTGATGAGGCGAAAGAGTCCGGCAACCCAGTTTCCATGGGCTTTGTCACCAGCCTGAATGACATGGCCGACGCACTGTCCGCCCGCAATGCCGCCATCAACCGGCATGTGCCGGAAATCGTTCTGTTCTTGCTGTTTGGCACATTTCTCGTGCTTAGCGGGGTCATCGGCTATTCCTCGGGCATCACCACGACCAAGCCGGGGGTACCGGTCTATTCCATGCTGCTCTTGATCGTGGTTCTGGTCTTTTTGATCATCGACCTTGACCGCCCCCGCCGCGGCTTGATTGCGGTCGATCAATCCGCGCTGGCGGCGACTGTGGCCGCCATGCAGCCCTGACGTAACTGCCATGGCACCGGGCGCACCGGTGCCATGGCCTTTGTCACGCAGTCGCCCTCAGCGCAGCACCAGCCCCTTGGGCCAGCTCATCGTGTAGCCCAGCGTCACGGTTTTCTTCTCGCCCGCCGCCAGCGGGAAATCCCAGGCCAGGATGCCGCGCTGGGCGTCCACGTCGGTCTCGGTCGGCTCGGGGCTGGCGGTCACCTCGATGCTCAGGTCGGTCTGTTCGGTATAGGGCACCTGGTCCAGCAGCCGCACCGGCCAGCTCTCAGACCCCAGATTTTCCACCGTGATCACCGCCTCTTCGCTTTGCTCATTGCTGGTGGTCAGGAACCCGGTCTGCCCGCCTGATCGCACCGGCATATCCCGCTTGATCCGGATGGTATCCAGCGCGCCAAAGGCCAGCTCGGCCTCTTGTCCCGGAGCGATATACCCCAGCATATCGGTGCCTCCAACCAGCACGCCCTCACGGAAAATCAGCGCGTCGCCAGCCAGCAGCGGCTCATCACCATTAACGAAGCTGGCCATCACATAGGCCGAGTCGTCGCTGCGCGGCACGGCCCGCGCCTCAACCTCTGGCGCAAAGCTCAGGCTGTCCAGCGGCAGCCGCAGGTCTGACACGCCCGAGGCCACATCCACCGCGCGCGGATAGGTGTAGACCACCGTATCGCCCTCCATCCCGGCGCGGGCGACCATGGCCTCAACCACCGGCGCCGGAGCCATGGCGGCCTCCATCCGGTAGCTGTCGCCTTCGGCCCCACCCGTCGGCATCGGCAGCTCTTCCGGGCCAACGCCGCGCAACTCGGGCCACAGCACCGACGGCGACGATTGCTCGGCCGGGCGCGAACTGGACAGCACCAAAGCCACCCCCGCCCAATCCTCACCGCTGTATTGCGTGACCAGCACACTGCGATCCACCGTCAGCGCGGTGTCATCGCCTCGGGTCAGGTTGATCTCATAATAGGGCCTCCAGCCCGCATTCTCGATGTAATGCGTCACGGTCAGCGTGGCCTCACCTGCGGCGGCCGAGTCCACCGCCACCGTCAGCGCGGTGTAATCGGCGTCGCGGGCGGGCAGCGCGGCCAAGGCCGCCTGCGCCTTGACCAGATCTTCCTGCACCTCTGTCAGCGCCTGCTGCGCGGGCCAGTAATCCTTGCGCGCCAGGGCCGCCTCTTGCCGCGCCGCCAGCGTTTCCGCCCCGATCATTGCCGCCGTCTCCCGCAGACTTTCAGGCGTGGCGGTATCCGGCATCGCCCCGGTGAAAGACCCCAGAAACGCCGCCCTTGCATTGGCCGCATCAATCCGCGCCTGCACCGCCTCAACCGCGGCATAGGTGTCACGTTCGGCCGCTTCCAGCCGCGTGACCTCGGCCTTGGCGGCCTCTTGCGCGGGCGTCATCGGCTCTTCGCGCGGTGGCAGGCGATCGCCCCGCAGCGCGAATGCGCCGAACTGGGTGCCTTCGGTCGCCTTGATCTGCATCAGCCCGGCCTGCGTATCGCCCGGCAAATCCGTCACCACCAGCTCATGGCTGCCGGCTGTGGGGGCGGTGAAGGTCACCGTCCGGGTGATCTTTGCCCCCTGCGGATAGACGGTGACAGCCGTGATCGTGCTATCCGCCGTGATCGTGTCCGCATAGGCGGGCAGGGCGGTCGAGGCCAACAAGAGGGCAAACAAAGGGCGCATATCGCGGCTCCGTAAATGAATTTCCAGCCCCAACCTAGGCCCACGCCCCGGCAGGCGGCAAGGTCGGAATACCCTGCCCCACCCGCGCCAAGGATCACCACACTCCTTGCGTCATAAACCCTTGGGTCAATTCAAAACGCATCAAAAAGCCCGCCTCCACGTCAGGGGCGGGCCAATTCTCAACGAAATCCGGGCCGATCAGCCCTTTTTCAGCACCCGGCTGCCCAGCAACTCGGCAATCTGAACCGCGTTCAGCGCAGCCCCTTTGCGCAGGTTATCGCTGACGCACCACAGGTTCAGACCGTTGTCGATGGTGCTGTCTTCGCGCACACGGCTGATATAGGTCGCGTATTCGCCGACACATTCGATCGGCGTGATGTAGCCGCCGTCCTCACGCTTGTCGATCAACATGACGCCCGGCGCCTCACGCAGAATATCCTGCGCCTCTTGCCAATCCAGCGGCTCTTCAAACTCGATGTTGATCGACTCGCTGTGCCCGACGAACACCGGAACCCGCACGCAAGTGGCGGTGACCTTGATCTTGGGGTCCAGGATCTTCTTGGTCTCGGCCACCATCTTCCATTCTTCCTTGGTTTCACCAGAGTCCAGGAAAACGTCGATATGCGGGATCACGTTGAAGGCGATCTGCTTGGTGAATTTCGATGGCGGCACTTCCTTCACCGGGTTGTAGACCGCTTTGGTCTGCTCCCACAGCTCATCCATGCCCTCTTTGCCGGCACCACTGACAGACTGATAGGTCGAGACCACCACCCGCTTGATGCGCGCCCGGTCATGCAGCGGCTTCAGCGCCACAACCATCTGCGCGGTCGAGCAATTCGGGTTGGCGATGATGTTGCGCTTGGCATAGCCCATGATCGCATCGGCGTTCACCTCCGGCACGATCAAGGGCACATCATGGTCATAGCGGTAAAGCGAAGAATTATCGATCACCACGCAGCCCGCCGCCGCCGCCTTCGGCGCGAATTCCTTCGTCGCGGCCGATCCCACGGCGAACAAGGCCATATCCCAGCCGGTAAAATCAAAGGTCGCCAGATCCTTGGTCTTCAGGGTCTTGTCGCCAAAGCTGACCTCAGTGCCCAGTGACTTGCGCGATGCCAGAACGGCCATCTCGTCCACCGGGAACTCGCGCTCGGCGAGGATGTTCAGCATTTCGCGGCCCACGTTGCCCGTGGCACCCACGACGACGATCTTATAGCCCATCGGGGTCTCCTTTATCCGTCCCTCACACAGGGACGATGCGCTGTTAGCGTATGGCGGGCAGGGGGGGAAGCGGAATCGTCGCCCTTAGTCCGTGCGGTCACGCGACAGCAGATAGATCAGCAGACCGATGCTGACAAAGACGCAGTAAAACAGGAACAGCCCCAGATAGGGCGTGGCCGGTGGGGCCGAATTCACAATTCCCGGGTCCAGTTGCAGCCCGGCATGAATGCGCCCGGTCAACAGCTGCATGATGCCGGCCGCGCCAATGCCGCACAGATTGATCAGCGCGACGCCCCGCCCCACCAGATGCGGCGGCAGAAACGCCCGGCCATGGCCCATCACCACCGGGAAAGAGGCGCCAAAGAACCCCACCCCCATGAACATCAGCGTGGCCCAGCCCAACCCACTGTCAGGCCAGGCAACCAATCCTGCCAGACAGACCAGCATCAACGAATTGCCGCCAAAGACCACCCATTTTCGGGTGCCCAGCCAGCGATCCAACGGGCCATAGGCAAAATTGCCCGCCACCATCGCCAGCCCCATCCACAGGCTGACCTGCCCCACGCCGGGCCGGTCCAGCCCGTAAACATCGGTGAAATACGGCCCCAGCCACAGCCCGCGCAGACCCGCCGAGGGCGCATAGCACACGATCATCATCGCGAATATCGGCCACAGCGCAGGCATCGCCAGCAGCGTCAGCACAGACCCGCGCTCGCCCTTGGCCAGCACCCGCGGCGGGTCGCGCACCAGGGTCGCCACCACAACACCCGCCAATGCCGTTACCGCCGCCAGTGCCCAGACCGTCTGCCTCCAGCCAAATTCCTCAACCGCCATGGTCAGCGGCAAGGACGCGGCGATATTGCCCAAGGATCCCACCCCGATCGTCACCCCGGCCAGCGTGCCGAACACAGCCGGCGTGAACTGCCGGGCAAAGATGTAAAGGCTGGCCATCAGCACCGGCGCACAGCCCACCCCGATCAGCGCCATCGCCAGCGTCAGCATGCCGGGCGTCTGCGCCATCGCAAAGACGCCCGCCCCCACCGCGCCGACCAGCAGCGATGCCGCCGTGGTGCGGCGCGGCCCGATCCGGTCCAGCGCCTCACCCACCGGGATCTGCATCAGGGCAAAGGCCAGGAACCACGCGCCCGAGGCGGTGGCCAGATCGGCCTTGCTGGCCACCAGATCCACCTCCAGCACTGGGGTCAGCACCGCCAGAAAGGCGCGGTAGAACTGGCTCAGGACATAACCAAGAATCAGCGTTATGATACCGGCGCGCATGGGTTTCTCCGACAGGGTCCGCGTTTGTTGCGCGGGGCGGGGTCGTGCGCAAGGGGCGCAACGCCAAAGTCGCGTCTGCGTCCCAGACTTGTATTCGCTGAAATGGCTGCGTCACATGCGCGGGCCATCTTCTGAATGGCTTGCCATGGTCCGCCCGTTGCCTTCACTGCCCGCCATTATTGCCCTGATCGCCGCTCTCGCCTTCGCCCCCGCCCATGCGAATGACAGTGCAGGCGGGTTGGATGCCACGGGGCTGTTTTTCACCCAGACCGATCAGGTGGTGATACAAAGCGAGGATCTCACCATCGGTCTGGACCGGATCGCGGTGGACTATGTCTTTCGCAATATCTCTGACCGCGATTTCACCACAGAGATGATGTTTCCCATGCCGCCCTTGGACCTTGAAGACATGCGCAGCAGCGGCACTAACCTGCCGGTGGATATGGGCCGGGAAAACCTGCTGAATTTCACCGCCACCGTCGATGGCCAGATCACCAGCGGCGGCTATGCGGCCTTTACCAACTATGTCCTGCGCACCGCCAACAGCTGGTCCGGTCCGATCGGCACTTTCCGCCTGACGCTGGACAAGGGCCAGCCCGACAACGTGATCTCGCTGTCCATCGACGGCATCCGCAAAACCGGTGCCACCACCTTTACCGTTGAAAAGGCCAATTTCATCCCGGACCGCGATCTGAGGATCGTGGTCATCCTGCCTGTCGCCAACATCACAAAGAACCGCAACTGACGGGGGCGGCAAAACGCGCCATTGCGTGGGCGGGCACGCTGTCATCAAATGGGACAATCATCCGTGACAGGAGGTTTTCATGCGCCTTTCCCTTTCCCTTGTCGCCCTGCTTGCCCTTTCAACGCCCACCTTCGCCAATGACGGTTTCGGCGGCCTGTCCGCCACCGGCCTGACCTTTGGCCAGACCGACGCCGTGGCGATGCTGTCCGAAGACCTGTTTATCGGCATCGACCGCGTCTCGGTTGATTACGTCTTTGCCAACACCACCGCGCAAGACGTCACCGGAGAGGTGATCTTCCCGCTGCCGCCCATCGCCGTCTCGGCGCAATGGGACGGCATGATAAACCTGCCCGAAGACGTGAACCGCCCCAATCTGGTCTCGTTCCGCGCTACCGCCGACGGCATCCCCGTTTCCCTGCAGATCGACCGCATCGCGGTGATTGAACCCGAATGGGACGAAAACCGCCCCCTCTCGGCGCAATATGACACCCCCGGCCGTGACGTTACCGCCGATCTGGCGCGTCTGGGCCTGCCGCTGACACTGGATGTCGAACAGTTGCACGCCGCCCTGATGGCGCTGACCCCAGCGCAAAAGACCGCAGCCGAGGCTGCCGGCCTTGTCACCTATATCGGTGGCGATCCCGCGCAGGGCATTGATCCCGATGTCTATGCGCTCTGGTCCCTGGTGATCCGCTATCACTGGACCCAGACCTTCCCCGCCGGGGCCCGGATCAAGGTGCATCATGATTATCACAACCTGCCCCCCGGGGGCCTGTTCTCCTGGTCCTACCCACCAGACGACTACATGCTGCCGATTGCCCGGCAATATTGCATCGACACCGGCACCTCAAAGGCGATGGCCAAGGCGGTCAAGAACCCTCAGGGCGATGATTTCGGCAATTTCGGCACCGCCTACAACATCGCCTACGTCCTGCGCACCGCCAACTCCTGGGCCGGGCCTATCGGCACCTTCCGCCTGACGCTGGACAAGGGCGCGCCCGGCAATGTCATCTCGCTCTGCGCGGACGGGGTAAAGAAAACCGGCGCCACCACATTTGCGGTTGAGAAAACCGATTACACGCCCACCCGGGATCTGGAGGTTCTGGTGCTGGTGCCGCATCCACGCGACTGATCACGCCGCCAGCGGCTGCATCTGTCGTTCCCTGATCGGCAGATGCACCAGCGCCGAAAACGCCCCCACGCCGACGCCGATCCACCAGACCAGCGTATAATCGCCGTTCAGGTCATACATCTTGCCGCCCAGCCAGACCCCCAGAAACCCGCCGATCTGGTGGCTCAGAAACACAAACCCATACAGCGTGCCCATATAACGGATGCCATAGATATGCGCGACCAGCCCGCTGGTCAGCGGCACCGTCGCCAGCCACAGCGCCCCCATCACGGCTGAAAACACCAGCACCGTCGTCGGGGTGATGGGCGCAGAGATGAACAGCGCCGACGCAATCGTGCGCGCGGTATAGATCCCGGCCAGCAGGTATTTCTTGGAATACCGCTTGCCCAGCCAGCCCGCCGTCACCGTGCCCACAATGTTGAACAGCCCGATCACCGCAATCGACGCCGCCCCCAAGGCCGAGGTTGAGGTGATTCCGATCATGCTCAGCATTCCGCCGGGATCAATCGGCCCGCACAACTCGGTCACAAAGGCCGGGAAATGCGCGGTGATAAAAGCCAGCTGATAACCGCAAGAGAAAAAGCCCAGGAATATCAGCGTATAGGACGGGTCCTTGAACGCCTTGCCCACCACCGCGCCCAAAGATTCCTCCAACTCGGCCCGCGTCGCCACAGTGGGAGAGCGGATGAACGGCAGCGCGAACAGCGTCAGCAAGATCACGCAGGCAAACACCACGAACACCGATTGCCAGGGCATGTAATTCATCAAGAACTCGGCCGCTGGCGCGCCAAACACCTGCCCCGCCGATCCCGCCGCGGTGCCGATTCCCAGCGCCATGCTGCGGTTCTCGGCCGATGCTGCGCGGCCCACAATCGCCAGGATCACCCCGAAACCCGTGCCCGCGATGCCAAACCCCACCAATATCGCCAGCACCTGATGCTGTCCCGGCGTCACCGCAAAAGATGACGCCACCAGCCCCAGCGCATAGAGAATCGCGCCGACGACGATCGCCTTCCGGTCGCCGAACTTTTCCGCCAACATGCCGAATATCGGCTGGCCAATTCCCCAGGCCAGATTCTGGATCGCAATCGCCAGACTGAATTCTGCCCGCGCCCAACCGAACTCGGCCGCAATCGGGATCTGAAACACGCCAAAGCTGGCCCTGATGGCAAAGCCAATCATCAAGATCACCGATCCGGCGATCAGAACGGGCGTGATCAGGGGGGCTTTCGCCTGCATGGCAATCTCCGGCTGCAACCAGGCGCGAACCTGCGGTGGGCGGGGCCCAAGGTCAAATGCTGAATTGTGACGTGAACAATTCCATCCAACGCGCGGGCAGTTAACCCCCGCTGTCGCGGCCCGTGTGCAAGACGTTCGCAAGACGTGAGAAAGACGCTTTTAAGACAGCGAAAATCGCGGAAAACCAGCGTATTAACCCCTGATTCGCCGCCCTCCTGCGAAACCCGTCTTTCGCACCCCGTCAGCCGCGTCTAATCTGCCCCAAAGCAGGAGGCGCAGATGTCCGATTGGTGGAAAGGGGCGGTGACCTATCAGGTCTATCCCCGGTCGTTTCAGGACAGCACAGGTGACGGCATCGGTGATCTGCCCGGCATCACGTCTCGCCTGCAATATCTGGCCGATCTGGGGGTGGATTGCCTCTGGCTGTCGCCGTTTTTTACCAGTCCTATGAAGGACATGGGCTATGATGTCGCCGATTACTGCGCCGTTGATCCGGTGTTCGGAACCATCGCCGATTTTGACGCATTGGTCGCCCGCGCGCATGATCTGGGGCTGCGCATCATCATAGATCAGGTGCTGTCGCATTCCTCTGACGCACACCCGTTTTTCGGCCAAAGCCGCGCATCGCGGACGGGGGAAAAGGCCGACTGGTATGTCTGGGCCGATCCCCGCCCTGATGGCAGCCCGCCCAATAACTGGCTGTCGGTTTTTGGCGGCCCAGCCTGGACATGGGACGCCCGTCGTCATCAGTATTACCTGCATAACTTCTTGATTTCACAACCTGATTTCAATTATCACAATCCCGATGTGCAGGACTGGGCGCTGAAAACCCTGCGCTTCTGGCTGGATCGCGGCGTCGATGGGTTCCGTTTTGACACCGTCAATTACTTCTTCCATGACCCGAAATTCCTGGACAATCCCCCCGATCTTCGTCCTCGGAAAAAACCTGCGGCAAACCCCTACGACATGCAGGATCACCGCTTTGACAAGAACCGTCCCGAGACCCTGACATGGCTGGAACGCATCCGTCATTTGCTGGACGAATACGGGGCCGCCGCGGTGGGCGAAGTGGGCGATGCGCAATACGCAATCGCGCTGATGGGCGCCTACACCGCCCCCGACCGTTTGCAGCAATGTTACAGCTTTGAGATGTTGGGGGATGACTATTCCCCGGCATTTTTCCAAGCTCGGATCAAAGGATTTTTTGACGCTGCGCCAAAGGGTTGGCCGATGTGGGCCTTCTCCAATCACGACGTTCCGCGCCACGCAGGGCGCTGGGCATCCCACGCCCACAGCACTGACGACCTGGCGAAACAGGCCTGCAATCTGTTGTTGTCGCTACGGGGGTCGGTCTGCCTTTGGCAAGGCGAGGAACTGGGCCAGACCGACACCGAACTGGCGTTCGAAGAGCTGACAGACCCCCAAGGCATCGCCTTCTGGCCCGCACCAATGGGCCGCGACGGCACCCGCACGCCCATGGTCTGGGACGGCTCACCCAGCGGCGGGTTCACCACTGGCCAGCCCTGGCTGCCGGTCAAGCCGCCGCAGTTGGCGCGCCATGTAAAGGGCCAGATCGGCCTGCCAGAGTCGGTGCTGGAACAGTATCGCGCCATGCTGACCTACCGGCGCAACACGCCCGCGCTGCGGCAGGGCGACATACGGTTCATCGACCTGCCAGCCCCGGTTCTGGGGTTTGAACGTGCAACCGACGGTCAGAATTTACTGTGTCTTTTCAACCTGTCAGCTGATCCACAGGACATTCCGCTGACCACCCCTGCACATCTGACTGGCCCATCCCTGGGCCTAGCCCTCAGCGCCGGACGGGTGCTTATGGCCCCCAATGCCGCCGGGTTTCTGCAACTGCCGCCGCGCTAGAGGATCACGCGCGGCTCGGCCAAACCCTTGGCAACGCCTTCCACCGCAAAAGTCTTGCCCGCGTCGGGATGACTGGCCAGCGCGGCCGCTGTCATCCCTTCACGCGCAGTGGTGATAATCAGCGTGGTCAGATCCGGACCACCAAACGCGGGGCAAGAGGCATGCGGGGCGGCAACCGAAACCGCCTGCACAAACCGGCCGTCAGGGCCATAGGCCGCCACCCGGCCAGAGCCCCATTGCGCCAGCCACAAAACCCCCGCCGCATCCATCACCGCCCCGTCGGGTAACAGAGTCTCGGCGGAAAGATCCAGGAAAACCGCAGGCTGCCCCACCGGCCAGCCATGCGCATCCAGACCCACGCGCATCACGTTATGGCTTAGCGTATCGGCGAAAAACGCGTGCTGCCCATCGGGCGCAAAGCAGATTGCATTCGGGATCGTCCAGTTGGGAAACAAACAGCGGACCTGCCCGCGATAATATCGCCAGATCGCGCCGCGCCCCGGATCTTCGCCGCCGCGCTTTCCCATGGTGCCCCACCAAAACCCGCCCTGCCGGTCGGCGCGACCATCGTTTGACCGCGTCGCAGGCTGTCCGGCCGAGATCGTCGCCAGAGGCTTGCGCCGCCCATTGGCCAGATTGAACAGCATAAGTCCGCTTTCACTGGCGATCACCAGCTCATCGCGGCTGACCCAACCCGCGGCCGAGATCATTTCGGGAAAAGTCCATTCCTCGGGCCCGGCATCGGTGATCGACAAGAGCTTGGCGTTGATGATGTCGAACCAGAACAACTGGCCCCGCTCGGGGTGCCAGAACGGACCCTCGCCCAGATCGCAGCGGCGGCTGTCCAGGATCATGTCGCGGCCTCCCATGCGGCAACAATGTTGCGGGCGCGGGTTGTCACCTCAGCCACCGTCACACCGGGCGCATACAGCGCCGAACCGATACCAAAGCCCGCAGCCCCCGCCGCAATCCACGCGGCAAAGTTTGCCGGGCCCGCTCCGCCCACGGCATAGACCGGGCAATCTGTGGGCAAAACCGCGCACATCGCCTTTAGCCCGTCTGGCCCGATCATTGAGCCTGGAAACAGCTTCAACCCGGTGGCACCTGCCCGAAGTGCTGCAAAACACTCGGTCGGGGTCATGACGCCGGGCCAGCTCTGCAAACCCAGGCGGCAGGTCTCTGTGATCACGTCAGGGTTGGTATCGGGTGAAACAATCAGCGTGCCGCCCGCCTCGGCCACGGCGCGCACATCCTGCGCGCTCAGCACCGTGCCTGCCCCGATCTGCGCCGACTGGCCGAAGGCCCGCGCCATGGCGGCAATCGATTCCAGCGGCTGCGGAGAATTCAACGGCACCTCGATCCGGGTGATTCCGGCAGCGATCAGCGCCTCGGCCACAGGGCAGGCCTCAGACGGGGTCAGACCGCGCAGGATGGCGATCAACGGGCGATGGGTCATGGCAAAAATCCCGGGACAAGGGTGGACAATCCCGCCAGTGTGCAGTCACCGGCAGACAGGATTTCGGCGGGGTTGCCCTGTGCGGCCAAGGCGCGGGCATAGGTGGCACAAAGTGCTGCCGATCCGATCAGCAACACCGGCTGGCCCAGCCAATAGGGGCGTGCGCCGGCCAGCTCCATGCCGATCAGCAGGCCTGACAGACGGGCGCGGGCAGTGGCTGGGGTCAGCCCCGCCAGCAGGCTTTCGGCACGGATGGAAAACAGCCGTGCCGCCCCGCGCTCGGGGCGCGACAGGGCATCCGACAGCGCCTCATCAAAGGCCGGGCCGTCCGGCGAGCCGTCGTCGCCAAGGCTGTGGCGCAGCACCGACTGATGCGCGATCAGGGCGAACAATTCGCCGGTCATGAAGGTCTGGAACGACACCACCTCGCCCGCGCTGACATGGGCCCATTTCGAATGGGTGCCGGGCAGGCAGATCACGCCGTCAAAGCCAGGCCGCAGGGTCAGCGCACCGGCAATCTGGGTTTCCTCGCCGCGCATCACGTCGGCAGGCCGGGCCTGGCTTAGTCCGGGTGCTACGAACACCGCCAGACGTGGGTCACGGGCGGGGGCGCGGGTCATCGCGCCGGGCGCCAGTGGTGCGCAGGGCACGGCGCGATACGCCGCCTCAACCCAGCCTTGTCGGGCGCCCACCATTCCGGCTGCCAGAATCGGGGTAACGCCCTGTCCCAGCCACGGATTTATCAGTCGCAGCAAAGCAGGCTCAAACCCCTCGGGCGTCAGGCTGCCCATGCCGTCATCCGACTGCGTCTCGGCCAGCACCCGCCCCGCGGCATCCACCGCCCGGACCCGCAAGTTCGAGGTGCCCCAGTCGACGGCAATCCATGCGGCAATGATCGGATTCGTACTCATCCGTCCGGTGTATGCTGCCCCCGGCCCCCGGGGCAAGCCTGCGGCCCTATTGCCGGGACATGGGGCATCAATCCAACGCTACAGAACCGGTTTGTCGCCAACCTGCACGTGACGGCGGTCCAGTGTGCCGACGCCCCGCTGCGCTTGGCCCTTTTGGAAATACGCCCGCCGACGGTATCCGCCCGGGCGGCAGCCCTAGGCCAGATAGGCGCGAAAGCTGCGAACCACCTCTTCATAAACCGCTCGCTTGAAGGGCACGATTGCGGCAATCATCTCGTCTGCCGAAATCCAGCGCCAGCTTTCAAATTCGGGATGGTCGGTGTCGATCTGGATCTGATCGTCACTGCCGGTATAGCGCAGCAGGAACCACTTCTGCCGCTGGCCGCCAAACTTGCCACCCCAGACCTTGCCCAACAGCTCTGGCGGCAGGTCATAGGTGACCCAGCCGTGGGTCTTGCCGACAAACTCGGTCAATTCCCGCGGCACGCCGGTTTCCTCCCACAGCTCGCGGTAGGCGGCGGCGCGCGGCATCTCGCCCACATCAATCCCGCCTTGGGGCATCTGCCAGGCGGGCACTGGGCTGTCCTTGCGCTGGCCAGCCCAGATCAGGCCATCCATGTTGACCAGCATCACGCCCACACAAGGCCGCAGTGGCAAGCCGCCCGGACCCTTGGGCAGCTTGCGTTTCTTTCCCGACGGTGATGTCACGACCCGCGCCTTATGGCGTGTCGAGGCTGATCTTGGTCAGCCCCTTCAGGATATCTACGGCATAGGCCAGCTGGTAGTCTTCATCACGCAGCTTGGCGGCCTCTTCGGCGCTGGCCTGCTCTTCCTGATACAGCGCCTTTTCGTCGTCCGTCATCGAGTCATTGGTGATCGCGCCGCGCAGATCGGCTTCGGATGTCAGGCGCTTGGCCTCGGAGGTCTCGACCTCGGCGGTCTCATCCTTGGGTTTGGCGGGGGGCTGCTGCACCACGATATCGGGCGAGATTCCCAGAGCCTGGATCGACCGGCCCGAGGGCGTGTAATACCGCGCCGTGGTCAGCCGCATCGCGCCATCACCCTTCAGCGGGATCAGGGTCTGCACGGATCCTTTGCCAAAGCTCTTGGTGCCCACCACGATCGCACGGTGATGGTCTTGCAGCGCCCCGGTAACGATTTCCGAGGCCGAGGCCGAACCGCCGTTGATCAGGATCACGATCGGCTTACCGTCGATCAGATCGCCCGGCACGGCGTTATAGCGCTTGCCGTCATCGGCCGACCGGCCGCGGGTCGAGACGATCTCACCAGTTTGCAAAAAGGCGTCCGAGACGGAAATTGCCTCATCCAGTAACCCGCCGGGGTTGTTGCGCAGGTCAAGAACCACGCCGTCGAGATTTTCCTTGCCACCCAGTTCCTTGATTGCCTTGTCCAGTTCAGACAGCAGGCCCGAAGTGGTCTGGTCATTGAAGGTGGTGATCCGCAGCACCGCCGTCTTGCCGACAACGCGGCCCTTTACGGCAGTCAGCTTGATGGTGTCACGGATGATCGACACGTCGAACGGCTCGGGCGTGCCCTTGCGCACGACGGTGATGATGATTTCCGACCCGATCGGGCCGCGCATCAGATCAACCGCCTGATCCAGCGTCAGACCCAGGATCGATTCGCCGTTCACATGGGTGATGTAATCGCCAGCCTCGATCCCGGCATTGTCGGCGGGTGTGCCATCCATCGGCGAGATGACTTTGACAAAGCCCTCTTCCTGGGTGACTTCGATTCCCAGCCCGCCAA
The DNA here is from genome assembly GCA_049291415.1 of Paracoccaceae bacterium. Taxonomy (GTDB): domain Bacteria; phylum Pseudomonadota; class Alphaproteobacteria; order Rhodobacterales; family Rhodobacteraceae; genus Pseudogemmobacter. The sequence goes on along the minus strand of JBATPI010000162.1, from coordinate 23,296 downwards.
ACTCGCCCTTGGTCTGCACGCGCATATCGTCAAAGTCCTTGGCGGACAGATAGGATGAATGAGGGTCCAGCGAGGTCAGCATGCCGTTGATCGCCGCTTCGACCAGCTTGTCGGTCTCAACAGGCTCGACGTATTGGTTGCGGATTCGTTCGAAGATGTCACCGAACAGGTCCAGCTGTTCATAGACAGAGCTGTCATGCGTGGCGCTTTGGGCAATCAATGGCCCGGCGATCTGCGTGGTCATCAGCGCACCGGCAATGGTTCCGCCCGCAGCGGCAATCAGTAGCTTTTTCATAAGGTCTTCAGTCTCCCGTCGGGGCGGTGGCAGCGAACCAATCCATCGGGTTCACCGGCTCTGCGCCCTGCCTCAGTTCCAAGTAAAGCGTTTCCGTGTCGCCTGCGCCAGAGCCATCGTCGGGGGCGGCGATAAATTCGGCACCATCACCATCGGTTCCGCCCATCAACGCCAGGGGGGCACCAGCGGCGACCACCTCTCCGACCTCGCCATAAACCGTTCCAAGCCCGGCGAGAATGACAAGATAGCCGTCACCGGGCTCTAGCACGATCACATTTCCGTAGTCGAGCAGTGGGCCCAGATAACGCAATGTAGCGGGCCAGGGCGCCGTGACCAGAGCGCCGGGGCGCACGGCCAGCGTCATTCCGGGGCGGCGCACCCCGGCGGCGTCGGCCTCATCAGGCAGGCGCAGCAGGGTGCCCAGCACCGGCAAAGGCAGTTTGCCCTTGGCCGAGGTAAAGCTTTGCGCCGCCCCGTCAGCTTCGGTCAATGACAGACCGGCGGCAAAAGCCTCTAGCGTATCGGCCGATTCCAGAAGGCCGCGCAGCACTTCGGGGTCTTCGGTATAGCGTTTGGGCAGCTGGGTGCGGTCGGAAATCGCCTGGCTGAGGGCAGAGCGCGCCGCCTGCGCGGTTGCCAGCCCGGCGGTCAGGGTTTGCCCGGCGGACAGCTGCAAAGCGCGCAGATCGGCCAGTTCCTGCAGTTCGGCCTTCAGCTGGTTGGCTTCGGCCTGCAGGGCCGGAGTCACCTCGGCCAGGATCATGCCCGACCTCGCCGTGCCCAGGGGGCCAGCGGGGTGCAACAGCAGCAAGGGGCCGGGATCAGCCTCCATCCGGGCCAGAACACCCAACAGCTGACCGATCCGTTCGCGCTTGGCGTTGAAATTCAGCGTCAGGGTGGTTTGGCGCAATTCGGCCTGCCGCAACGCCTCACGCAGGGCCGCCAACCCCTGCTCATACGCGCGGATGGTCTGGGTCAGGGCCGACACCCGGTCGCGTGACGTGCTGGCGCTGTCCAGCGCCGCCACCGCCGCCGCCAGATCGGCCGAGGCCGACGCGGCCTGTTCGGCCACGGTTTCCGCCCCGGCAGGCGCGACCAGCAGCATCAGGGTCAGGGCCGCGACAAATCCCCTCATGCGATCAGGCTTTTCCCGGTCATCTCGGGCGGTTGTGGCAGGCCCATCAGTGCCAGCAACGTCGGTGCCAGATCGGCCAGCCGCCCCCCGTTGCGCAAGGCCGCCCCCTGTGGCCCCCCCACCAGAATGACTGGCACCGGGCTGAGCGTATGCGAGGTATGCGGCCCACCAGTGACCGGATCAACCATCACCTCGCAGTTGCCATGGTCAGCACAGATCAGCATGGCACCGCCTGCCTGCTGCAACGCGGCAACCACGCGGGTCAGGCCCTGATCCACCGCCTCAACCGCCTTGATCGCCGCGGGCAGGCTGCCGGTATGGCCGACCATATCGGGGTTGGCATAATTGACCACGATCAGGTCATAGCCCTTTTGGATGGCATCTATGAGATGATCGGTGACCTCACCCGCGCTCATCTCGGGTTGCAGATCATAGGTCGCCACCTTGGGCGATTGCGCCATATAGCGGTCTTCGCCGGGAAAGGGTGTCTCACGTCCACCATTCAGGAAAAAGGTGACATGGGGGTATTTCTCGGTTTCGGCCAGCCGCATCTGGGTCAACCCATGGCTGGCCACCCATTCGCCGATGGTGTTGACGATGTGCTGCTTGGGGAACACCGCCGACATATAGGCGTCATGCGAGGTGGAATAATCCACCATTCCCAGCATGGCGGTCAGCCGGGGGCGCGGACCGGTCGCAAAGGCGGTGAAGTTTGGATCACCGATGGCGGCCAGAATTTCGCGGGCGCGGTCAGCGCGGAAGTTCAGGAAGAAGAGGCCGTCTTTGTCCGCCATGCCAGCGTAATCGCCGATCACCGTGGCAGGCAGGAATTCATCGGTTTTGCCTGCGGCATAACCCGCCGCAATCGCCTTGGCCGCCGTGGCGGCATGGGCACCCTGCCCCTGCACCATGGCGCGGAATGCCTGTTCCACCCGGTCCCAGCGGTTATCGCGGTCCATCGCGTAATAGCGCCCGGTGACAGTGGCGATGGTGGCACCCGGCGGCAAGGCGGCCTGCAACACGGCCACCTGTTCGGCGGCAGAACTGGGGGCCACATCGCGGCCATCAGTGATGACATGCACCCAGACCGGCACGCCTTCGGCGGCGACGATGCGGGCGGCCTGGATCATATGCGCCTGATGGGCATGCACGCCACCGGGCGAGCATAGCCCCGCCAGATGCGCCACCCCACCGCTGGTTTGCACAGCGGCGATAAAGCTGTGCAAGGCGGGCTGGGTTGCAAAGCTGCCAGATTCAATGGCCAGGTCGATCTGGCCCAGATCCATCGCCACCACCCGGCCCGCGCCGATGTTGGTATGCCCCACCTCGGAGTTGCCCATCTGGCCGGTGGGCAGGCCGACATCGGGGCCAAAGGTGGTCAAGGTAGCGGTCGGGCAACTGGCCCAGAGGCGGTTGAAGGTGGGCACATTGCCTTGGGCAGGCGCGCTGGTGGCTGGGTCAGGGCCAATTCCCCATCCGTCCAGAATACACAGAACGACAGGTTTCGGGGCGGGCATGGCGGTCTCCTGCAGGCTTTACCGGCGTTTTACGCCCCGTCGCGGGCATCGGCAACCGGCACGGCGCGGCGCGCCTGTTTTTCGCGCACCCGCTGACGCCACAGCGCAAACAACCCCGCCGCCACCACGATGCCAGCGCCAATCACCACATTGGGCCGCAGCACCTCATCCAACAGGAACACCCCGATCAAGGCCACGATGACCAGCTGAAAATAGGCAAAGGGCTGGATCGACGCCGCCTCGGCCACCGCATAGGCGCGGATCTGCGCCCAATGCCCGGCCAGTGCCATGCAGCACAGCGCGGCCATCAGCCCCCAATCGGGCGCGGTCATCGCCTGCCAATGCCACAGCCCCAAGGGCGTGCTGACCACGGCACAAATGATCCCAGTCCAGAAAAAGCTGACCGAGGCGGCATCCCGCCGCGCCACATAGCGCGTCAGCAGGCTATAGACCGCATACATCAGCGACGCGGCCAAGGGCACCAGTGCCCAGGGCGACATCACCCCCATGCCGGGCTGCAAGATCACCAGAACGCCGACAAAACCCGCCAGAATCGCCGCCCAGCGTCGCCAGCCGACTTGTTCGCCCAAAATCGGGCCAGAGAGGGCGGCGACCAGCAGGGGATAGATGGTAAAGACCGCATGGCTTTCGATCAGGCCCAGCTTGGTAAAGGCCAGCACCATCACCCAGATCTCCACCACCAGAATCACCCCGCGCGCCAGTTGCAGCCGGGGAAATTCGGTGCGCGCGGCGGCGCGGATGCCGCCGGGGCTGCGGGCGGCTAACACCAGAACGAACGCGGCAAAGACCCAGAACCGGATCATCACCACCGTCCACAGATTGTAGGCCTCGGCCAGATGGCGCGAGATACCGTCCTGGGCGGCAAAGATTGTCGCCGCCATGATCATCAGCCAGATGCCCAGCCTGGGGTTTTGCGGCTGGGTCATTTGCGGCGCTCTTGGGTCAGGGCATAGAGGCCTGCCGCCACCACAATGGCCGCACCGATGGCCACCGGTAGGGTCAGCACCTCGTCATAAACGGTCATCCCGATGATGGTCACAAAGACGATCTGCAGATAGGCATAGGGCTGCACGCGGGCCGCCTCTACATGCTCATAGCATTTCATCAGCAGGATATGCGACATCACCGACAGCCCACTGTAAATGACCAGTGGCAGGATATCCTCAATGCGCACCGGCTGCCAGTTCGGCAGGCCGATCGCGGTGGTCAGCACCGCACCGACAATCCCCGGCCAGAAGATCGCGGCAAAGCTGGGCACGGCCCGGGCAGTCAGCCGGGTCAGCAGGGAATACAGCGCAAACAGCAGGGCTGCGGCCAAGGGCAGCAGCGCGGGCCAGGAGAACACCCCCATCCCCGGCCGCAGGATGATCAGCACGCCACAGGTGCCGACGCCCACTGCCGCCCAGCGCTGCCAGCTAAGCCGCTCACCCAGCAAGGGACCGGACAGCGCCACGATCAAAAGCGGGCAGATGGCAAAGATCGCATGGCTTTCGATCAGGCCGATCAGGGTATAACCCCAGATGATCAGGCAGATCTCGGCCACCAGAATGGCACCGCGGATCAGATGCACCGGCAGGCGGGCGCTGCGGATGGCGGCGCGGGGGCCTTCCGGCCTGCGCAGCGCCAGAAAGATCACGAACCCGGCAAAGACCCAATAGCGGATCATCACCACCATCAGGGTGTTGTATTCGGTCGCCAACCCGCGGCTGAAGCCGTCTTGGGCGGCAAAGGTGGCAACGGCCGCGATCATCAACAGGATGCCGCGGCGGGGGTTGCGAGAAATGGTTTGCGGCATGGCGGTCATGGTCAACGGCGGTTAGCACAGGTGCCATGGGGCTGAAAGGGCGGCTATGGGCTGGGCGGTTGGGGGGCGGGCGGCAATTGGCCGACACTCATATGCCGCTTGTTGGCATAGCCGGGGGTCCGGGTGACGGCAAAGCCCGCCTCGGCCAGCGCCCGGCGGACGTGACCGGCGGCGGTATAGGTGGCAAAGCTGCCGCCGGGGGCGGTATGGCGGGCCACCTCTTGCATCAGCTCAGGCGTCCAGAGTTCAGGGTTTTTCGCGGGCGAAAAGCCGTCCAGAAACCAGGCATCAGCCTGACCTGCCCAAACCGGCAGCGCCTGACGCGCATCGGCGGCGATGATGGTCAGGGACAGCCCCGGCAGCGCGATCTGCCGCGCGCCACCGGCCCATTGCTGCACCAAAGCGTCCGCAAAACCGGCAGTTTCGGGATAAGCGCCCAGCGCGCGTGCCATATCCGCAGGCGCCATCGGAAAGGCCTCAAAGCTGGTGAAATGAACCGTTCCGGGCGCACCCATTGAGTGCCACAACAGTGCCGTGGCCAGCATGTTCAGCCCGGTGCCAAAGCCCAACTCGGCGATGTGAAAGCCATCCGTCAGCCGCTGCGCCAACCGGTTGCCGGACAGAAAGACATGCCGCGTCTCATCCAACCCACCGGCCAGACTGAAATACGGGTCGTCAAACTGGCGTGAGACCGGGATGGCACCCTGCCAGGTCAGGACGGCGGTGGGTTGTGGCTGGGTGGTCATCGGGCGTAGATCCTTTGCAATCGGACATGGCGGGACGGGCGGCGAATGGCAAGCGTGGATGTAACGGTGCGCGGCGCAGGGATCTTTGGCCTGTCAGTGGCATGGGCCTGCGCTCAGCGCGGGGCGCGGGTGCAGGTGATCGACATTTCCGGGGTGGGCGCGGGGGCTTCGGGCGGGGTGGTGGGCGCGCTGTCGCCGCATGCCCCCGAGGCATGGAACGGACTGAAGGCGTTCCAACTGGACAGTCTGCTGATGGCCAATGGCTGGTGGGCGACGGTTCAGGCAGCGGGCGGGGCTGATCCGGGCTATGCGCGGAGCGGGCGGCTGCAACCCCTGGCCGATGCTGCGGCCGTTGCGGCGGCCCAAGGCCGGGTGGCGGGCGCGCAAACCCACTGGAGTCAGGCGGCGGAATGGCAGGTGGTGCAGGCCACCGGCGCTGAGTGGGAACCCGCCTCGGCTTCGGGCTGGCTGGTGCGCGATACGCTCAGCGCACGGATCTCGCCTCGCGCAGCGCTGGCGGCGCTGGTGGCTGCCCTGAGGGTGCGGGGCGCGCAGATCATCACAGGCGACGCGGCAGATGCGGGGGCCGTGGTTCACGCCACCGGTGCTGCCGGACTGCAAGAGCTGTCGCAGGCGCTGGGGCGCAAGGTGGGTGGTGCAGTCAAGGGTCAGGCCGCGGTTCTGGCCTATGAGGCCGGTGACGCGCCGCAGATCTTTGCCCCCGGCCTGCATATCGTGCCGCATGCCGACGGGACCGTGGCGATTGGATCCACCAGCGAGACCAGTTGGACAACGGACGGCGTGGACACCCAGCTTGAGGCGTTGATCGTCCGCGCCCGGGCGTTGATGCCCTGTCTGGCCGACGCGCCGGTGATCCAACGGTGGGCCGGTCTGCGCCCCCGCGCCGTGACCCGCCGTCTGGTGCTGGACCACTGGCCCGGACGCCCGGGCGTTTTCGTGGCCAATGGCGGCTTCAAAGTGGGCTTTGGGCTGGCGCCACGGGCGTCCGAGGTGATGGCGGATCTGGTGCTGCAGGGGCTGGACCGCGTGCCGGATGAATTCCGGCTATAGATGCAGTGCTGGCCGCCTGGTTAGAGGGCTGGGGCCAGCCCCTCAACCAACACGACATGCGCTGTCGCGGCGCCGGTGCGATGACGTTTGGCGCGCTGGTAATCATCCGAGGCGTAACAGGCCTGCGCCGCAGCCAATGAGGGAAATTCGATCACGACATGGCGGGCGTGATCCGGCCCTTCCTTGACCTCAGCTTTGCCACCGCGGGCCAGAAAGCGGGCGCCATGGGCGGCAAAGGCCGCCGGGGCCAGGCTTTGATATTCGGCATAGGCCGCAGGGTCGGTAACGGTGACATGCGCGATCCAATAGGCGGTCATGTCGGCACCTCCAGCGTCTGGTGCGCGATTTCGGCGGCGTCGCGCAGGTGATCTTGCACCGCAGTTGCGGCGGCGTCGGGGTCATGCGCGCAGATCGCGGCGCAGATCCGCGACATATGCGCATGGCCCGAGATGCTGCGGTTGCGCGTGGCCAGGGTGATCGCGCGCAGGCGCGAAATACGACCGTTCAGCCGCTGCACGATTTCCCATGCGATATGATGGCCGGCGGCGGTGAAAATCACCTCATAAAAATGGGTTGTGGCGGCCAGAAGTTCGCTGGGCGCGCCACCGCCAAAGGCCTTTTTCAGCCGCGCCAAGGCCGCACGCAGCCGGTCTATGACGGCTGGATCGGCGTTTTTCGCACAGGCGGCGGCGGCTGCCGCCTCTAACAGGCTGCGGATGTCATAGATCTGACGCGCGCCGGACCAATCCAGCGTGGCCACCACCGGCCCGCTGCGGGCCTGGGTTTCGACCAGACCTTCAGCCTCAAGATACCGGATCGCCTCACGCACGACCGAGCGCGACACGCCCAGTTGCTCGCACAGCGTGCGTTCGACCAGACGGGCACCACCAGCGAAATGGCCCGAGATGATCGCCTGCCGCAGCCGGTCAACCGCCAGACCGCGCAGCGTGGTGGCGGGATAGTCGATTCTGAGGTCTGTCGCGGGTGCCTGATCCATGCCGTCAGGTTAGGGGCAGGATCGGCGTGAAGCAAGAGGTTCTTGACAGATGGTATGATGGTATACCAACATACAGCCAACCAAACGGAGACACCCATGACCGCCCAGATTCGCAAGACCTTCACCCTGATCGAAACCGTGTTGATTGAGGGTGGACGTGACGCGCCCAAACCGCTGAAGCTGATCGCGGCAGCGGCCGTACTGCGCAACCCTTGGGCCGGGCGCGGCTTTGTCGAGGATCTGAAGCCGGAAATTCATGCGGTCGCCCCTGAGTTGGGCGCGCTGTTGACCGGGATGATCCTGGAGGCGGCGGGCGGCGCGGACGCGGTTGAGGGTTATGGCAAGGCCGCCGTGGTCGGTCTGAACGGCGAGTTGGAGCATGCCAACGCCCTGATCCACACGCTGCGCTTTGGCAACCACTATCGCCAGGCATTGGGCGCAAAGACCTATCTGGCCTTCACCAACGTGCGCGGCCCGGCCGGTTGCGCGGTGATGATCCCCCTGATGGACAAGCATGACGAGGGCCGTCGGTCGCATTACCAGACCATCCACTTCTCGATCCCCGATGCACCGGGTGCCGATGAGATCGTGGTGGCTTTGGGTGCGTCGACCACTGGCCGTCCGCATCACCGCATTGGTGACCGCTATCAGGATCTGAAGGATCTGGGCAATGATGTCGCGAACCCTGCATCTGTCTGACGGGCTGTCGGTCCGGGTGATCGAGGCCGGGGCGGGTGCGCCCTTGGTCCTGATCCACGGCGTCGGCATGCGCGCCGAGGCCTGGGGGCCGCAGATTGCTGCGCTTTCACAGGGCTGCCGGGTGATTGCGGTGGATATGCCCGGGCATGGCGACAGCAGCCCGCTGCCCGGTGATCCGCGCCTGCCCGACTATGTGGCATGGGCCTCACGGGTGGTAGAGGCGCTGGGTCTGGGGCCGGTTGCAGTGGCGGGGCACTCAATGGGGTCGCTGATCGCGGCCGGGCTGGCGGTTGAGCGGCCCGATCTGGTCAGCCGCGTTGCCCTGTTGAACGCCGTTCATCTGCGCAACGCCACGGCGCGGGCCGCCGTTCTGGCGCGGGCTGACGAGATCGCCGCGGGCAAGGGTGAGATCGACGGCCCCTTGGGTCGCTGGTTCGGACCACAGGACGTCTCGACCCGAGAGCAGGTGGCGGGCTGGCTGCGCAGCGCCCCACATGACGGATATGCCGCTGCCTACCGCGCATTTGCCGAAGGCGACCATGTCTATTCCGATCGGCTGGATAAGATCCGCTGCCCGCTTTTGGTGCTGACGGCGGATGGCGATCCGAACTCGACCCCCGAGATGACGCGCGCCATGGCCGCCATGGCCCCATTGGGCCACGCCGTGGTGATCAACGGGCATCGCCATATGGTCAACCTGACCGCGCCCGATCTGGTTTCCGCCGAATTGCAGCACTGGCTGTCACGCCAAGGACACTCCGCATGACCGAACCGTCCGCTTCCGCCGTTGACCCACGCGTGCTGCGTCAGGCCTTTGGCTGCTTCATGTCGGGCGTGACGGTGGTGACCACGCTGGACAGTGCCGACCAGCCCTTGGGCTTTACGGCGAATTCGTTTTCATCGGTGTCGATGGACCCGCCGCTCTTACTGGTATCCATTGCCAACAGTTCGGCCAACCTAAGCAGCTTTGCCAACGGGGCAGGCTTTGCCGTCAACATCCTGTCCGAGGATCAAAAGGATATCTCGGCCAGGTTCGCGCGCCCCTCGGATGATCGTTTTGCAGGGGTCTATTGGCGGTGCGGCCCGGTAGGCAACCCCTTGATCTCGGGCGTATCGGCCTGGTTTGACTGCACCTTGGAGCAGGCGATTCCGGCAGGCGACCATACCATCCTGATCGGCCGGATCGGTGGGTTTGAGGCGACGGCGAACCCCGGCCTTGGCTATTACCGCGGCGCCTATGCCACGCCTGCAGCAACAGCGGCGCATATTCCGGCGGGGCCTGACGTGGTCATCGCGGCAGTGCTGGAGGCTGAGGGGAAGGTGCTCTTGATAGATGACGGGCGCGGCGGACTGTCGGTGCCGATGGCCCGTGTCGGTCACAACGGGGTTGAGGCCACGCTGGCCGGGCTGATCGCGGATCTGGGCATTTCTGCCGGTCCGGGCATGATCTATGCGGTATATGAGGATGTCGGCCTGCGCACCCAGCACATCGCGCTGCGCTGCCCGACCGAACTGTCCAAACCAAAGCGCGGCGCTTTTGTCGAACTCAGCCCGCAGGGGGTGGAAGATGTCACCGATCCCGCGCTGCGCCAGATGCTGGAACGCTTGGCCGAGGAATCCCGCATGGGCAATTACGGCATCTATTTTGGCACGCATCAAGCTGGACGTGTGCAACCTGTTGCAAAGGGGCTGAAGGAATGAAGTTTTCACTGTTCATTCATATGGAGCGCGTCTCGGCCAAAGACACCGAAAAGCAGCTGTATGACGAGATGATCGCGCTGTGCCAGATCGCCGACGAAGGCGGCATGCACGCCATCTGGACGGGTGAACATCATGGGATGAATTTTACCATCGCACCGAACCCCTTGTTGAACATCGTTGATCTGGCCCGGCGCACGCGAAATGTGCGGCTGGGTACCGGCACGGTGATCGCCCCCTTCTGGCACCCGATCCGGTTGGCGGGTGAGGCGGCGATGACCGACATCATCAGCGACGGGCGGCTGGATCTGGGCATCGCACGCGGGGCTTATTCCTACGAATATGAACGCATGGTGCCGGGCATGGATGCCTGGGGTGCAGGCGGGCGGATGCGAGAGCTGATCCCGGCAGTCAAGGCGCTGTGGGCGGGCGATTACGCCCATGACGGCGAGTTTTGGAAATTTCCGTCAACCACCGCTTCGCCCAAACCTCTGCAACAACCCGGTCCCCCGATCTGGGTGGCGGCGCGCGACCCTAACAGCCATGATTTCGCCGTCGCGAACGGCTGCAACGTGCAGGTCACGCCCCTGCATCTGGGCGACGAAGAGGTGGTCAGCCTGATGGAGCGGTTCAATGCCGCCTGCGCCGCACACCCTGAGGTGCCGCGGCCTAAGATCATGGTCTTGCGCCACGCCTATGTTGCCGACAGCGAAGCCGATGCCCAATTGGCCGCCGATGAGATCAATCAGTTCTATTGCTATTTCGGCGCTTGGTTCAAAAACGAACGCCCGGTCAGTCAGGGCCTGATCCAGGAACTGACGCCGCAGGAAATGGCGTCGCATCCGTTCTATTCCGCCGCCGCCATGCGCAAGAACCAGATCATCGGTGAGCCGGATGAGGTGATTGCGCGGATCAAGAGCTATGAAGCGCTGGGGTATGATGAATTCAGCTTCTGGATCGACACCGGCATGAGTTTTGCGCGCAAGAAGGCCTCGCTTGAACGGCTGATCCGCGACGTGATGCCGGCCTTTGCCTGAGGGAACCCGGATGGACAGCTTTCAGCAGTATATCGACGGCGCCTTTGATGATGGCGCAGAGCGCTTTGCCAGTCTGGACCCGGCAACGGGTGCGGCTTGGGCCGAGATGCCGCTGGCGCTGGCGGCGGACGTTGACCGGGCGGTGACGGCGGCGCATCGGGCCTTTGTCGCAGGGCCATGGCCGGGACTGACCGCCACGGCGCGGGGCAAGCTGCTCTACAAGCTGGCCGATCTGGTGCAGGAAGCGGCGCCCCGACTGGCCGCTCTGGAGACACGAGACACCGGCAAGATCATCCGCGAAACCAGCGCGCAGATTGCCTATGTGGCCGAATATTTCCGCTATTACGCCGGGCTGGCCGACAAGATCGAAGGCGCGCATCTGCCGATCGACAAGCCGGATATGGAGGTCTGGTTGCGGCGCGAACCGGTGGGCGTGGTCGCCGCGATCGTGCCGTGGAACAGCCAGCTGTTCCTGTCGGCGGTCAAACTGGGGCCGGCACTGGCGGCGGGTTGTACGGTGGTCTTGAAGGCGTCTGAGGACGGGCCGGCCCCCTTGCTGGAGTTTGCGCGCCTGGTGCATCAGGCGGGCTTTCCGGCCGGAGTCGTGAACATTCTGACGGGCGGGCCGGAGGCCGGGCGCACACTGACCACGCATCCGAAGGTGGCGCATATCGCCTTTACCGGCGGGCCGGAAACGGCGCGGCATATCGTGCGGGCTTCGGCTGAAAACCTGGCCAAAACCTCGTTGGAGCTGGGCGGAAAGTCGCCGTTCATCGTCTTTGCGGACGCTGATCTGGAGAGCGCGGCGAACGCACAAGTTGCAGGGATTTTCGCCGCCACCGGGCAAAGCTGCGTTGCAGGCTCGCGGCTGCTGATCGAGGCCAGCGTCAAGGACGTCTTTCTGGCGCGGTTGAAGGCCAAAGCCGAAGCGGTGGCGATGGGCGCGCCGGACCAAATGCAGACCGAGGTGGGCCCACTTTGCACCGCCCGCCAGCGTGACCGCATTGCCGATCTGATCGCACGGTCGGTTGCGGCGGGGGCGCGTCTGGTGACGGGGGGCGTGGTGCCCCAAGGGCCAGGATTCTTTTTCCCACCGACTATTCTGGATTGCTCGGACGCGCCCGACGCCCCTGCCCTGCGCGAGGAGTTCTTTGGCCCGGTGCTGTCGGTGATGGGCTTTGACACTGAAGAACAGGCACTGACACTGGCCAATAACACCGAATTCGGGTTGGCCTCTGGCATCTTCACCACCAACCTGACGCGCGCGCATCGGATGATCCGCCGCATCCGCGCGGGCGTGGTCTGGGTGAATACCTATAGGGCCGTCTCGCCCATCGCGCCCTTTGGCGGCTCTGGCCTGTCGGGCCATGGCCGTGAGGGCGGAATGGCCGCGGCACTGGATTACACCACGGTCAAAACCGTCTGGCTGCGGACTTCTGACGATCCGATCCCCGATCCCTTCGTCATGCGCTGAATAACAAGAAACCTTATGGGAGGAACGACAATGAGAAAGACACTTCTGACACTGGCTGCCCTGAGTTTTGCCGGGGCCGCGCAGGCCGAAGGCATCGCCTTTACATCCTGGGGCGGTACCACGCAGGATGCGCAAACCGCGCATTGGGCTGCGCCCTTTACTGAGAAAACCGGCATCGCCGTGGTACAAGATGGTCCCACCGATTACGGCAAGATCAAAGCCATGGTTGAGGCAGGCGCCGTGGCCTGGGATGTGGTCGATGTGGAATACGACTGGGCCTTGCAGGCCGGAGCCCAAGGGCTGCTGGAGCCGCTGGATTTCACAGTGATCGACAAGACGAAACTGGATCCGCGCTTTGTGTCGGATTATGCGGTCGGCTCTTTCTACTATTCCTTCGTTCTGGGCTGGAATCCGGCGAATTTCCCTGATGCGCAGCCTGCGACCTTGGCCGATCTGTTCGACACCGCCAAATTCCCCGGCAAGCGCACCTTTTACAAATGGTCCGCCCCCGGCGTGATCGAGGCGGCTTTGCTGGCCGATGGCGTGGCGCCTGATGCGCTGTATCCCTTGGATCTGGACCGGGCATTTGCCAAGCTGGACACCATAAAGGGCGACATCGTCTGGTGGGAAGGTGGCGCGCAGTCGCAGCAATTGCTGGCCTCGGGTGAAGCACCGATCGGCTTTTTCTGGAATGGTCGCCTGTCCGCGCTGGAAGCTGACGGCGTTGCCGTTGGCGTCAGCTGGGATCAAAACATCACCGCCGCTGACGCACTGGTCGTGCCCAAAGGCACTGCAAACAAGGACGCCGCGATGAAGTTCATCGCCGAGGCCAGCAGTGCCGAAGGCCAGGCCGCCTTTGCCACCGCCACCGGCTACGCGCCGACCAACCTCGGCTCGGCCGATCTGATGGACCCAGCCCTGCGCGCCACCTTGCCCGACGCGCAAACCGCCGTGCAGGTGAATGCCGACATGGCCTATTGGGCCGAGCATCGCGATGAGATCGGCAACCGTTGGTATGCTTGGCAGGCTCAATAAACCCTAGCCCTTTGGGTCCGGGCGCGCGGGTCGTGCCCGGATCATCCTTTTGACCTTAACCAAGGACCGGACCATGGTTTTCGCTGCCCTTCGCCGCCGGTCCGGCCTTGGCTTTGCCCTGCCGGCGCTCTTGCTGCTGGTGGTGTTTTTCGTGATCCCGGTCGCGGCGCTCTTGCTGCGATCCGTCACCGAGCCAGTGTTGGGCCTGCAGAATTACGCTGTGCTGGTCGGCAGTGCGACCTATGCAAAGGTGTTCTTCAACACCTTCTTTGTCGCCGGACTGGTGACCATCGTGACCATGCTGATCGCCTTTCCGGTGGCTTGGGCACTGGCCATCATGCCGCGGCAATGGGCGGCAGTGGTGTTCGCCATCATCCTGCTATCCATGTGGACCAACCTTTTGGCGCGCACCTATGCCTGGATGGTGCTCTTGCAACAGACCGGGCTGATCAACCGGGTCCTGCTGGCGTTGGGTGTGATTGATGAGCCGCTGGAACTGACCAACAATCTGGTCGGCGTGACCATCGGCATGGTCTATATCATGCTGCCCTTCATGATCCTGCCGCTCTTGGGCGTCATTCGCAAGATTGACCCCGCGATCCTTCAGGCGGCGGCGCTGTGCGGCGCCTCCAAGGGGCAGGCGCTGCGCCGGGTGCTGTTGCCGCTGGCGGCACCAGGGTTGGCCTCGGGCGGGCTGATGGTTTTCGTGATGTCGCTGGGCTATTTCGTCACCCCGTCGCTGTTGGGTGGCACCGCCAACATGATGCTGGCGGAACTGATCGTGCAGCAGGTGCAAAGTCTGGTGAATTGGGGCATGGGCGGGGCGGCGGCCTTCTTGCTCTTGCTGGTGACTCTGTCGCTATACGCCCTGCAACTGCGGTTTTTTGAGCCAAAGGAGGCCAACTGATGCTGTTGGATTTCCATAAGCTGGGGGCGTGGAAATGGGCGCTATACGGCATTTGTGCGCTGATGAGCCTGTTTTTGCTGCTGCCGATCCTGTTCATCGTGGCGCTGTCTTTCGGGTCATCGCGCTGGTTGATCTTTCCGCCGCCAAGCTGGACGACGAAATGGTATCATGACCTGTTCGCCGATCCCCGCTGGATCGAGGCGGCGCTGACTTCGGCCAAGATCGGGCTGATCGTCATGGTGGTGTCGGTGGCCTTGGGGCTGCTCGCGTCACTGGCGCTGGTGCGGGGGAAATTCCGTGGCCGTGCGGTGCTGCGCGCGTTCTTCCTGACGCCGATGGTCTTGCCGGTGGTGATCCTGGCGGTCGCTCTTTACGCGGCGTTCCTGCGGCTGGGGCTGAACGGCACGCTGACCGGCTTTGTCATTGCGCATGTGATCGTGGCGCTGCCTTTTGCGATCATCACCATTTCCGGCGCGCTGGAGACCTTTGACCCGGCCATCGAGGATGCCGCCATCCTCTGCGGCGCCTCTCCGTGGGAGGCGCGACTGCGTGTCACCCTGCCCTGCATCAGCCATGGCATGTTTTCGGCCGCGATTTTTTCCTTTCTGATCTCTTGGGATGAGGTGGTTCTGGCGATCTTCATGGCCTCTCCCAGCCTGCAAACCCTGCCGGTCAAGGTCTGGACCACGCTGCGCCAGGATCTGACCCCGGTGATTGCCGCTGCCTCAACCCTGCTGGTCGGGCTGACCGTGGTGCTGATGATCATCGTCGCCCTCATCCGCAAAGGTAAATCCGAATGAGCCCACCCTTTTTGCACATCAATGGCATCCGCAAAACCTATGGCGATGTGGTGGCCACCGACCATGTCGAGCTGACCATAGATGAGGGAGAGTTCATGACCTTCCTTGGCCCGTCAGGCTCGGGGAAATCGACCACGCTGTATATTCTGGCCGGGTTTCAGGACCCGACCGCCGGCGATATCCTGCTGCGCGGCCAGTCGATCCTGTCGACCCCCTCGCATAAGCGCAACATCGGCATGGTGTTCCAGCGCTACACGCTGTTTCCGCATCTAAGCGTGGGCGAAAATGTCGCCTTCCCGCTGCGGGTGCGCCGGATGGGCCGGACCGAGGTGAACGAAAAGGTCAAGCGCGCATTGAAACTGGTGCGGCTGGAGGGGTTGGAAGACCGCAGCCCGGCCAAGATGTCGGGTGGCCAGCAGCAGCGCGTGGCGCTGGCGCGGGCGCTGGTCTATGACCCGCCGGTGTTGTTGATGGATGAGCCGCTGTCGGCGCTGGACAAGAAGCTGCGCGAAGAGATCCAGTTCGAGATCCGCCGCATCCATCAAGAAACCGGCGTGACCATCCTCTATGTCACCCACGATCAGGAAGAGGCGTTGCGGCTGTCTGATCGCATCGCCGTTTTCAACCGCGGCAAGATTGAACAGGTCGGCACCGGGCCAGAGCTGTATGCCAACCCCGCCACGCATTTCGTGGCTGATTTCATCGGTGACAGCACTTTTCTGCAGGGCAAGATCGACACAGTATCTGACGGTCAGGCGGGTCTGCGGTTTGCCGATGGCACACTGGTCGGGGCCGTTCCTTTGCATGGGCAGGGTCAGGACGGACAACCCGCCGACCTGATGCTGCGGCCTGAACGGATAGAGCTGTCTTCGCAGCCCGGACCTGCGGGCGCATCGCTGCCGGTGACGGTTGAGGATCTGACCTTTCTGGGCAACAACACCACGGTTTCCACCCGTACCGGCTGGGGCGGGGTACTGACCGTGCGGTTGAACTTTGGCCATCCGTTGGCGGGTAAGGTCGCGCGGGGCGACAGGCTGCACATCCATTGGACGCCGGCGGCGGCCCATGCCTTCGCGCGTAGCTGATCGGTCAGTCCAGCGCCCGCGCCTCGGAAACCAGCATGACGGGGATGCCGTCGCGGATCGGAAAGGCCAGACTGGCCGCCTTTGACACCAGCTCCTGGCGGGCGGCGTCATAGGTCAGCACCGCATGGGTGACGGGGCAGACCAGCGCCTCCAGCATCCTGCGGTCGGCGATGACACTCTCGCTCATTGCAGCACCTCTTCTCCACCGCCCCCGCGTAGCGCAAATTCGATCAGGGTAACCAAAGTTTCACGCCGGGTCACCAATGTCGGCGCCTCTAGCAGCGCTTGGCGGTCTTCGGGGCTGAATGGCGACAACATGGATAGCGAGTTTATCAGCAACTCTTCCTCGGCCTCTTTCAAACCGTCCCAATCGGTGGACAGGTTCTGATCGGCAAAGAACCGACCCAACAGCGCCAGAAAGGCGGGCCGGTCAAAACCGGGGTCATGCTCGGCTGATCCCAGATCGCGGGCAAAGGGGGCCCAGTCCACCGTGCAACGCCGGTAAGGGGCAAAGCCCTGCACCTCTTGGCGGATGCGAAACCGGCTGACGCCCGACAGCGTGATCATATAGCGCCCGTCTTCGGTTTCCGAAAACCCCGTCAGCCGCCCCGCGCAACCGATGGCCTGCAAACGTTGCTCCCCTCCGGGGGTTTCGCGCGTGCCGATCATGCCGATCAGCCGACCGGGCGTTTTCAGGCAATCGTCTATCATCGCCAGATAGCGCGGTTCAAATATGTGCAACGGCAGACGAGAGCGCGGCAGCAATAGCGCCCCCGGCAGCGGGAACACGGGAATCGTCTCGGGTAGGTCGGCAGGTCTGATCATGGGTCTATGGTAGCCCGCCAAGCCGATCAGGCAAAGATCATCGACGACAATCGCCGGCGCCCCTTCAGGACCACCGGATCCTGCGGTTTCAGCGCGTCGAAAATGGTCATCAACTGGGTCTTGGCGGCCCCGTCATTCCATTCGCGGTCGCGGCGGAACAGATCCAGCAGCTGATCGACCGCCTCATCCACCTTGCCCGCAGCATTCAGCGCCACAGCCAGATCAAAGCGGGCCTGATGGTCGGCAGGATCGGCGTCAACCGCGGCGCGCAGATCAGCCTCGGGGCCGGCATTGGCGGCCTGACGGGCCAGTTCCAACTGGGCGCGCACAGCCTCCAGCTCTTTGGTGGCCGCCATCGCGGCGGGGGCCGTGGTCAGAAACGCCTGGACCTGATCCAGATCGCCCGCGGCCAGATGCGTGCGGGCCACCCCGGCAAAGGCGGCGGCATTGCCGGGCTCTTCCTCCAGAATGGCACCGAACGTTTCGGCCGCATCGGCGATGGCACCCTGTTCCAGCATCTCTTCGGCCGCCGCCAGCGCATCGGCCAAACCGCCATCACCGGCCAGCGCCGCCAGCTTTTCCACGAACTTCGTCACCTCAGACCCCGGCAAGCCGCCCTGAAAGCCGTCAACCGGCTGACCCTGCCAGAATCCGAAAACCGTCGGGATCGACTGGATCCGCATCTGCGCGGCGATGCCCTGATTCTGGTCAACGTCAATCTTGACCATGCGGACCTTGCCCTTGGCCGCGGTCACCGCCGCCTCCAGTGCCGGGCCCAGCGTCTTGCACGGGCCGCACCATGGGGCCCAGAAATCCACGATCACCGGAACCTCACGAGAGGTCTCGATCACATCGGCCATGAAAGTGGCCTCGGTTCCGTCCTTTATCAGATCGGCTGCGGCAGTTGCGCCGGTTGTTTCGCCCAGACCTAGCATGCTGTCCTCATCTAACGCGTCTCATCGCCTATATGCGGGTTTGCGGCGGAAACGCCAAGGGGCGGCCCACCAATTTGCGCGCATTCGTCATGGCTGGGGCAACCGGTCATGTGGTCATTGACCATGCCGACCGCCTGCATGAACGCATAGGTGATGGTCGGCCCACAAAAGGTAAAATCGTTCTTTTTCAAAGTCTTGGCCATTTCCTGACTTTGCGCGGTCTGCGTTGGCACCTGATCCATATGGGCAAAGCGGTTCTGCACCGGCTGGCCGCCGACAAACCCCCACAGAAACGGGGAAAAGCCCTGCTGGGCCTCTATCTTCAGATAGGCCTGTGCGTTGCGGATGGTGCCTTCGATCTTGCCCCGATGCCGCACAATCCCGGGATCGGCCAACAGGCGCGCCACCTCAGCTTCGTCCCAAGTGGCGATCTGCGCAGGATGGAACCCACGAAAAGCCGCACGAAAGTTCTCACGCTTTCGTAGGATGGTGATCCAACTGAGGCCGGCCTGAAACCCGTCCAGAATCAGCTTTTCCCACAAGGCGCGCGGGTCATGTTCGGGGCGGCCCCAATCGGTGTCGTGATAGGCCACATACAGAGGGTCAGTGCCACACCAGCCACAGCGCGCTTGCATCATCAGACCCCCTGAAATCCGTTGCTTTCGACTGAAATGCCGATTGTTCAGAGGTGTTTTACCTTTGGCTGCGCAGGATGTCACCAGATGCCACAAATGGCGCAGCGGGGGCGCGCGATGAGTTTCATGAAAGGGCCGAAACGGCCAATCTTCAGTCTGGATGCGGATCTGGCGACGCCTTTGGCGGTTGCCACCTCATCGGCGGATCGGGATACACTGGCGATGGTCTCGGCGGCGCTGTCGTTGCGACGGATGCGACTGGCGTTTCAACCTGCGGTCTATTCCGCCGACCCGTCCATCATCGGGTTCTACGAAGGTTATCTCCGCCTTTTGGATCCGCAAGACCGGGTGATTCCGGCACGCGACTTCATGGATGTGGTCGAGACCCAAGAGTTGGGGCGTGAAATCGACGTGGCCGCGTTGCAACTGGGCCTGATGGCGCTGCAAAAGAACCCCGGCATCCGGGTGGCGGTGAACATGTCGGCCCGCTCGGTGGGGTATAAGAAATGGACCTCGACCCTGCGGCAGGCGCTGAAGAGCTTTCCCGAGATCGGCCGCGGCCTGATTCTTGAAATCAGTGAAGCGTCAGCCATGCAGATGCCCGATGTGCTGGCACCCTTCATGAAAGACCTGCGGGGCAACGGCATCGCCTTTACGCTGGATGATTTTGGCGCGGGCGCAACCTCGCTGCAGTTGCTGCGAGAGTTTCGCTTTGACATCGCAAAGCTGGACGGCATGTACATCCGCGGAATCGAGGGGTCGGAAAAGAACCAGCCGCTGGTTAGGGCCGCCATCGCAATGGCCAAGGAATTCAACATGTTCCTGGTCGCTGAGGCGGTGGAAACCGTGGCCGAAGCGAATTGGCTGCGCGATCACGGCGTTGGTTGCCTGCAAGGTTATTTCTTCGGTGCCCCCGAAGTGGCCCCCGATTTCAGCCGCTTTCGAAAGGGTCGCCAACAGACATGACCCCGTCGACCGCCCATGATGCCGCAGGGCGCGGCAACTTTCTTGCGGTTGTGCCGCGAAAGCCCTAATCCCAAAGGTAAGGCGCATCTTGCGCGGATATGACCTGAGGAGAGGGACACCATGAGCAATGTTGTAATCGTATCGGCGGGCCGCACCGCGGTGGGCAGTTTCAATGGCGCTTTCGCCAATACCGCGGCGCATGATCTGGGCGCTGCCGTGATCGAAGGCGTCGTTGCCCGCGCCGGTATCGACAAGGCAGAGGTCGAAGAGACCATTCTGGGTCAGGTGCTGACTGCCGGTCAGGGCCAGAACCCGGCCCGTCAGGCCGCAATCAAGGCTGGTCTGGCCAAAGAGGCCAGCGCCTGGTCGCTGAACCAGGTCTGCGGCTCGGGTCTGCGGGCTGTTGCGCTGGGCGCTCAGCACGTGCAACTGGGCGACGCCCGGATCGTCATTGCCGGTGGTCAGGAAAGCATGAGCCTGTCGCCCCATGTCGCGCATCTGCGCAATGGGCAGAAAATGGGCGACCTGAACTTCATCGATTCGATGATCAAGGACGGGCTGTGGGATGCCTTCAACGGCTATCACATGGGCCAGACGGCGGAAAACGTCGCCAACCAGTGGCAGATCAGCCGTGAGATGCAGGACGTATTCGCGCTGGCCAGCCAGAACAAGGCCGAGGCCGCGCAAAAGGCCGGCAAGTTTGCCGATGAAATCATCGCCTTCACCGTCAAGACCCGCAAGGGCGAGACCGTGGTGGATCAAGACGAATACATCCGCCATGGCGCGACGCTGGAATCGATGCAGAAACTGCGCCCTGCCTTTGTGAAAGACGGCTCTGTCACGGCAGCCAATGCCAGCGGCATCAACGACGGCGCGGCGGCGGTCCTGATCATGTCGGATAAAGAGGCCGAAAAGCGCGGGCTGAAGGTGCTGGCGCGGATTGCGTCCTATGCCACCGCCGGGCTGGACCCGTCGATCATGGGCGTTGGCCCGATCTATGCCAGCCGCAAGGCGCTGGACAAAGCTGGCTGGAAAGTCGCCGATCTGGATCTGGTTGAGGCGAATGAAGCCTTTGCCGCTCAGGCCTGCGCGGTGAACAAGGACATGGGCTGGGATCCGTCCATCGTGAACGTGAATGGCGGCGCGATTGCGATCGGCCACCCGATCGGTGCCAGCGGCGCGCGCATCCTGAATACCCTGATCCATGAGATGGGCCGTTCGGGCGCGAAAAAGGGCCTGGCAACCCTGTGCATCGGCGGCGGTATGGGTGTGGCGATGTGCCTCGAGCGCGGCTGACATCGTTGCCGCAGTGCAGAAATCTTGCTGATTGACCAGATCGGGCGCGCAATAATCTTGCGCGCCCGATTTCGTTTGAGTAACTAGATTTCAACGACATACTGACCAAACCTTAGAAGGAGAAGAATCATGGCACGGGTAGCACTTGTCACCGGCGGGTCACGCGGCATCGGCGCGGCGATTTCGGTGGCGCTGAAGGCGGCGGGATATAAGGTCGCCGCGAATTACGCGGGCAATGACGAAGCGGCAGCCGCTTTTACCAAAGAAACCGGTATTCCGACCTATAAATGGTCCGTTGCCGACTATGACGCCTGTGTGGCGGGCGTGGCCAAGGTCGAGGCCGAGGTGGGCCCGATCGACGTTCTGGTAAACAACGCTGGCATCACCCGCGACGCGATGTTTCACAAGATGACGCCGGGCCAGTGGAAAGAGGTGATCGACACCAACCTGACCGGTTTGTTCAACATGACCCACCCTTTGTGGTCGGGCATGCGTGACCGCAAGTTCGGGCGGGTGGTGAATATCTCGTCCATCAACGGGCAAAAAGGGCAGGCCGGGCAGGCCAACTATTCGGCGGCCAAATCCGGCGATCTGGGCTTTACCAAGGCGCTGGCCCAGGAAGGCGCGCGCGCCGGCATCACCGTTAACGCAATCTGCCCGGGCTATATCGGCACCGAGATGGTGCGCGCCATCGACGAAAAAGTGCTGGCCGAGCGGATTATCCCGCAAATCCCGGTGGGTCGTCTGGGTGAGCCGGAAGAGATCGCCCGCTGTGTGGTGTTTCTGGCCTCGGACGATGCGGGCTTTATCACGGGCGCCACGATTTCCGCAAACGGCGGACAGTACGTCGTCTGACTCTGCTCTGACGTCAGAAAGGCCCGCTCACGCGGGCCTTTTCATTTTACAAGCTGCCCGCTAAGCATCGCGCGGCAAGGGTTTTCGAAAACTCTTGCGAATTTCTTCGAAGAAATTTGCGGGGGGCCCCGATGACGCGCACCAAGGCCACGGCGATTGGTTTCACCGCAATCCTGCTGTGGTCGCTGCTGGCGCTGTTCACCATCCGGTCGGCCCCAGTACCGCCGTTTTTGCTGAATGCGCTGTGTTTCGGCATTGGCGGCGGGATCGGATTGATCTGGACCATCCGCACCGGCTGGGCTGTGCTTCGGCCCGTGCCTTGGTATGTCTATGCTTTTGGCACCGCTGGACTTTTTGGCTATCATTTTCTGTATTTCACTGCCTTTCGGATCGCTCCTTCAGCGGAAACCGGCCTGATCGCCTATCTCTGGCCATTGTTCATCGTCCTGTTTTCCGGCCTTCTGCCGGGCGAACGGCTGCGCCCACAGCATATCATCGGGGCGCTGGTGGCGTTTTGTGGGGCGGCGCTGATCCTTCTGGCCCGCGACGATTCGGCGGCAGCCACGGTCCCCGGCCTGCTGCTGGCCTTTCTCTGCGCGGTGACCTGGGCGGTTTATTCGGTGCTGTCGCGCCGGCTGCAGGGCGTGCCAACCGAGACGGTGACCATCTTTTGCCTGGCCACGGCGGCGCTGTCGCTGGCGGCGCATCTGGTGCTGGAAGAAACCGCCTGGCCCGAAGGGTCCATCGGCTGGATTTCCGTGCTGGCGCTGGGTCTGGGGCCCGTGGGTATAGCGTTTTTCACCTGGGATATAGGCATGAAAAAGGGCGACATCCAGTTTCTGGGTGTCGCCTCCTACACTGCGCCATTGCTGTCAACGCTGGCGCTGATCGCCGCGGGCATCACAGAGCCGTCTTATACCATTCTGGGGGCGGCAGTTCTGATCACGCTGGGGGCGGCTTTGGCCGCCTGGAAATAGCCGCCCTCAGGTCGGCTCACTCAACCGGGTGATCTCTTCCTTGATCTTCATCTTCTGCTTTTTCAGATCGGCAACCTGAAGGTCATCCGAGCCGGGGCTGCGCTGAGCCTTTTCAACCATATCGGATAGCGCCTCATGCTTCTTGCGGAGCTCCTGCAGATGCGAAGCAATCGTCATGTTCGTCCTCCTAATTGTACCAAGCACCTTCAGTGCAGCACGGAAGACGAGCCTTGTCACCCCAAAACTGCCCCCAGGTGACAGCTTTTGCCTAAAGTCAAAGGAACAGCGGCAAAAGGTCGCCACCGTCGCGCAAAACCGCGCTGACTTCGGGGGTATAGCTATCGCGGTCACCGTCATGCGCAGCCCCTTGGTGGATGATCAGGGGGGGCAGCAGGCGAAACGCGGCCCGCCCGCCCTTGCGCGCGCGCAGGATCACCCGCAGCGCCGGACGCCCCTGCCGCGCGGCCAAGGGCAGCACCATAGCCG
>JBATPI010000161.1:0-6712 GCA_049291415.1 Paracoccaceae bacterium | reverse complement strand
CGACATCGGGGTCGTTGACCAGATCGCACGACAGCACGGTCGCCATAACCAGCACTTCGTGCTTGAAGCCTTCAACGAACAAGGGGCGGCAAGGGCGGTCGATCAGGCGGGAAACCAGGGTTTCCTTCTCGCTGGGTCGCGCTTCGCGCTTGAAGAAGCCGCCGGGGATCTTGCCCGCGGCATAATATTTTTCCTGATAATGCACGGTCAGGGGAAAAAAGTCCTGCCCCGGCTTTGGCGATTTGGCAAAGGTCACAGCGGCCATCACCTGGGTTTCACCCAGCGTTGCCACCACGCAGCCATCAGCCTGGCGCGCAATTTTTCCGGTTTCCAGGGTGAGCGTTTCATTGCCCCACTGGATGGATTTCTTTGTCACGTTGAACATATATCGTTTCCCAAAGGAGGCGTCCGCGGCCCATTGCCTGCGTCCTCCTGTTTGCATGGCGGCCCCATTGCCGCCGCCCCCTATCCTTTGCATGCGGCCGGGGGCGGGCCTCACGTCGCAGATGCCGGGGGCATACAGGAAAACAGGGGGGTTGGGAAGTGGGGGCAGAAATACGTATCAGGCCGCCCGCGCGCCAGTGTGGTGTGGCGGATCCGGGCGGCGCTGACAGAGCTGCTTTGCGAGATCTCAGGCGTGGAATGCAACGATGCCTTGGGCACCTGCATCGGGCTGTGCGCCGGTGACTTTGGCCTTGGCCATCTCGTAAAAGAATTTGACCGCGCTGGTTGTCGTTACCGAGATTTCAGCAGATTGCGGGGTAAAGCATAGCACGCGCACATCCGGATCGGTCTTGCCGCCGTCAAACCAGGCATCGGCAGCGAAACTCCAGACTTCGTCCAGGGCTTCGGGGCTGCGGCTTTGTTCCAGCGTGCCATCCATGTCGGCATAAAGCCCGGCGGCATCGCTGGCGATCACCAGACGCGCAGGCTGGGCACCGCCCTCGGTCGCCTGTGCCAAATCTGTGCCGTTGGCGGTGATGAACCAGATCCTGCCGGGCAGATCATCGTCGGCCTTTGGCGTCATCGCCACCAGCCGCCCCTGGTCCTTGATGCCCAGCATGGCGGTGCGGACATCGCCCAACCGGCCCCAGAATTCCTTTTTCAGATCGTGCATGAACATCACCCTTCTGCGAATTTGTCTCTGATAACAAAGTCGCCACGGGTCGCTTCGGTTCCCGCGAAAAGCAAAACGCCCGCGTCTTTCGACACGGGCGGTCCGATCAAAACCGTTCGGTCAGATTAGCGGCGCAGGCCCAGACGGGCGATCAGCGAGGTGTAGCGGGCCTCATCCTTGCCCTTGAGGTAGTCGAGCAGCTTGCGGCGCAGGGCGACCATCATCAACAGACCACGACGTGAGTGGTTGTCCTTCTTGTGGCCCTTGAAGTGTTCGGTCAGCGTGGCGATGCGCGACGACAGAATTGCGACCTGAACTTCGGGCGAACCGGTGTCGCCTTCTTTGGTCGCGTATTCCTTGATAAGCCGTGCTTTTTCTTCAACCGTGATCGACATCGGGATCTCCTGTTCAAAGGGTTATGGCGCAGGCCGGGATGTCGTCCAGCAAGGCCCTTGGAGGAATCGCGCCCCAGATCACTCTGGTGCGGATGCGGGTCTTTAGGGGAATTGGGCGCAAAAGGAAAGGGTTATGCTGACCAGCGCGCCGGTGCGGCGTGTTTTCGGCAATTTGTCGGGACAGCGCCACACAGCGGCCTTTTTTGAGAGTGAAATCTGTGGTAGAAGAAGCAGTGAAAATTCCCAATGCAGCCAAATGGTTAACGGGAAAATTGGTTAACGCACGGGGGCGTGCGGCGACCGGACTTTTGGGGTAATGGGTCATGCTTGCATTGTTAGGGTTGTTCGGGGCGCTTTTGGCTGGGGTTATCGCGGATTCCGTGCTGACCATATCTGAAGATGGTTTGGGGCCGACCTCATCCGAAGAGGATGAAGAGGGCGGCGATGAAGATGTTGATCACGGCGATGGCGGCGATCTTCTGGATGAACCCACGACCTTGCAAAGTCTTGAACCGGCCGACGAGCCGGACCCTGAGGATGCGGACGGCGTAGAACACGTGGACGATGCCGGGTTGGTGATGAATGGCGCGATGTCGGATGATCTGATGTCGGGCGGCGCGGGCGATGACCAGATCACCGGTGGTGCCGGAAATGACCAGATTGACGCGCGGGATGGCGACGATTCCATCGATGGCGGCGATGGTGACGATCAGGTTTGGGCGGCCGCCGGGGCCGACCTGGTGATCGGTGGCGCGGGCGATGATGTTCTGCATGGACAGGACGGCGCGGATACTCTGCAGGGCGATTCAGGCAATGACTCGGTCTGCGGGCATGACGGGGATGACAGTCTGGCCGGTGGCTGGGGTCTGGATACGCTGATCGGTGGAACCGGTGCGGAC
Source organism: Paracoccaceae bacterium (assembly GCA_049291415.1). GTDB lineage: Bacteria > Pseudomonadota > Alphaproteobacteria > Rhodobacterales > Rhodobacteraceae > Pseudogemmobacter. Next base: position 4,301 of record JBATPI010000161.1, on the reverse strand, counting down.
AGTCTGGATGGCGGCGGCGATGACGATTGGCTGCATGGTGGCGAAGGCAATGATCTGCTGCAGGGCGGTGAGGGGTCAGACACGCTGGACGGTGCGGCAGGCGATGACACGTTGTGGGGTATCTTCCCCGAGGGCGATGATGGCGCGACGGATTTCCTGAATGGCGGCGAAGGCGATGATACGCTGATGCTGGGTGCAGGCGACTATGGCCATGGCGGCGAGGGGTCGGATACGTTTACCTTGGACCAATGGCTGGGCGAGGGCGGCTTTGCCACCATCTCTGACTACAATGCCGATGAGGATCAGATCGTGGTGGTCTATGACCCGGCCACGCATGCTGACCCGGAACTGACCCTGACCCCGGTTGAGGGCACATCGGATGTGACAATCCTGCTGGATGGCGCGCCGGTCGGGCTGGTGGCTGGTGGCGCCGGAATGGACCTGTCGCAGGTCACGCTGTTGGCGGCCTGATCCAGATCTGTGGTTGACGGTCATAGGCGATATACAGCGGGTGGGTCGGATGGCCCGCCTGGGTCAACCCCAGGTGAAACAGCGGCTGTTGGGTGGTGCGCAGCAGCGCCTCTATCCGGGGGCCGCGGTTCAGGTGCGCGCCATGGGTGCCCCAGGCGCAGATGATCTGATCGGCCCAACTTGCGCTGTCGGTGATGGCAGCATCATTGTCGGGGCCGATGGGATCAGAGGCGGCGCGCATCACGCGCGGGTCGGTGGCGCGGAAAGCAAAGATATTGGTCACGCGAAAAGCGCCGTAACCCAAGGCGCGGGCGCGGCGCTCGCAGCGCTCGACCGTGGGGTCGTTTTGCGACTCGGTCGCGGTGGACGGGTTCAGCATGACAAACAGCGCCTTTGGCCCGGCGGGGTTCCAGATCCGGGTCAGCTGATAGCGAAATGCCTGGCAGTCTGAATAGACCGCCGTTGAGGCGGCGTCGCCTTTCTGGAAAGTTCTTGTGATCATGCGCAGGTGCCTTTTGCGGCTGTCGGATCTGGCTATCTGGATCTTGATGAAGTGGCGGGCGCAAGGGGCAGGTAACGGTTTGCTGCCATTCATGGCAGCGCCGCCAATAGGGGGCTGGATGCCCCCTGAGGTGGCTCTGCCTTAGCGGTTGAAGACCCGGTTGGGGTGCAACTCACCACCCATATAGCGACCTACGGCGATGGCCTGGCCATTCAGACTGGCCCAGGCTTCTTCCCCATAGGGGATATGTCCCAGCACCTGGCCGGGATTTCCGTTGCGCAAGCGCACGGCTCCTTCGGGGGTGGCGTGCAGTTCGGGCAGGCCGCTCAGGCCCAGTTCCAACGGATGCAGCAGGCGGTCGATGTCGTCGGTGCGGGCCAGTTCTTCAATCTGCGCCATGGTGCAGGAGTCAGCCGTGGTGAACGGACCGGACCAGTCGCGGCGCAACCATTGCACGTGGCCCAGACAGCCCAGCATCGCGCCCAGATCGCGGGCGATGGCGCGGACATAGCCGCCCTTGCCGCAGACCATCTCAAACTCGGCATGGTCGGCATCGGGGCGGGCCAGCAGGGTCAGGCTTTCCACCCACAAAGGACGGGCGGCCAGATCCATCGCCACCCCTTCGCGCGCCAGATCATAGGCGCGGGCGCCGTCCACCTTTACCGCCGAGACCTGCGGCGGGATCTGCTGGATCTGGCCGCGAAAGGTGGGCAGGGCGGCGGTGATCTGGTCGTCGGTCGGGCGGCTGGTGGCGGTGGCCAGCACCGCGCCCGCGGCATCATCAGTGCTGGTGGACGCGCCAAAGGTCACGCGGAACCGGTAGCATTTTTGCGCGTCCTGGATCAGGGCGACGGTCTTGGTCGCCTCTCCCAAAGCCACGGCCAGAATGCCGGTGGCGTCGGGGTCCAGCGTGCCGGCGTGCCCGGCCTTTTGCGCCTGAAACGCCCAGCGCACGCGGCCCACCACATCGGTAGAGCCGATGCCCGCAGGCTTATCCACGATTACCCAGCCCGAGATGGGCCGGCCTTTTTTGCCGCGTGCCATGGATCAGCCCTTTGGAACCACGGTGCCGACGATCGGCCCCATTGGAAAGCCGCCGTCATGGCGCGAAAGTTGCGGCGCGTAAAGGCGTGAGATGTTGCCGTCAAAGTAGAGCGCATCGGTCAGCCCCAGATGGTCACGGAACAGCCGGGCGAAAAGGTGAAAGGTGACCGGCGCATTCGAGATGGCAAAGACGGCACGTCTGCCGTCTGTACTGACGCCCACACCGTTGCGGATATAGGCCGAGGTGCTGTCAGGCAGAAACCGCGGATGCAGTGCGCCGCCGATCACCAGCATGGGGCCGGATTGCGTGGCATAGCGGCAGGCGGGGGATTCGTCCTTGAACCGCCGACTTTCGATCACGCGGTAAGTGCCATCACCCCAGCAGAACACGCCGTTCGGCAAGAGGCCAAAGTTGCCGGGGCCTGCGCGGGTGACCAGCCGGGACAATTGCGCGCCGTCGGCGATGAACAGGCCGACCGGGGCAAGATCGCGGTGATACATGCCCGCGTTCATCGCAAAGCCCAGGGCCTGCCCTGCGGGGTCCAACAGATCATCAATGGCACTGAAGCTGCCCAGGATCCCGTCGGGGCCAGAATGGAACAGCCGCAGATCGTCGGTGGTGGACACGTCGCAAAGGGTGAAAGAGACGGATTCGAACGTCTCATCGTGGCAGGTTGCGGCCAGTGCCAGATTTGGCAGCAGCAGCGCAAGCAGGGCCACAAGGCGCCACATCCTAGTCGTCTTCGCCATCGGGCGCGGCAAGGTCGCGCTGCACCGTTGGGTCAGAAAAGAGGCGGCGGGTTTCATCCAGACGGTCAAACGTCTCATCTGCACGAAAACGCAGGTCAGGGGCGTATTTCAGCGTTAGCTGGGCGCCGACACGGTGGCGCAGCTCACCCTTGTTGCGGGCCAGCGCCTTGATCGCGTCTTCGACCGGGACGGTGCCCATCAGGGGCATGACGTAGACGGTGCAGACCTTGAGATCATTCGAGCAAGACACCTCGCCGACCGTGATCGGGATGCTGTTCAGTTCAGGGTCGTGGATGTCGCCCCGGTTCAGCACGTCAGAGATGGTGCGGCGAATCAATTCGCCGACGCGCAGCTGGCGCTGGGAGGGGCCGGAGCCTGTGGTGGAACGCTTGTAAGACATGGGGCTGCTGATAGGGCCTTTTGGCGCGACAGGCAACGCCGGGGTTTCGCAAATGGCGGATGGGCGCTAAAGCGAAGGAAAGCGGAGGCGGGACATGGTGGAATTGCCGGGGATCGTAGTCACAGGCGCGTCGGGCCGGATGGGCCAGATGCTGGTGCGGACGGTGGTGGACAGCGGCAAGGCACGGCTGGTCGCCTGTGTTGAGCGCCGGGGCCATCCTTGGGTGGGCCGCGATGTGGGGGAATGCCTGGGCGGCGCGCCCTTGGGGGCACTGGTGACAGATGACGCGCTGGAGGCTTTTGCCCGTGCCCAAGGGGTGATTGATTTCACCGCACCCGAGGCGACAGTGGGCTTTGCAGCATTGGCCGCGCAGGCGCGGGCGGTGCATGTGATCGGCACCACCGGGCTGGAGGCAGCGCATCTGGCAAAGATCGAGGCGGCCTCGCGCCATGCGGTGATCGTGCGGGCGGGGAATATGTCTTTGGGGGTGAATCTGCTGGTGCGGATGACGCAGAAGATTGCCGCGGCGCTGGATGAGGATTGGGATATCGAAGTGGTTGAGGCGCATCACCGGATGAAGGTGGACGCGCCGTCAGGCACTGCGCTGATGCTGGGTCAGGCGGCTGCGGACGGGCGGGGCGTGGCGCTGGATCAGGCGATGATTTCCGGCCGTGATGGCATCACCGGCGCGCGGAAACGCGGCGCGATCGGCTTTGCCGCGGTGCGCGGCGGCGATATTGTGGGTGAGCATGACGTGATCTTTGCCGCGGATGGTGAGCGGGTGACCCTGCGCCATGTTGCCACGGACCGGGCAATCTTTGCCCGCGGTGCCCTGCGCGCCGTTCTGTGGGGGCAGGGGCAAAAACCGGGGCAGTATGACATGATGGATGTCCTGGGGCTGTAGGCGTCAGGGGGGGCGCTGCCCCCGTCTCTTGCAGAGACTCCCCCGGGATATTTTTGCCAAGATGAAAGGGCTGGGCCGGGCTTAGAAGTCTACGGCGATGCCCTTTTTCTCCCAATCCCCAAAGCGGACTGGTTCGGGGCCTGTGCGGCCCCCGAGTTCGGTCGGACGGTCGGGTTCTGGGGTGGCGGCGCGGCGGGCGGCGGCTTCGGCCAAGGCACGCTGGGCGGCGG
>JBATPI010000160.1:0-3384 GCA_049291415.1 Paracoccaceae bacterium | reverse complement strand
CCTTGGCTTCCGCATCGGTCTTCGCGGTGGTGCAGATGATGATGTCCATGCCGAGAACCTCGTCGACCTTGTCGAACTCGATTTCCGGGAACACGATTTGCTCTTTCAGGCCCATGGCATAGTTGCCACGCCCGTCGAAAGAGGAGCCTTTCACGCCGCGGAAGTCACGGACGCGGGGCAGTGCCACGTTGATCAGACGGTCGAAGAATTCGTACATCCGATCACCACGCAGCGTCACCTTGCAGCCCAAAGGCATCTCTTCGCGCACACGGAAGCCGGCAATCGACTTCTTTGCGTGGGTGATGACAGCCTTCTGACCAGCGATCAGGGTCAGCTCTTCTGCGGCCTGCTTCACCTTCTTGGTGTCCTTGACCGCCTCGCCGACGCCCATGTTCAGGACGATCTTGTCCAGACGCGGGATCTGCATGTCGTTCTTGTACGAGAACTCTTCCTTCATTGCGGCCCGGATCCGGTCCGCAAAATCCGCCTTCAGGCGCGGGGTGTAGTTGACTTGATCAAGCATCAGATCGCCTCCCCTGTGGTTTTGGCGTAGCGCACCTTCTTGTCGCCTTCCATACGGAAGCCAACGCGGGTGGGCTTGCCGGCCTTGTCGGTCAACGACAAATTCGACAGGTCGATCGGCATGGCTTTCGCCAGACGTCCACCCTGCGAGGCGGCGGATTGTTTGGTGTGACGGATCGAGACGTTCACGCCTTCGACAACGGCCTTGTTGGCCGAAGGGTTGACCGAGGTAATTTCCCCTGACTTGCCCTTGTCTTTGCCGGTCAGCACGACGACCGAGTCACCCTTGCGCAGCTTGGCAGCCATTACAGCACCTCCGGAGCAAGCGAGATGATCTTCATGAAGTTCTTGGCGCGCAATTCGCGCACCACCGGCCCGAAGATACGGGTGCCGACCGGTTCGCCCTGATTGTTCAGGATGACGGCAGCATTCCGGTCAAAGCGAATTGCGGTGCCGTCTTCACGGCGAACTTCCTTGGCGGTGCGAACAACAACGGCCTTGCGGACGTCACCCTTCTTCACACGGCCTTTCGGAATGGCTTCCTTCACCGACACCACGATGATGTCGCCTACCGAAGCATAACGGCGGTGCGAACCGCCAAGAACCTTGATGCACTGAACCCGGCGAGCGCCAGAGTTGTCAGCCACATCCAGATTCGTTTGCATCTGGATCATTTTGTTTCTCCCGACCTTCGGGGACGACCGATCAAGTCCGCCCCGGGGTATCGCCTATGTTGCACTGGAAATAATTGCGTCGAGGCCTCAGGCCCCGACAACAACCGTCCAGCGTTTCGTCTTCGACATCGGCGCGCATTCTTCAATGCGAACGGAATCACCGACCTTGAATGTGTTCTCCGCGTCATGGGCGCGGTATTTCTTCGACTTACGCACGGTCTTTTGCAAGAGCGGGTGCTTGAAGCGGCGCTCGACCAGGACGGTGATGGTCTGCTCGTTCTTGTCCGAGGTGACCACACCTTGCAGGATTCTCTTCGGCATGTGTTTTCCCCTTACTTCGCAGCTTCAGCGGCTTTTTGGCCGAGAACGGTACGGATACGTGCCACGTCACGGCGCACGGCGCGCATACGGGCGGTGTTCTCAAGCTGGTTCGTCGCTTGCTGAAAGCGCAGGTTGAACGCTTCCTTTTTCAGCGCGACCAGGCTGTCGCGCAGCTGGTCGGGCGTCTTGGTCTTCAATTCTTTGGCTTCCATCGCCAATCTTCCTTTTCACAATCGCCAGACGGCCCCAAGTGGGGTTACCGTGAACCTGACGGATCAATGGTAAACCACGATTCTGGGCAAGCCCGGAATCGCGGATGGCTGCGTATAGGAGGGATGGGCGCGGGGGGCAAGGGGGAACTTGGCATCTTGTCGTCGATGAGCAAACCCATTTCGGTTGCCTAAATCAAGTCCGAATTCATCTAAGGTGCCGCATTTGCTGCCTCACGTATTCATCAACCTCGACATCACGCCACAAGACTTTTTTGCAGCAATGTCTGGACTTGCTTCCGCTGACTTTGACGTTGAAGCACCAACTACGATGTGAATTGCAGCGAGTGAGATAACTGGTGTGCACTTTCGTCTGAAGACTGACACGGTCAACCATAGTTGAAGCTGACCGAGATCCGCTCTTCCTCGGACATGTTCATCGGCACTTCATGGCGCAGCCAGCTTTCCCACATCAGCACATCGCCGACCACGGGTTTGACATAGACAAAGCGTTGCAGCTCCTGCCCCGCATCCTTGCGAACCAAGGGTGCCATCATCATCATCGGCAGGCGGGGGTCTTCCAGCTTCAGCGCCGAGGTGCCCTCGGGCATCGCCACATAGGTCGTGCCCGAGATCACCGAATGCGGGTGGATATGGCTGGCATGGGTGCCACCTTCGGGCAGGATGTTGATCCACAGCGCGTTCAGTTTCAGCTTCTTGCCGTCCAGATCAAAGCCCAGATCGTCGCAAAAGGCGGCGACGTGCCTATCCAGCGCCTTTTGCAGATCGGCAAAGATCGGCATCCGCCAGGGCAGATCATCCAAGGACGCATAAGAGGTATAGCCGGGATAGCCATTGGCCTCGCACCACTCCTGCCCGGTCTCGTCGTCCTCAGCCACCGCGTCGCAGGTCCGGTGCAACTCGTCATAGTCGACCTTCTTCTTTGCCAGATCATTCAGAGCGGCGCGGTAAAGACGGGTGACAAACAGCGATGTAATCTCAGCCATGGCAGGCTCCTGTCATTGAAAAGGCCCCCACCGTTTCCGGCAGGGGCCAATGGTCAGTAGGATGGGCAATCTGCCCATCTGCCTTACCAGTCTTCCTTGGCCACGATGCGGCTGGTGACTGGCAGTTTCATCGCGCCCAGACGCAGGGCCTCACGGGCGATCTCATCCGACACGCCGTCGATCTCGAACATGATCCGGCCAGGCTTCACCTTGCAGGCCCAATAGTCGGTCGAGCCTTTGCCCTTACCCATCCGCACTTCGACCGGCTTCGATGAGACCGGAACGTCCGGGAAGATCCGGATCCAGACCCGGCCCTGACGCTTCATGTGACGGGTGATCGCGCGGCGAGCCGCTTCGATCTGGCGGGCAGTGACGCGCTCAGGCTCGGTTGCTTTCAGGGCGAAGGAGCCGAAGTTCAGCAAAAAGCCACCCTTCGCTTCGCCGTGAATCCGGCCCTTGTGCTGTTTGCGGAATTTTGTGCGCTTTGGTTGCAGCATTTTCCGTTACTCCTTAGGCGCGATCGCGGTCGCGGCGCGGACCACGGGGGGCCGGGCCGTCAGCCGCTTCGGCAAGACGACGGTCATGGGCCTGGGGATCATGCTCAAGGATCTCGCCCTTGAAAATCCAGACCTTCACACCGATGATCCCATA
>JBATPI010000159.1:0-64257 GCA_049291415.1 Paracoccaceae bacterium | reverse complement strand
CTGCCGTTCCGCGCGGTTTTGCGGACGGACGTGCGGGCTTGTCGGGGGTGGTTGCTGCCTCCCAGGCGCGGGCCAGCGCCTTGACGCCGTCACCTTGTCGCGCCGGGCGAGGGGCACGGGTGCGGTTGACAGGGGCGGCACCGGCAGCCGGTTTGTCATTGGGGCGCAGCGTGCGCCCCGCCCGGCCTGCGCTGGGTGGCAGAGCCTCTCCCTCAAGGGTATCGGCACCCTCACCCAGCTGATCGCGCAGGACGCGCGGGCGGATCTCTTCGACCTCGCCGGGCTTCAGATCATTCAGCCGGAACGGGCCGTAAGAGGTGCGGATCAGCCGGTTCACATAAAGATCAATCGCGTTCAACGCCCGGCGGATTTCACGGTTCTTGCCTTCACGCAGACCAATGGTCAGCCAGGCATTGGCGCCCTGAATACGGTCCAGCGCGACCTGCATCGGCTGAAACCGATCACCCTCAACCGTGATGCCCTGCCGCAACGGTTCCAGCTGCGCGTCGGATGGATTGCCGTTCACCCGCACCCGGTATTTCCGCAGCCAGCCGGTTGAGGGCAGTTCCAGCCGCCGCTTCAACGCGCCATCATTGGTCAAGAGCAGCAGCCCTTCGGAATTCAGGTCCAGCCGCCCCACCGACATCACCCGCGGCATGTCGGGCGGCAGATTGTCAAACACCGTGTCGCGGCCCTTTTCATCTGCCTCGGACGTCACCAGCCCCTCGGGCTTGTAATACAGCCACAGCCGGGCGGGTTCCTCAGCCGGCAGGGGGTGGCCCGAGATGGTGATGCGGTCGCGCGAGGTGATGTTCAACGCGGGTGAGGAGATGATCTTGCCGTTCACCGTGACTTCGCCCGCCTCGATCAGCCGCTCGGCCTCGCGGCGTGAGGCGACGCCGCGACGCGACAGCACCTTGGCGATGCGTTCGCCTTCGGGCGTGGCTGCTTTGTCAGCAGGTTTCTTGTCATTCGGTGTCATGGCGGTCATCCTTGGGCGCGGGGTGGCCAGCCCCGGGGGTTTTCCACCCCCCGGGCCGTTGGTTTCTCGAACCAATGGCGAAACCACTGACCCGCCCCGAGGATATTTGAGCCAAGATGAAGACGCAATCAAGCATTGGGCCAGGCTTCCGGTCCTATATGGACATCGCGCTGGATGAGGCGCGGGCAGCGGGCGCACGTGGTGAGGTGCCGGTGGGCGCGGTCATCGTGGCGCCGGGCGGCGCTGTGGTGGCGCAGGCGGGCAACCGCACCCGCGAATTATGCGACCCGACGGCGCATGCAGAAGTGCTGGCCCTGCGTGCGGCCTGTGCGGCAGCGGGGTCAGAACGGCTGGTCGGCCATGACCTTTACGTCACGCTGGAACCCTGTCCGATGTGTGCCGCCGCCATCTCGGCCGCACGGGTGGCGCGGCTGTATTACGGCGCGGATGATCCCAAATCAGGTGGCGTTGCAGTGGGCGCGCGGGTTTTTACCCATCCGCAATGCCACCACGTGCCCCAGGTTTACGATGGCATCGCCGGGGCTGAGGCCGAGGCGCTGTTGAAGGCGTTCTTTGCCATGCGCCGCGCCGAAGGTGGCAAAGTGACCTGATGCTTGCAGGGCCGGGCGGGGGCCGCTAAACGGGGCGCAGAATTGCAAAGGGTCTGCCCATGTCGATCGATATTGATACGGCGCGCAAGGTCGCCAAACTGGCCCGGATAAGGGTTGAGGATGCGGCCCTGCCCAAGCTGGCAGAGCAGCTGTCCGGCATCCTGACGATGATGGAAGAGCTGAATGAGGTTGACGTCTCGGGCGTGGAACCGATGGTCAGCGTGACCCCGATGAAACTGCCGATGCGGGCCGACGTGGTGACCGATGGCAATATCCAGGCCCAGGTCTTGAAGAATGCACCCGAAGCCCGCGAGGGGTTTTTTGCCGTGCCGAAGGTGGTGGAATGACTGCGAAGAGCATGACTGGGAACAGCCTGACAATTGCCGGCGCCCGCGATGCGCTGCGCAAGAAAGAGATCTCATCGGTCGATCTGACCATGTCCTGTCTGACCGCGATTGACGCGGGCGACGGGCTGAACGCCTTTGTGTTCAAGACCCCCGAGTTGGCGTTGGAGCAGGCCCGCGCAGCCGATACCCGTCTGGCCGCAGGCGATGCCCCCGCGATGTGCGGCATCCCCCTGGGGATCAAGGATCTGTTCTGCACCAAGGGCGTGCCGTCGCAGGCCGGGTCCAACATCCTGAAGGGTTTCAAGCCGGAATACGAATCCACTGTCACCACCAAACTGTTTGGCGCAGGCGCGGTGATGCTGGGCAAGTTGAACATGGACGAATTCGCCATGGGGTCCAGCAATGAGACGTCGTGCTATGGCAATGCCGTCAACCCCTGGAAGGTTGACGAGCGCCAGTTGACGCCGGGCGGCTCGTCGGGCGGATCTGCCGCTGCGGTCGCCGCCGATTTGTGCCTTGCCGCGACCGGCACCGATACCGGGGGGTCCATCCGCCAGCCCGCCGCCTTTACCGGCATCACCGGGATAAAGCCGACCTATGGCCGGGTGTCGCGCTGGGGCGTGGTGGCCTTTGCCTCATCCTTGGATCAGGCCGGGCCGATGACCAAATCGGTGCGCGATGCGGCGATCATGCTGCAGGCGATGTGCGGCCATGACCCTAAGGATTCCACATCTGCCAACATCCCGGTCCCGGATTTCGAAGCCGCCCTGACCGGCGATATCCGTGGTCAGGTGATCGGTATCCCGCGTGAATACCGCATGGACGGCATGCCGCCCGAGATTGACGCGCTGTGGCAAAGCGGCATTGCAATGCTGCGCGACGCGGGCGCCGAAATCCGCGACATCAGCCTGCCGCACACCAAATACGCTCTACCCGCCTATTACGTCATTGCGCCCGCTGAGGCGTCGTCGAATCTGGCGCGCTATGACGGGGTGAAATACGGCCACCGCGCCAAATTGGGCCCGGGCGATGGCATCACCGAGATGTATGAAAAGACCCGCGCCGAAGGGTTCGGGCCAGAGGTGCAGCGCCGCATCATGGTGGGCACCTATGTGCTGTCGGCAGGCTTTTATGATGCCTACTACAACCGCGCCCGCCGCGTGCGCGCCCTGATCAAGCGTGACTTCGAGACGGTCTTTGCCGCAGGCGTCGATACGATCCTGACCCCGGCCACGCCTTCCGCCGCCTTTGGCTTGGGTGAGATGGCCAATGCCTCTCCGGTTGAGATGTATCTGAATGACGTCTTCACCGTCACGGTGAACCTGGCCGGTCTGCCCGGTATCGTTGTTCCGGTGGGTCTGGACGCCAAGGGTCTGCCCCTGGGTCTGCAGCTGATCGGGCGTCCTTGGGATGAGGGCGGTCTGCTCAATCACGCCCATGTGCTGGAAACGGCGGCCGGATTTGTTTCCAAACCGTCGAAATGGTGGTAAGGCCGCGAAAACCGCGCAGATTGCGCGGCTATCCGCATGTGTGAGAGAGCCCTTGATGATCCGCCGTTCCGTCCTGCCGATCGCCCTTTTGTTGGCCGCTTGCCAGCCCTCTGTGCCTGATTCCGGCGCGGGCGTGGGGTTTCAGGATTACAACAGCTACATCCGCGGCGCCTATGCGCCTGCGCCGGGGGCCGCCGCTGCGGCACCCGCCCCGAAGGCTGGCTTTGACCCCGCCTCGGCCTCGGCCGCGATTGACCGTGCCGATGGCCGTGCCACCTCTGCCGCCGCCCCGACCCCGGCTGGCGCGCCGCTGGATGGAACCCTTCCCGCCATTCGCCCGCGTGGCAGTGCCCCAGCCGGGATCAAGGAAGAATCCGGCGAGATGGCCGGTATCGCCGGCCATTCCAGCATCTCGGACGAGCAGGATTTTGACGCCGTCAAGCAGCGCGAAAGTATTGAAAGCGACAAAGAGCGGATCGCGCGCAACCGTGACCAGTATGTCGTGGTGCAGCCCCGCGATCTGCCGGTGCGCCCCGGTGAGACCGGTCCGAATATCGTGGTATTCGCGCTGGCCACCACGCATGCGCCGGGCACGCAGATGTATACCCGCCGGTCGCTGGTCAAGAAGGATCTGCTGGTGACCTGCGCCAAATACGGCTCTCCTGATCTGGCGCAGGAAGAGTTTCTGGCCAAGGGCGGCCCGGAAAAGGACAAGCTGGGTCTGGATCCCGATGGCGACGGCTTTGCCTGCAGTTGGGATCCGCGGCCGTTCCGCACCGCCTTGCAGTGATCCGCGCGCCATCGCCGAATTTCTCTGACCGCCGGGGTGGACTGCTGCCGTCATTGGTGGTGATCCACTTTACCGCCATGGCCAGCTGTGCCGCGTCGCGCCAGCGGCTGTGCGACCCCACAGCCGAGGTGTCGGCCCATTGGCTGATCGACCGCGATGGCGGGGCCGAGCAGCTGGTGGATGAGGCGATGCGCGCCTGGCATGCCGGAGCGGGGGCCTGGGCGGGGCAGGACGATGTCAACTCACGCTCGATCGGGATCGAGCTGCAGAACACCGGCACCGAGCCGTTCCCCGAGCCGCAGATGCAGGCACTTGAGGGGCTGTTGGCCGCGCTGCTGCCGCGCTGGCAAATTGCACCGCAGGGCGTGATCGCGCATTCCGACATGGCACCCGCGCGCAAATCCGACCCCGGCCCGCGGTTTGACTGGCACCGCCTTGCGCTGCAGGGCCTGTCGGTCTGGCCCAAAGCTGGCCCGCCGGCCGATCCGGGCAGCTTTGCCAGTCATGCCCGCCGCTTTGGCTATCCAGATGCGGCCCCCGATCAGGTGCTACAGGCCTTTCGCCTGCGGTTTCGCCCCTGGGCCCGCGGGCCGATCGATGCCACCGACGCGACCCTTGCCGCCGATCTGGCCGCACGCTTCGGTCTTGACGCAGGCGCGCCAGCGGCATAAGCCGCCCCTCGCGCGGATGGCTGGATGACCGCGGGTGCCGCAAGGTGCGCGAGGAAAGTCCGGACTCCATGTAGCAAGGGTGCCGGGTAACCCCCGGCGGGGGCAACCCCAGGGAAAGCGCCACAGAGAAGAGACTACCCCCGTTCGCGGGGGAAAAGGTGAAACGGTGGGGTAAGAGCCCACCGCGGGACTGGTAACAGAACCGGCACGGCAAGCCCCACCCGGAGCAATGCCAAATAGGGGCCTCGCGCGGGAGCGTGTCCGCAAGGATACCGCCGCAGGGATGCTTCAGCCCGAGAGGCCCGGGTTGGCAGCTGGACCCCGTCCGTAAGGGCGGGGCAAGAGGAATGGTCATCCATGGGGGGCCGTCGAAAGGCGGGGTCCCGGGACAGAATCCGGCTTACAGGCCATCCGCGCAATTCGACGCCGGCCAGGGGGGGGGCGCTGCCCCCAAGCGGGCCTGCAGGGCAGCCCCGCTTTCCCCCGGGATACTTTTGCCAAGATGAAGGGTTTTTCGGCTTCATCTTGGATCAAATATCCCCGCCGGAGGCTCCGCTTTCGGCCTGGTGCGCCGTCGGGACGTTGGACACCGGTGGCGCGCGGCATGAAATTGCGCCCGCCGGGGCGGTTTCGCGGTTGACTCTGACGGTGCCCTGACTAAAAGGCAGGCTTCAAGGATTTCCCGGGGCAGGGCACGACCTTCCCCGATGCAGGAGCGACGGCTATGGCAAAACCCGCCACGATCAAGATCCGCCTGAATTCGACGGCAGGCACCGGGCACTTCTATGTGACCAAGAAGAACGCCCGCACCATGACCGAAAAGATGGTCGTGAATAAGTATGACCCCGTCAAGCGGGAGCATGTCGAATACAAGGAAGGCAAGATCAAGTAAGATCCTGCCTTCTCTGGCTACGGATTGGCCGCCCTTGGGCGGCCTTTTGCGTTTTAGGGTCTGTTGGGTGGCCGATGCAGCGGATCATGATGTTGGTCTGCCGGGGTCAGGCAAATCTGCTCTGGCCATTGGTTGGAGCCGAACCTGGGCTGCAGCCATGAAAAAGGCCGCCCGAAGGCGGCCTTTGATGGTTCTGTGACTTGCGGTTATTCGCGGTTGCCCAGGAACTGCAGCAGGAACATGAAGAGGTTGATGAAGTCGAGATACAGGCTCAACGCACCCATGATGGCGGCCTTGCCCAGCCATTCCTGATCCATCGCAGCCGCATGCTCGACATAGGTCAGCTTGATCCTTTGCGTGTCATAGGCGGTGAGACCGGCAAAGATCAGCACACCGATGAACGGAATGGCAAAGGCCAGACCTTCGGACTGCAGAAACATGTTGACGACCATTGCCACGATCAGACCCACCAGGCCCATCAGAAGGAAGGTGCCCATGCCCGACAGGTCACGCTTTGTCACATAGCCCCAGATCGACAGCGATGCGAAAGAGATCGACGTTACCAGGAAGGTCGAGGCGATCGAAGCGCCGGTAAACACCAGGAAGATCGAGCTGAGCGACAGCCCCATCAGCGCGGCATAGACATAGAAGTACAACTGCGCCGAAGCCGCCGACATCCTGTTCAAGAGTGCGCCAAAGGCAAAAACCATGGCCAGCGGTGCCAACATCACCACCCATTTCAATGGCGAGGCATAGATTGCCGAGCCAAAGCTGTTGATCAGCGTGCCATTCGGCAACTGCATCACCGCATCGGCCGGGTTGGTTGTGGTCGCCAGACCGGCAATCGCCCAGGCTGCGGCACCCGTCACCAGCATGGCCACAGACATCAGCCCGTAGACCTTGTTCATATGGGCGCGAAGCCCTTCGTCGATCTGCGCGCGGGCACCAACGCCAACGCTGCGGATCGTATCATATTCTGCCATTTCCAGTCTCCGATGTTGTCCCACGCAGGGTTTGGGGGGCAACGCCGATTTGGCCGGCGTGGCCTCGTGATCCCAATATCGGAAGTCTTGCCGGAGATTTCAAGGTTTTCCCTCCCGATCTGTTGGTTAGCTGCGCCACCGCGTCAGTTCCGCCAATGGGCGGGTGGATCCCAGGAGGGTCGGTTGGCTTCTACCCAAGCCTGATAGGGTGTCACGCCGATGTCGCGCAAGATGCGGTCGTCCAGCTGTGCCAGCCGGGTGCGCTGGCGGCGCAGGGCCAGGATCCGGCCGATCCGCCGCCAGAACGGCAGGCGGGTGGCGCGGGCGGGGCGAAGCGTGCTGAGGCAATCACTGCAGGTCATGGTGGAATCTCCATCACATAGGGTGATGATGCGCGATAGTCGCATCAATTCTGTTGATGATCTTGCCGGCCCGTGATCTATTATGGAAATGAATGTTCGTGCGACCTTTCATCAGGATTCGTGATATGCCTCGCAACCTTGACCTGACCTCGCTGCGCTCTTTCGTTACGGTGGCGGATGTGGGCGGCGTCACCCGCGCCTCGGGGCTGTTGAACCTGACGCAATCTGCGGTCTCGATGCAGATAAAGCGGCTGGAAGAGGGTTTGGGGCATGAGATCTTTACCCGCGCCGCGCGCAAGCTGCATCTGACGCCCGAGGGCGAGCAGTTGTTGTCCTATGCCCGCCGCATGGTGGCGCTGAACGATGAGGCGCTGGCGCGGCTGACGGGCGCTGGGTTTGAGGGCGAATTGCGGCTGGGTGTGCCGCATGACATCGTCTATCCGCAGATGCCGGGCATCCTGAAGGTGTTGGCAGGTGATTATCCGCGGGTGCGGATAAAGCTGGCGTCAACCTACACCGTGCCGCTGAAGCAGGCCTTTGCGCGTGGTGATTATGACATGATCCTGACCACCGAAGAGGCGCCCGGCCCCGAGGGCGATGTGCTGGCCAGGCGTGATCTGGTCTGGGTTGGCGCGCCGGGGGGCACCGCCTGGCAACGCCGCCCCTTGCGGCTGGGGTTCAAGGACACCTGCGTGTTCCGCCCCATCGCCCAGGCGGCACTGGATGCGGCGGGGCTGCCCTGGGAAATGGGCTATGAGGGCGAGTGTGAGCAGGTGATCGAGGCGACGGTGGCCGCCGATCTGGCCGTGTCGGTGCGGATGCGCGGCACGATCCCGGCCGGGGCCGAAGTGATCGAGGCGGGCAATGCGCTGCCCGATCTGGGGGCGCTGGCGATCTGCCTCTATGATGCCGGTATCCAAAAGGGCCCGGTGGTCGAGGCGTTGCGCGCCCAGATCCACCGCGCCTATTGCTGCTAGGCAATCAGCACCAGCTTACCGGTGGCGCTGCGGTCGCGGATCATCTGGAATCCGTCCAGCAGGCGGTCAAACGGCAGTTCGGCCGAGACATGCGGATGCAGCCGTCCGGCAGAATACCAATCCAGCAGTGTTGCCAGTGACTGGGTCAGAACCTGCGGCGCAAAGCCCAGATAGCCGCCCCACCACAGGCCGATCACGCTGATATTGCGCACCAATAGTTGGTTCAGCGGCACCTGAGGCACCTCTCCGCCGGCAAAACCGATGGCCAGCATGCGGCCGCCCGGACGGGTGGCGCGCATGGCCGCGTCAAAGCCGGGGCCGCCGACGGTGTCATAGACCACATCCACCCCCCCAAGGGCGCGCAGGGCACCCTTCAGATCAGGGTGATCGGCGTCGATAACCTCATCCGCACCCGCAGCGCGTGCGATGGCGGCCTTTTCAGGCCCGCGCACCTGGGCGATGACCCGCGCGCCGATCAGATGCCCGATCTCAACCGCGGTCAGTCCGACGCCCCCCGCCGCGCCCGTAACAAACAGCGTCTCACCGGGGCGTAGCGCGGCCTTGTGCGCCAGAGCCAGATGTGAGGTGCCATAGGCCACCTGAAATGCCGCCGCATGGGCGAAGGGCATCGCCTGTGGCAGGGGCAAGAGCCGGTCAACCGGCACCACGGCATAGTCGGCAAAGGCGCCGCTGGCCACAAAGCCCGCCACCCGCGTGCCCACCGTCGGGGTTGTGGTGCCCGGACCCAGCGCCTCAACCGTGCCTGCCAGTTCCAGCCCGGGCGTAAAGGGCAGGGCGGGGCGATCCTGATAGCGCCCCTCAACCATCAAGAGATCGGCAAAGTTCAATCCTGCCGCCGCAACCCGTACCAACGCCTGACCCGGGCCGGGGGTGGGGCGCTGCACTGTGGTCAGATGTGGCGGCTGACCAAGGGTCTCAACAATCCAGGCTTTCACGGGCGCATTCTCCTGCAAGGGGTCTTGTCATCAGGCTAGCCTGCATTGCGCATGACAGGAATCCATTTGCGACAAGGAGCGTCCGTCTGGCAATTTTTGCAAAACGCAATATAATTGCAAAATGAAATCGCTAAATGGAAACGCGCTAAAGGCGAGTTGTCCGGCCAGAGGGCGCGTCAAAGTGTTAACCAATTTCCAACGCAGTGTTATTATACAAGCGTATAAATAAACATGTCCAAATGGACAGGTTTCGCCAAGCATTTCACTCTTATTCGATTCTTTTCAGAGTCAGCATGTTTTGGCATGATTTATGCTTATTGATTGATGGGGAGCAAGCGCATCCTGCGCGGTAGTAAGAGGTAAACAATGAAGCATCCGGTTGACGCCCATGTAGGGAAACGCATCCGTCACAGGCGCTGGATGGTCGGAATGACCCAACAGCAATTGGCCGACAAAGTCGGTATCAAATTCCAACAAATTCAGAAGTATGAGACCGGGATGAACCGGGTCAGCGCCTCACGGTTGTGGGACATCGCCGATGCGCTGGGCGTCCAGATCGCGTTTTTCTTCGAAGGACTGTCCGAAGACCAGCCCCCGACCACTGCCCAGGGCGATTTCCTGGCTGATAAAGAGGCGCTTGAGCTGGTCCGCTCATACTATGCCATTCCCGAAGCCCAACGTCGTCGGTTGTTCGATCTGGCGCGGGTTCTGTCCGAAGCCGCTTGACCGCTGCCTTGCCTCTGGTTAGCGCCGGGGGCAGGGGCGTTTCGCGGCATAGGGGCAAGACATGCGGGTATCGGATCAGGTGGCGGCAGAACTGGTGGCAACGGCGCATGCGCTGGCCGATGTGGCCCGCATTGCCACATTGCAGCATTTCCGCAGCCCGGGCCTGTCGGCTGAAACCAAAGAGCAGACGCATTTTGATCCGGTGACCGTGGCGGACAGGCTGTCGGAACAGCGCATGCGCGAGATCCTGGCCGCGCGCCGCCCTGATGACGGCATTCTGGGCGAGGAATTCGGCCCCAAGGCGGGGACCTCGGGCCTGACCTGGGTGCTGGACCCGATTGATGGCACCCGCGGCTACATGTCGGGCACGCCGACCTGGGGGGTGCTGATCTCGGTCCGCGATGCAGGGGGGCCGATCTATGGTCTGATTGACCAACCCTATATTGGTGAGCGGTTCGAGGGCGGGCTGGGCCGGGCCGAGGTGAATGGCCCGATGGGCCGCACCGCCCTGCAGGCGCGCGCACCCCGCATGCTGGACGAGGCGGTACTGTTCACCACCTTTCCCGAAGTGGGCACCAAAGAGGACAGCGCCGCCTTTCGCCGCGTTGCCGAGCGGGCGAAACTGGTGCGCTACGGGATGGATTGTTATGCCTATGCGCTGATCGCGGCCGGGCAGATTGATCTGGTGATCGAGGCGGGCCTGCAGGCCTATGACGTGCAGGCGCCGATTGCAGTGATTGAGGCGGCGGGCGGGATCGTCACCGACTGGCAGGGCGGGCCGGCGGCAGAGGGTGGCCGGGTGCTGGCGGCCTCTTGCGCGGCGCTGCATGCCGAGGTGATGGCGCTGTTGGCCGGGTCTGTAAGGCAAATGGGCGGCTGACGCCGCAAGCCTGTGTGAAGACAGGGGGGGGCGCTGCCCCCGCGCGGGACTGCGAGTGCAGCCCCGCTGTCCCCCAGGATATTTTTGCCAAGATGAAGCTGGAAGCCGGCCCGGGAGTTGTCTAGGCTGGAGTGCGGGTCCGAGTCCTTACCCTTTCTGTCGGCCGCCGGATCGTTCCACCGAAGGGGCCATAGGGGGAACGATGCCTGATATCCTGATTCGAAATGCCGATGTCGTGGTGACGATGGATGCGGCGCGCCGCGAGATTGCGGGCGGCGATGTGCTGCTGCGTGGCGGCGTGGTTGTGGCCGTGGGGCAGGGGCTGCAGGCACCGGGGGCCGAGGTGGTTGAGGCGGAGGGCTGTGTGGTGACACCCGGTTTGGTGAATACGCATCATCATCTTTACCAGACGCTGACGCGGGCGGTGCCCGGTGGGCAGGATGCGCTGTTGTTCGGCTGGCTGAAGACGCTGTATCCGATCTGGGCACGGTTCGGGCCGGATGAGATTTTTACCTCGGCGCAGGTGGGGTTGGCGGAACTGGCGCTGTCGGGCTGTGCGATGACATCCGATCATCTCTATCTTTACCCAAATGGGGCACGGCTGGACGATACCATCCATGCCGCGGCCGAGGTGGGCCTGCGGTTTCACCCCACCCGTGGGGCGATGAGCATTGGCGAATCTGCCGGGGGGTTGCCGCCGGATTCTCTGGTTGAGCGGGAAGCAGCCATTCTGGAGGACATGGTCCGGGTGGTGGATGCGTTTCATGATCCGGGTGAGGGTGCGATGTGTCGGGTGGGACTGGCGCCCTGTTCGCCGTTTTCCGTCAGCCGTGATCTGATGCGCGAGACGGCGGTGCTGGCGCGTGACAAGGGGGTGATGTTGCACACCCATCTGGCAGAGAATGATGAGGATGTTGCCTATTCGTTGGCGAAATTCGGCTGCCGTCCCGGGCAATATGCCGAAGATCTGGGCTGGACCGGGGCGGATGTCTGGCATGCCCATTGTGTGAAACTGGACGCGGGCGAGATTGGGCTTTTTGCCCGCACCGGCACCGGAGTGGCGCATTGTCCCTGCTCGAATTGCCGGTTGGGCAGCGGGATTGCCCCGGTTCGGGCGATGCGCGATGCCGGGGTCAAGGTGGGCCTGGGGGTGGATGGGTCGGCCAGCAATGATGCGGGCAATCTGGCGGCTGAGGTGCGGCAGGCGATGCTGTTGCAGCGCGTATCGCGCGGGGCCGATGCGATGGGCGCGCGTGAGGCACTGGAGATTGCCACTCTCGGCGGCGCGCAAGTGCTGGGGCGCGGCGACTGCGGCAGTCTGCAGCCCGGCAAGCGGGCTGATCTGGCGATCTGGGATCTGCGCGGGATTGAGGCAGCCGGAGCCTGGGATCCGGTTGCGGCACTGGTCTTTTGCGGGCCGCAAAAGGTGCGGGATCTTTACGTCAATGGCCGCGCGGTGGTGCGGGGTGGGCAGATGGCGACCATCGACCTGCCCGCGGTGATCCAGCGGCAGAACCGCCTGGCGACGCGGCTGATGGGTTAGCGCCGTTCGCCAAAGCCGATCAGGCCGGTCAGCAGCAGCACCACCGCCCCGGCCGCCCAGGCAAAGGCACCCGGCCCCAGAAACTCGGGCGCTTTTTGCACGGCCTGCATCAGGTCATTGGCACCGGGCAGGGGCAAGCCCCCGGCCTTTATCTGGGCCTGCAACTGAAAAGCGCCGTATGCCATCAGACCAACCGCCCCACCCCCTGTCAAAAGCGCCAACACCCGTGATGCCAGCCCCAGTATTGCCAGCACCGCAAACAACGCCGCCAGCACGAAGGTGGCCACAAACACCAAGGCCTCAGGCGGGCTGCTTTCAGCCAGCTTTCGCAGCGACTCGACGCTGAGGTCAGCCTGCTTCAGATACGTCCACGGCACCAGATCCATGCCAAACATCCTGGGGTTCAGCCAGGACAGGAACAGGCTGACCACCATGGCGATTGCGGAAAGAATGGCTAGGGCGCGCATTGAAATCTCCGGTTGCGTTTTGGTCACGGGACTGTGACCGCTGAGGCCGGGCCGTGCAAGGGAAATTGCCTTGTATTTGCTGCAACGCGGCGACGGGGGTGGGGAATTTCCACCCGGGCCCGAGCGGCAGATCGAGGGTATGAAATACCGCAGGGCCGCGGAAACCAAAAGATGACGTTATAGCAAGAATGGCGATTTTCGTCGCGAGTCTAGCTGCATTGTGGGCACCGTTTCATCCGCGCTGCCGCCGCGGGCTTTTGAAAAGGCGATCTCAACCTGCGGAGCCCGCGCGCGGGGTTTGAAAAGGGCTATTGCCGCGAGCCGGGTTGAGCGGCGTGGGCGCTTGGGTTAGGAAGGCGGCATGAGCCATGATTACGCCGCCCAACGCCGAGATACCTTTGACACCTTTCGCCAGTCGAAGGGGTTCAAGATTCCGCAGCTCTCGGTGATCGAATATGCGTTTTTCGTCGAAGAAACCGATGCCGATTGGGCGGGGTTTGAGCGCGCGCTGAAGGCCAAGGGCTATACCCCCAAACGGCTGAAAGACGGCGAGACGCTGATTGCCAGCTATGGTCCGGTCGCTGTGACGGCGGAAGAGGTCTGGGCCTGGGAAGAAAAGGCCACAGCCATCGCGCTGGCGTTTGATTTCTACCCTGACGGCTGGGAACTGGCCGAATAGCCAACGCCCCCTGGTGGGATTGGTTCCGTCGATCACGGAACATTTCATGAAAATGGCGGATTATTGCCGAAACGTGACATTCCGTGATCTTTGCGGTTGTCAGGTTTGCGTTTGTTGTGGTGTTAAGCGCCCAACAAAACGACTTCCGAGGGACTTCATGACCGCGATCCGCCTGGCTGCTGCGCCGCTTAGACTTGCTTTCATTGGCGCATTGTTGGGCCTGCTCGGGGCCTGTAGCGCCCCACAAGCATCGCGGATGGCCGCCCCCGAAGGCAGCATTGATGTTACCCGTTCCACCATGGCCGTTGAAGAAGCGCATGCGAAACGCGCCCGTGGCGAGCGTGTCTGGTGCGTGCCCTTTGCCCGCACGATGAGCGGGATCGAGATTCGCGGCAATGCCGAAACCTGGTGGGCCGGTGCCAAGGGCGTCTATGACCGCGGGCATGAGCCGAGGGTGGGCTCTGTCATGGTGTTCACCGGCACGCGCAAGCTGTCGATGGGGCATGTGGCCGTGGTGTCCGAGATTGTCTCGGACCGCGAAATCAAGATCGACCATGCCAACTGGAAGCGCAACAAGGTGTCCATGGGCATGTCTGTGATTGACGTGTCGGATCGTGGCGACTGGTCGGCAGTCAAGGTGGAAAGCCAGCCGGGCAGTTATGGCCGGGTTTATCCGATCAGCGGCTTTGTCTACCCCAAGGCCAAGGCCAACCCGACGCTGATGGCGCAGGCGACGATTGCGCCCGCTGATCCGTTGGACGCCGCGCTGACCGAAGGCATGCTGGTCGTCAGCACCTCGGGCCGGGACTAAACGTAGGCCCTAGGCGACGGGTTTGCCGGCCACCCAGGTCGCGCGGATCGCGCGGTCATCGCCCATCATGATGGTGGGGAAAATCTGCTGCCAGACATTTTCGGCCCGCGTGGACGCCTGCGCGATGGCGGGGGTTGAGGCCAGATCCACCACCACCAGATCGGCCTCCATCCCCGCGGCGATGTTTCCGATCAGATGGTCGGCATGCAGCGCGCGGGCTGAGCCCTGGGTCGCCAGCCACCACAGCTGAGACGGATGCAGCGAGGTGCCGCGCAATTGGCCCACCTCATAGGCCGCGGCCATGGTGCGCAACATCGAGAATGACGATCCGCCACCGGTATCGGTGGCCAATCCCACCCGCACCCGGCTGGTCAGCCCCATATCGAACAGCCCCGAGCCGATGAACATGTTTGAGGTCGGGCAGTGGATCAGGCTGGCCCCGGCCTCGGCCAGCCGATCCTTTTCGCGCTGGGTCAGGTGGATGGCATGGCCATATAGCGCGCCCTCGCGCAGCAGGCCTTGCGCCTCATAGGTGTCCAGATAGTCACGCGATTGCGGAAAAAGATCGCGCACCCATGCAATCTCATCAGTCTGTTCAGAGAGGTGGGTCTGCATCAGGCAATCGGGGTATTCGCGCCACAGATTGCCCAGGGCGTGCAGCTGTTCGGGCGTTGAGGTGGGCGAAAACCGCGGCGTGATCACATAGGACAGCCGGTCAACCCCATGCCACTTTTCCAACAGCCGCTTGCTGTCGTCATAGGCCGATTGGGGCGTGTCGCGCAGACCTTCGGGGGCGTTACGGTCCATGCAGGTCTTGCCCGCATAGACCCGCATCCCGCGTGTCTGTGCCGCGCCAAAGATCGCATCAACTGACGTGGGGTGAATCGTGGCGTAGCT
Source organism: Paracoccaceae bacterium (assembly GCA_049291415.1). Lineage (GTDB taxonomy): Bacteria > Pseudomonadota > Alphaproteobacteria > Rhodobacterales > Rhodobacteraceae > Pseudogemmobacter. The sequence goes on along the minus strand of JBATPI010000159.1, from coordinate 49,193 downwards.
ACAGACTGTGGTGGTGCCATTGCCCGCCACCAGATCCAGATAGCGCCCGGCAATCTCGGCCGCATAGGCCGGATCGGCAAAACGCATCTCTTCGGGAAAGGTGTATTGGTTCAGCCAGTCGATCAGACGCTTGCCCCAAGAAGCGATCATCGCGGTTTGCGGGTAATGCACATGCGCATCGACAAAACCGGCCGAGATCAGCGCCCGGCCATAATCATGCCGCACGGCCTGCGGGTGGGCCGCCTTCAGCGCCGATGCCTGACCCACCGCCAGAATGCGGCCCTGATCAACCAGAACTGCGCCATCGGCCAGATGCCGCGCCGCGTCTGGCCCTTCGACAAAGGGGTCGGCCAAAAAACTCAGCACCTGTCCCAACAGCAGATCAGCCATCACTCGCCCCCATTTGCAAACCGCCCCATCATAGAGCGTCGCCGCAAAAAGGGAATCCGCCGCTTTTTCCTGTTTCACAGAAACTCCTTCCGATAAGGTCGCGGCAATCGCCAAAGGGGGGTGCATGGCCGAGGATCGGGCGGAACTGGACGATGACGCGCTGGCGATGCAGCGGCTGAATGCCGTTCTTGCTGCGGTTGAGGCTGCCGATATCGCACAGCTGGACGCCCTGCTGGAGCCCCTGCACGCCGCCGACATCGCGGATATTCTGGAACAGATCGGCGGGACTGACCGCGCTGCGCTGTTGGCGCTGTGGCATGACGGGATCGACGGCGAAGTGCTGTCGGAAATTGACGAATCGATCCGCGAAGAGGTGATCGCGGCCTTGCCGGAATCCGTTGTCGCCGAGGCGATGCGAGAGCTGGAAACAGACGATCTGGTTGATATTCTAGAAGATCTTGAGGCCCCGGCCCAACACAAGATCATGGAGGCGCTGGATCTGGCCGACCGGGTGGCCGTGCAACGGGCGCTGTCTTACCCCGAATATTCGGCTGGCCGCCTGATGCAGCGTGAGGTGGTGGTGGCGCCCGAACACTGGACCGTGGGCGAAGCCATCGACTTTCTGCGCGGCGCAGATGAGTTGCCCGACCAGTTCTATCACGTCATCCTGACGGATCCGCGCATCAAACCGGTGGGGTTTGTGACGTTGGGGCGCATTCTGTCGTCGGCCCGCGAAACAAAGCTGCGTGACATCGTGGAAGAGACCTTCCGCACCGTCTCTGCCACCGACGAAGAGGCCGATGTGGCCTATATCTTCAATCAGTATCACCTGATTTCCTGCCCCGTGGTCGATGAAGCGGGCCGTTTGGTCGGCGTGATCACAATCGATGATGCGATGAACGTGCTGGACGAAGAGCATGAGGAAGACATGCTGCGCCTGGCCGGTGTGGGCGATGAGGCGTCCGTCAGCGATGGCCCGGTTGATACCGTGCGCCAGAGATTGCCCTGGTTGGTGATCAACCTTTTCACCGCGTCGCTGTCGGCCATGGTGATCAGCCAGTTTCAGCACACCATCACCACGCTGGTGGCGCTGGCCGCGCTGATGCCGATTGTCGCGTCAACCGGGGGCATTGCGGGCACTCAATCACTGGCCGTCGCGGTGCGCGCGCTGGCGACGCGTGACCTGACGCGGGCCAATGCCGCGCGTGTGGTGCGGCGAGAGTTGATGGCAGGCGCGCTGAACGGGCTGGCCTTGGCGGCGATTCTGGGCGTGGTGGGATCGCTGATCTTTGCCGATTGGCATCTGGGCATGGTGCTGGGGATGGCGATGATCGTGAACCAGATCGTCGCGGCGCTGGGCGGCGTGTTGGTGCCGCTGACGCTGGAGAAATTCGGGCTGGATCCGGCCCTGGCCTCGGGCACATTCGTCACCACGCTGACCGATGTGATGGGGTTCTTTGCGTTTCTGGGGCTGGCAACGGTGGTATTGCTATGAATGACGTGAAAGATGCCGCGCGCACGGCGGCCTATGCGGCGCGCAAACTGGCTTTTGAGGCCGGGCAGGGGCAGGCGGCCGAGATCCTGGCCGACTATCTGGCCCAATATGCCGGAAAGGTGCTGTCGGGCTATATGCCGATGCGGACCGAGATTGACCCCCTGCCCGCCATGGCCGCGCATCAGGGCGTCGTCGGCGTGCCGATCATTCCCGGCAAGGCGGTGCCGTTGCGGTTTCGCGAATGGACGCCGGGGTGTGAGCTGGTTGCCGGAGCGTTTGGCGCGCTGATCCCTGCGTCGGGTGTGACGGTGGAACCCGAAGTGCTGATCGTGCCCTTGCTGTCGTTTGACGCGCGCGGCTACCGGCTGGGCTATGGCGGCGGCTACTATGACCGCACGCTAGAGGGATTGCGGGCCAAACGCCCCACGCTGGCTATTGGTTTTGCCTTTGCTGCCCAAGAGGTGGACGAGGTACCGATTGACGCCACCGACCAGCGGCTGGACGCAATTGTCACCGAGCAGGGTGTGCGTCTGTTTGGCTGACGGCGCTTTCTGATCCGGGAAACCCCACCTTGCCGTGACGCCCCTACACGTGCATCCTGCCCGCGAAGGAGATCCGCATGATCCGCCCCCTTACCCTGAGTCTGGCCCTGCTGCCGATGCCGCTATTGGCCGATTGCCTGCCCGAAGGTCAGCTGCCCGTCAAAGCCACCTATGATTCCGGCGCTACGGTTGAAACGCTGGGCCGGGATGGCGACGCGCTGCGCTATCGCCAAATCATTGCGGAAAGCGGCAAAGAGATCGAGATGACGGTTCATGCCGGCATATTTACCCTGTCGGCCCTGCGCGGGGGCGAGGGGGCGGTTTTTGCGTGGAAAGACCCGTTGCCCGCGCTGGCCGATCTGACCCCCGGTAGCACGTTTCATGCCGAGGCGATGCTGACCACGCCGGGTTTTCTGCCGCCGCGCCCCTTTGTCACCGATCTGACCGTGATCGGCGATGAGGTGATTGAGGTGGCCGGCTGCCCGATGCCCGCGCTGAAGATCATCGTGATCAATCACGAGGCTGGAAAGAACCTGGGCGAGATCACCAAATGGCTGCATCTGCCCTCGCTCTTGACGCTGAAAAGCGAAGTGCGCGAGGGCGACAAGATGCGCGGACAGGAAGTGACGTCGCTGGAATAGACCGCGGCCCTAATGGGCGATGGCCTCTTGGCGCACGAACATGTTGCTCCAGGCGCGGTCAATCAGATCTGGCGTCATCTGATAGGGAATCCGTTCAAACTCACAGACTGCGATCATCTGGTCGATCAGGAAAACCGGCATGTAGTTGGCATAGACGTTGTCGATGGTGGGGAATTTCACCTTCATCAGGTGCATCATCGTGCGTTCGTCCAGCGGCATCTTTTTCTTGCGCGCCACCATGGCAAAGATCTTCAGGAAGTTGGCCTGATCCGGCCCGTCGATCTTGATCTTGAAAAAGATCCGTCGCAGGGCGGCGCCGTCAAAGATCTCATTGGGGTGGAAGTTGGTCGAGAAGATCACCAGCGTGTCAAACGGTACGGTGAATTTCTCACCCGACTGCAGCGCCAGAATATCGCGGTTTTCCTCTAGCGGAACGATCCAGCGGTTGACGATCTTTTGTGGCGGCTCTGACTGACGGCCAAGGTCGTCGATGATGAAGATGCCGCCTGTGGCCTTCAGCTGCAGCGGCGCCTGATAGGTGCGGGCGGTGGCATTGTAGGTCAGATCCAGCATGTCCAGCGTCAATTCACCGCCGGTGATCACCGAGGGTCGTTCGCAATAGACATAGCGTTGGTCATAGCGGTTCGAGGTGCGGCGCAAAGCGTTGGGATCATCCACCAGACTTTCTGCCGCCGAATGCACGATGGGGTCATAGACCGAAATCACCTGACCGGAATATTCAATGGCGCGAGGCACATAGACCTTATCGCCCAAGGCGGCGCGGATGCCGTGGCTGATGGATGATTTGCCGTTTCCCGGCGGGCCATACATCAGGATGGACCGGCCCGAGGACACCGCAGGCCCCAAGTTCGACAGCAGGTCCGGCGGCAGGATCAGATGGCCCATGCCTGACATCAGCGACGCGCTGTCCAGCTTGATGTCGCGCACCGACTGGCGCTTGATCTGCTCTCGGTAATGCTCCAGCGGCACGGGAACGGCGCCGTAATATTCAGACTGGCTCAGCGCGTCCAACGCGCGGGCCTTGCCGGCTTCGGTCAGCTGATAGCCCATCTCATTGTTGGCGGTGGCATGCATTGTGCCGGTGGCCTCCAGCATCCGCTGCCCGCGGGCCAGATCGACCAGCTCCTGGGTCAAGGGCACCGGCAGGGAAATCGCGCGCGAAATCGCCGAAACCTGATCCAGGTTGGTGCGGAACATCGTCTTCAACAGGATGTCGCGCATCATCACCAGGCTGATGCCCACATCAGCCAGCGTGCGCGGGCTGGGGGGTGATTGCACACCCGATTGCGCCACTGGATTGGCCTGCACGTTCATGTCTTGCCCCTTGTCTCACCTCGTCACAATCCGTCTTTGGACGGACCGCATTGAACAAAGGGCTACAAGGTGAAGGTGTCAGCCTTGGGGCAGGAAAGCGGCAAGAAGATAGATCGTGACCATTGAGGCCAGCGCCAGTCCCATCGGAAACTTGTTGTGCGTCCAGCTTTTCCAATTTGGCGTGGCGCGGCGCACTGCGGGCACCTGCCGCAGCCCGCGATGCACGGCAAACGCGCCGATCGAGCAAAGGGCGTAAAGTGTGGCAATCAACATCGGGTCACCGGCGGTGAAGATCGGTGCCATGGCGGCGGCGAATTTCGCATCACCCGCGCCGAACAGCCCGGCCGCATTGCCGATGAACGTCACCAAGAGCACAATGGCCATGATCGCAAAGCCCATCAGCCATTGCTGCCAGGGAAACACGATCCACCCCAGCAGCGGCCACAGGGCGGCCATCGCAAGAACGGCCTTGTTGGGGATTTTCATCCGCGCCATGTCGGACCAGGCGACCCAGATCGCAATCGGCAGAACGAAGGGCAGGAACACCAGCGCTTCGCGCATCATCGGGTAGGAAAAGGTCATAGGCTCAGTTCGCCACGTTGGCGTCCAGCGCAGCCAGACTGCGCGAGGCGGCTTCGAAATACTGCGGGTGGGTGTCGATGGCCTGCACCAACAGACCCTTGCCGACGGAAACATCGCCCTGCTTGATCGCCGCCAGCGCCATTGTGTACAAGAGTTCGGCCCGCTCGGTCTGGCTCATCTCGATCACCGGCAGGTCGTATTTGCGCTGAGAGGCCCGCGCCAGAACCAGGTTGTTCTTGGCGGTAAAGACGGTGGGGTCGTATTTCAGCGCCTCACCGAACAGCTTTTCCGCGCCCGCATTATCGCCGCGCGTCAGTTTGGAAAAGCCCCAGTTGTTCAGGACACCAGCCGGTTTGGTCGTCAGACCTGCGGCGATCTCATAAAAGCTGTCGGCCTTTTTCCAGTTCTTTTCACTGTCGGCCACCATCGCTTCCAGCCGGTAGCGGTCATAGGTTTCATGCGTGGGGGGGATGGTGCCCAGCGTGGCCTTTGCCTTGTCCCACTGATTGCTGCGGATAAAGGAATCGGCCAACATCACCTTGTCATCCGCCGTGCCCTCGGGCGTGGCGACGATCTGCTGCCAAACCTGTGCGGCCTCTGTCGGCTTATTGGCCCGCACCAGAGATTTCGCCAGGCCGCGCATCAGATCGACGCGACCGGGGGCTTTTTGCAAGGCACCTTGGAAATAGGCCACCGATTCATTCGGGTCGCCCACGGTCAGCATGATGTCATTCAGGTTGGATTCATCAATGACGTTCACGTCCTTGACGGCCCGCTGAACCTGCGCATCGGTATTACCCTGGCATCCTGCCAGAAGGGCCGTGCCTCCCAGGCACAGCGCAACTAGAACGGGGTGGCGCATTTTGTGCGTCCTTTTCGTTGACTGCTCAATCAGACCTCGGCCCTTTGGCTAGAGCTGCGTCAACAGGACATATTGGCCCTTTTCACGCCGAACCAGCTGGAATTCTCCAGGCTCTTCCACCGGATCATATACGCGCGATTCCGTTGCCGCGATAGCACGTTTCAGATTTTCGCGGATCGAGTCCGATTGGCCACTGTCCAGCCCATAGGCCTGCTGGAAGACAACCCTGGCCTCTCCGACCTTACCCTGCTCCATCAAGACGACGCCCAGATTGTTCAGCGCGGGCACAAAGGTCGGATCCACCTCCAGCGCGCGCTTCAGAATGCGCTCGGCCTGGCCCAGACGGCCCAGCTTCAGATTGGCCGATCCGATGGCCGACAGCGTGTCAACATTCAGCCCATCTTCCCCTGCCGCACCGTAATAGGATTTCAGCGCCAGTTCATATTCGCCCGCCGCCATCAGCCGGTGGCCGACCAACAGGGGGTCCGCCCCTTCGGCGCGCTTGTCCACGCCGTAGGGCGTGTTGCGGGTAACGCCCCCGCCAAAAGGGCCGGGGCCGCCGGTGTTACCACAGGCGGCCATCATAAAAAGGCTTAAGGCTAACAGGCATTTACGCGTCACAAAGATCCTCAGGGCCCACCACCACCAATGCCGCTTTTGACCAGCATCTGGCTGATGCCGTAAACCGACGGTCCGATCAGAATGATCAGCAGCGGCGGCAGCGTGAACAGCATAGTGCCAAGGGTTAGCTTGGTCGGCAAGACGTTGGCTTTTTCTTCTGCGCGCATGACACGTTTATCACGCATGTCTGACGAATAGACCCGCAGCGCATCGGCGATCGAGGTGCCGAAGGTGGCCGATTGCACCAGTGTCGTGACAAAGGAGGCCACATCCGGCACGCCGACCCGCTCGGACATGTCTTTCAGAACCGCCACACGTTCCTTACCGGCCTTGACCTCATGGCTGACCATGTCGAACTCGTCGGCCAATGCGGGATAGCCGGCCCGGCTTTCGCGGGCGACGCGGATGATGGACTGGTCCAGTGATTGCCCGGCCTCAACGCAGACCAGCATCATGTCCAGGGCATCGGGAAAGCCTTCGATGATCTGGGTCTGCCGCTTTGCCAACCGCTTGTTCACATAGTATTTCGGCGCATAATAGCCCATCGCGGCCGGCAACAGGGTGTAGAGCATCATCGACTGCGTCGTCACCTCGGTCTGCGCCGACTGGATCAGCGCATAGATCAGGCCCACCACCAGAAAGCCGATTCCCAGCACCAGTTTGGCCGCGTGAAACACCAGAACCGCGCTTTTGTCAGGATAGCCCGCGCGCAACAGCTGCATCCGCACAGCCGTCAGCTCTTCGGCCTTTTGCGGCTGCAGGAACTGCGAATACTTCTCCAGCTTGTCGCCGGAATTACCCGCGCGCCGCAGCTTTTTGTCTGACGCAACGCTAGGCCCGCGCGCATCCTTCAGCTCACTGAACCGGTCGCGTTCTTTGCGCAACATCGTTGGCAGGGCCACGATGATCAGCACAAATCCCACGATGCCGACCGCCAGAAGGGGGCCCATCGGACCCATCAAAGAGACCAACGGCTCGGTAATGAAAGACAGTATTGCCATTTTGCGACCTCAGACCTTGATGTTGACCATGATCTTCATGAAGATCACGTTGACGATTAGGAACAGACACACAACCAGAGCGGCGGGAACAAAGGCCGAGGTTTCGCGCACTTCGTCATAGTAGGTGGGCTGGATGACGTTGATCATGATCAGCGCCAAAATCGGGAATGCCGACAGGAACATGCCCGACCATTTGGCCTCGGCGGTGATCGCCTTGACCCGGCGGAACAGTTTGAACCGCGCGCGGATCACCTTGGCCAGACCCTCCAGAATCTCGGCCAGGTTGCCGCCTGAGGTTTGCTGAATCGTCACCGCGACCGCAAGAAAACGCAAATCCTGGCTGTCCATCCGTTCGGCAAAGGCCTTCAGACTTTCGGCCACGTCGCGGCCATAGGCGGCCTCATCCGCGATCACACCGAATTCGGTTCCCAGCGGGTCGGGCACTTCTTTGGCCACGATGCCGATGGCGGCCGAAAACGGGTGGCCAACGCGCAGTGACCGCACCATCAATTCCACGGCATCGGGCAGCTGCTCTTCCAAGAGGCTCATCCTTGCCTTGGCCTTCTTGTTGACCCAGAAATAGACCCCGCCCACGCCCATGCCGACCGCCAGCACCGAACGCACCCCCAGTGCGGCCGAGGTGCCCAGCGTTAGGCCCAGAAAAGCAAAGACCGACAGGCCTGCCATCAACCCCAACAAGGCCGGTGGCGAAAAGGCGATATTGGCTTTTTGCGCCTTGGTGGCCAAGAGAGAGTACAGCGGAATCGACCGGGCGCTGAGATGCTGGTTCATCTCTTTGCGCAACTGGTCCAGCACTTCCTCGCGGTTGCTGTTCTTTTCCAGCAGCGTCAGGCGGCGGCTGATCTTGTTGTTCAGGCTGATCGATTTGCCGAAAACGGTCAGGTAGATCCCTTCGACCAGGAACACGACCGCAACGAAAACCATGATGTAGATAAGGGGGGCGGCACTGATTTGCATGGTATTTTCCCCTTATACAATCGGTTCGTAGATGGATGCTGGCAGATCATAGCCCCACTGGCGGAAGCGGTCCGAATAGGCGCTGCGGATGCCGGTGGCGTTGAACCGGCCGATGATCTTGCCCGAGGGCTCAATTCCCAGGCGTTCATAGCGGAACACTTCCTGCATCGAGATGACCTCGCCTTCCATGCCGGTGATCTCGGTGATCGAGGTCATCCGGCGTGAGCCGTCCTGCAAACGGCTGGCCTGCACGATCAGGTTCACAGCCGAGGCGATCTGGCTGCGCACGGCCTTCAGCGGCATCTCGATGCCGGCCATGGCGACCATGTTTTCCAGACGCGAAATGCCGTCGCGCGGGTTGTTGGCGTGGATCGTGGTCATGGATCCGTCGTGGCCAGTGTTCATGGCCTGCAACATGTCGATGACTTCCTCGCCACGCGTTTCGCCGACGATGATCCGGTCGGGACGCATCCGCAGCGCGTTGCGCAAGCAATCGCGCTGGCTGACGGCACCCTTGCCTTCAACGTTGGCAGGACGACTTTCCATCCGGCCCACGTGCACCTGTTGCAGCTGCAATTCGGCCGTATCTTCGATCGTCAGAACCCGCTCGGTGTTCTCGATGAAAGAAGAAAGCGCGTTCAACGTGGTGGTTTTACCCGAACCCGTTCCGCCCGAGACGATGATGTTCAGACGGCACGAAACGGCGGCCTGCAAATAGGCGGCCATCTCTTCGGTAAAAGCACCGAATTTGACCAGATCCTCAATCCGCAGCTTTTCTTTCTTGAATTTACGAATCGACACCAGGCTGCCGTCCACCGCCACCGGCGGCACCATGCAGTTGAAACGGCTGCCGTCCTGCAGACGCGCGTCGCAATAGGGGTTTGATTCGTCGACCCGGCGGCCCACGGCGGACACGATCTTGTCGATGATCCGCAGAAGGTGGCGTTCGTCGCGAAAGGTCACATCGGTCAACGTCAGCTTACCCGCGCGTTCCACGAACACCCGCTTGGGCCCGTTGACCAGAATATCGTTGACCGTGTCGTCCTTCAGCAGCGGCTCCAGCGGCCCCAGGCCCATGACCTCGTCATAGAGTTCCTGCACCAGCGTGCTGCGGTCTTCCTTGTTCAAGGCGACCGCCATCTCATCCAGCGCCTCGGTGGCGAGGGTTGAGATTTCCATCTTCAGGTTGGCTTCGCTGGCGTGTTCCAGCGCTGACAGGTTCAGGTTCTCCAACAACCGCTTGTGCAGTTCCAGCTTCAGCTCCATCAGGCGCTGCTTGCGCTTGACCTCTTTATCCGCGGCAACTGCCTCGGCAGGGCTGCGCGCAGGCGTTGTGGGCGTGGCTGGGCGGGCCGATACCACCGAGGCCGGGCCCGCTTTGGGCGCCAGGGCAGGTGCGGCACCGGCGGCGGTCGGTACCGCACCGCGGGCGGCCGATCCGCTGTCAGAGTCTTTTTTGAAACGGCTGAACATGGTTATAAACCCCTGACTTATTTCGCTTTCGCCGTTGCCGATGCCTTATTCAGGTCATGCAGCGACTTGGCGAGTTTTTGCAGCTCTTTGCGCAGCGGATTTTTGGCGGCGCTATCGGCCAGGGGCAGACCGTGGTCATTGGCCTGCGTGACCGGCGCACCGCCATCGGGCAGCTGCACTTCGATGTCGATATCCAGGCTTTCTGCCATACGCTTGACCCGCGATTTCGCGGACAGATCGGTGAATTTCGGCGCGCGGTTCAGCACAAAGCGCAGCTTGTCATGCGGCAAGCCTTCGGCCTTCAGCGCGCGCGCGAACCGCAGCACGTTCTGGGCCGACCTCAGGTCCAGCTCCAGCATGCCAAAGTAGACATGCGCGCGGCTCAGCACTGCTTCGGTCCATTGCACCACGGTCGTCGGCATGTCGATGATGACATAATCGAAATTGGCCATCGCAATGTCGATCAGTTTGCCCAGATCTTCGCCCGAGATGATGTCCAGAGGCAGCATGTCGGCAGGGGCGGTAAAGACGTGCAGTTTGTCGTTATAGGTCTGCATTGATTTGACAAAGCTGTCCGCATCCGCCGAGGACGCATCGGTCAGCATCTCAAAGATCGCTTCCTTGCGCGGCAGGTCCAGATAGGTTGAGACCGAGCCGAACTGAAAGTTCAGATCCATCAGGCAGACGCGCGGGGCGTCCTTGTCCACCGTGGCCAATTCCCACGCCAGGTTCACCGCAAAGGTTGATGCCCCGGTGCCGCCGGCCATGCCATGCACCGGCAGCAGCACAGCCTGACGGTCGCCCTTGGCCTTGAAGGTCGGGGCAGGGCCCTCACCCTCAACCGGAGGGGGCGCTGCCGCCGGCATTACCGGGGCGGCGATGGGTGCAGGCTCTGGTTTGGTCTGGCGAATGCGGTCAATCGCGTCATGCAACGCGCCTTCGGGCAGCGGGTAGGGCACGAAATCATCCGCCCCCAGGCGCATCAACTGATGCAGCGCCATCGGGCTGACCTGATTGGCGACCAGGATCACCTTGATCCCCTTGTCCTTGGCCATGCGCACGACGGCGGTGACGCGGCTGAGATCGCCTTCGTCATCGGCATCAACCGCAATCGCCACGAACTCCAGCGCCGCCGAATCGGATTGGTCCAGAAAGACCAGCGCGTCCTCAAAGCCCAGATCGCCCCAGGATTCACCCAGCTCGGCCTCCATATCGTCGATCAGAATCTCGAAATTCTGCACATCTCTGGAAACCGTGCAGGCCAGGATTGGTGCCGGATCAGGGTTTAGGGTTGCCACACTCGTCATTTGCCTCACGTCCTTTCAAGGCGGATCCGCAAGGTCCTTCATACTCTTGCATTGTGGCAAGAATCGCTCGGATCCCGGCGGTCCGTGCAGCTTTGTTTTCCAGCCGCGACCGTTCCTATTGCAGTGACCATGCCGAGCGATCTTGGCGAGATTGGGGCCAGATTGTCGTCAATCCTTGGTATCTTGAAGATTGGGACGATTTCGGAAATGAAAAGGCCGGGCGCTGGGCCCGGCCTTTTGCATTTGCGTCCCGCTGCAGGCGTCAGCCGCCGCCGGGGTTTGTTTGCGTCTTGATCACGCTGTTGCCGGGGTGCGGACGTTCGGCCAGCTCTCCGGTATAGGTCCGCCAGACGATTGCGGCGTATTTTCCGTTCAGCACCAAAGGCGCGTTCTTCACGAAGCCGGACACCTCGGTGACAGTGCGGCGGTTGCGCTCTTCGGCCGCATTGGTCTGGATCAGTGGGCGGGTCTTGCCATAGCTGACCAGCGCCTCCAGCCTGGACCGCGAAACGCCCTTGGCGACCAAATAGTTGACCACAGCCTTTGCGCGCCGCAGACCCAAGGCATAGTTGTAGGCCTGACTGCCCACCAGATCGGTGTGGCCAAAGACCTTGAACCGCACTTCGGGGAACTGGCGGATGAAATTCGCCTGCTTGTCCAGTGCGGCGGTCATTTCCGGCGTCAGCTGCGACGAGTTGAAGGCAAAGTTCACCGTGTCAGGCACTTCGGCCGAGAACCGCTGTGCCAGCGCAATGGTGTATTCCATCTGACCCGTCTGGATCAGGGTATTGTTCATCGTGGCATTTCCGAATTGGCCCTTGTCCACCTCGGATCCCACTTCCTTGTCCCAGGTGGTCGAGGTGGTGCCACAGGCCATCAGCGTCAAAAGCGCGCTGGAGGCCAAGAGTTTTGCGATTGTTCCCTGCATCCCCTTACTCCATCACATAGCCATAAGAGGTAGAGAAGTCCTGCCGGGCCACTTCGCCCGCGGCCCCCTTGGGCGAACCCACAACATTGCCGCCCAGGAACAGTTCCTTTTCGGTCGGGATGCGCACCCGGTCAGTCGGCAGGGCCAAAGCCTCACCCTGAACCGGGGTCACCAGATGCGGCGTCACAATGATCACCAGTTCCGACTGAGCGCGCTGATATTCCGAGCTGCGGAACAAGGCGCCGATGATCGGCACATCACCCAGCCACGGGATTTGCCCGTTCAGATCGCGGAAGTCATCCTGCAACAGACCGGCAATCGCGAAACTTTCGCCGTCGCGCATCTCGACCGTGGTCGAGGTTTCGCGGCGTTTGAAGGCGTTGATCGAAAAGCCGTTCGATTCCAGCGCGATCGTGCTGTCGATAGAGCTGACGGCCGCGTTGATCGTCAGGTTGATGATGTCGCCATCGACCACAACGGGGGTAAAGTTCAATTCCACGCCGAACGGCTTATACTCAATGCCGATCTGGCCGGTGCCTGCGGAAACCGGGATCGGGTATTCGCCACCCGCCAGGAACTTGGCCTCCTGGCCCGAAAGGGCAGTCAGGTTTGGTTCCGCCAGTGTGCGGACCATGCCCTTGGATTCCAGCGCTTCCAGGAGGATGCCGAATTCCAGGCTGCCCGCGGTGAACCCCAGCGCCAGCGCGCCATTGGAATTGTCGCGCGGCGTGAGCGGGGAGACGCCCAGCGTATTACCGGGGCTCAGCCAGGTGCCGCTTTCACCTATCACTCCCACTTTGGCTGTAGCGGGGGTCTTGTTGCCCAGCGCAATCGACGACGAGAGGTTTTTCGATACCGACCGCTGCATTTCGGCAAAGCGCACCTTCAGCATCACCTGCTGCGTGCCACCGACCACCATCAGGTTGGACACCCGGTCCGGCGCATAGCGGCTGGCCAGATCCAAGGCGCGGTCCAGTTTCGCGGTGGAAGACACCGTGCCCGACAGGACGATCCCGTCATTGGCCGTGCGCACTTCGATATTCTCGCCGGGCAGGATCTGCCGCAGACGTTCCTTGAATTCCGCGATGTCCGGCGTCACATGCACATCGACGTTCGAGATCAGCTTGCCATCCGCGGATAGCAGCGTCAGCGTCGTGCGCCCCGGTGCCTTGCCCAGAACATACAGCGTCTTTTCCGACAGCGTCGAGATGTCGGCAATGCCTGGGTTGGCGATGGATACCTCTGCGAAAGCAACGTCGCTTTCCACCACGACGGCGCGGTTCATCGGCACGTTCAGCGCCGAAGACGCCTGGCCGGTTGCCACTGTCAGGACCTCGGCTGATACGGGCGACAATGCCGCCGCGCTTACTGCCACGCCCATAACGCTGGCCAAAAGAATACTCTTCATGCTCATTGTGATCTGCCCTTTCGATCACGCCTCGGTGCGGGTCTTAGCGCCCTGTCATCAGCGTCAGAATGCCGGACGCGACGTTTATTTGCAAGAATCAAACGGTTGGAGCCTGTTCTTTATGTGGATAACCTGCAACAGGCCGCAACTCTTGGTAAACGGAACAGGGCGCAGACCCCAGATGATGTGGTCTGCGCCCTGAGATCTTTTGCCCTAGTTGGTGCAGGGGATCGGAATTTCGACCACGTCTGCGCCTTTACGGGTCTTGATGGTGCATTCCTTTTCGGCTTCGACAGCGACCACGTCCTGCTGCACGATGCCCAGAAGAGAGTTGCTGTCCACCTCAACCAACCCTGACACAACGTCGGCGCCATCGGCCCCCAGCGACATCGCCAGACGGCCCGTGGCCTGTGCCTGTGCCAGACGCGCCACCTGTTCGGGGGTTGCCGACACCGTCACCGTACGCGCCACTGTGCCGATGGACGATTGTCCTTCGCCCGAGGCCTGGTCCACCGCGATGATCCGCACGGCACTTTCGATCAGCCGGGTCACATCGCCACCCGAGCTGGAGTTGCTGGAGCCTGTCCAATAGATGTCGATATGGTCATCGGGCTGAACAAAGCCGGCCACGCCCGAGGCGACGTCAACCTTGATCTGGAAGGCCCGCATACCCTTTTCCAGCTTGCCCGTCAGGCCCGCCATCTGCCCCGCTTCGGTCACGCGGCTGGCCAGAATGATCTCATTCGGCTCCATCGAGCGGCGGATAAAGCGCGGCTTGTCCTCATTTTCAGCGAACAGCGGCCCGGTTGGCACCGGAATTGCCTCATCATCTGACCGCGATTTGGTTTTGGTGGCCGTCTCGGGATATTCGATGACTTTGCCGTCCTCGGGCACCACATAGGCGCCTGCAGGCAGGAATTTTTCCTGCACATAGATGATGGCCACGTCATTCTGTGTCAACGCAGAGCCGAATTTCATCACTTTGTTGACCGCATAGACCTGTACCAGATTGCCAGTCCTGACTTTCAGCGCATTGGCCCGTGCCACTGCGTTCTCTGATTCACTGACGTAGCTTTGCGCCCAAAAAACCGCCAAGCCTGCCAGCGCCATGCCGACCACCAGCACCAATGCAAATACTGCCCGCATTTCCACACCCCTTTTTCGCCCCACCGCGGCACTGCCGGCGGCTTTTACCCACGTTGATGCGCACAGGATTGCCGCATCGGCCTTTTGATCCCCGTGCCAGGATCGCCCCGGCGCACTGGGATCAGTTCAGAAATTCACCGTAATCTTCGACTTCGTTGCCGATCCCGTTCGAGACGTCCACCAGGGCTCCCCGTATCGGTGTCAGCAGCAAGATGATCTGCATCCCCAGGATCAGGGCCGTCAAAAGAACCCAATCCACCGTGATGGCCCCGTCTTCTGACCGAGTGAAAATGCGCAGTCGTCTCAGCATGTTCCGTCTCCGATTTGCCGGGGCTTTCAGCCAGGCCTAGATCTTTTGTTGTGGTGCCCGAATGCGGCGAAACTTTGCTTTGGCAATGGGCTTTTCAGGGCATTTCCCTGCGCAACTCTTAAAAGACGTCAGACCGCGCTTTCTTGCGAAAGCGCGGCCCCAAACATCAACCGGGTCAAACCCGGTGAGGTCTTAGAAGTTGTCGTCGGCTTTGTTGATCTCGTTGGCAATGCCAGCCGACAGACCCGAGATGGCCGGACGGACCGCAGCCATGACGATCAGGCCCAGGCCCACGACGGCGGCGGTCAGCACGACCCAATCGACGGTCACAGCACCGTCTTCGTCTTTTTGGAAGCGCTTGAAGATGTTCAACAGTTTCATATCGGTGTCCCTTTCAAGGTATACAGGTCTTTACACATCCGCCGCGGCCTCTGGTCGATCTGGCCTCTGATCCAGTTTGATCCACCGTTCGGGATGTCCCTATTTAACCCTGCAATCATGGCCGCAATTTGATGCATTTTCGCGGGTTTGCGGCGAAATTGCGGTGTTCTGCACCTTTCGCGGAAACAAACAGATTTGATCGTTTCTGGGCCCCGCCCGTTTTGTCCCGATCCTGTTTCTGCACAGCTGCGGTCTTTACAGTCTCTGCACCGCCAGCTGCGGCCTCATCCGGGCTGACTCCCGGGATGACTGGGGACCGGTCAGCGGGCAGAATGGACAAGGACCGCGCTTCGGATGAAGCGCGGCCCATGCCACCGGATCTCTGCCGGGCCAAGCCCGGTGTGATCTTAGTTGGCGAAGTTGTCGTCGGCTTTGTTGATCTCGTTGGCAATGCCAGCCGACAGACCCGAGATGGCCGGACGGACAGCCGTCATGACGATCAGGCCCAGGCCCACAACAGCGGCGGTCAGCACGACCCAATCGACGGTCACAGCACCGTCTTCGTCTTTTTGGAAGCGCTTGAAGATGTTCAACAGTTTCATATCGGTGTCCCTTTCCAGGTGCTCAGTTTTTCAATCATCCGCCACGGTGTCGTTTCAGTCCGGCCTCTGTTCCGTTCCGATCCACCGTTCGGGATGTCTTCATATAGCCCCCCAATCATGGCGGCATTTGGCGGTGATCTGGGCGTTTTCATGTAATTGGGAAAACTTGCAGATATTCGCGTAAGCTTATGAAATATATTATTAAAAAATCATTCGACGGCAGGTGTCGCCACCCTGTCCGAGTGGTTTTTCAGTCAAATCTGACGAAAATGCCATTATCCGGGGGCGAAATCACTTTGATCTGCAGGGATTCTCTGAAACCCTGCGATCAATAAGAACAAGAGCAGGCACCCCGCACATGCGGATCATGACAGGCGCGTTTCTCGCGATTCTCTGCGTCGTGGCGCCCGGAACCCGGGCCGCCGCACAAGAGGACTTTACCTTTCGCCGGATCAAGGTGGGCGGAGAGGCGGGCAAACGCATCACCGTGCAGATTGATCCGGTTGAACAGGCCCGTCGGCTGGCCGCCACCGCCTGGAAAGACCCCGCACTGCAAAAGCCTGCCGATCCGCCCGCCGCTGATGGCACCCCGGCGCCGGCACCGAAATCCAGCTATGCGTGGTATTGGGACATGATCCCCCCCGGTATAGGCAGTGCCTCAGGGCGCTTTCCTGCGGCGATGGCCGCGCTTAGCCAAGGGCCCGCCGGGGCGCGGGTTGCCGCGCCGCGTCTGCAATCCATGCAGACCATTGCCGAGATTTATGGCAAGGATATTCTGGGGGCCACGGTCGGCACCGATGTCTCGCCCGCGCTGGTGCTGGCGGTGATGGGGATTGAAAGTGCCGGTCGCGCCGATGCGGTCAGCTCTGCAGGGGCCTCGGGGCTGATGCAGTTGATGCCCGCCACCGCCGAGCGCTTTGGCGTGAAAGACCGCACTGATCCCAGCCAGAACATAAAGGGCGGCGTGGCCTATCTGGATTGGCTGATGGGGGAATTCGACAATGATCCGGTGATGGTGCTGGCCGCCTATAACGCCGGGGAAGGCGCCGTGAAGGCCAATCAGGGCGTGCCGCCCTATGCCGAAACGCGCGATTATGTGCCCAAGGTGCTGGCGGCGTTTCAGGTGGCCCAAGGTCTGTGCCTGACCTCACCCGAGCTGGTCAGCGACCCTTGTGTCTTTCGGGTGGTTGCTGCGGGTGGCTAAAAAGGGGGCCGTCCAGCCCCCCGCCGTTAGCTGACAATCACCGCTTCGGTCGCGGCGCGCATGTCTGCCTCAGACACACCCGGTGCCAGATCGACGATCTTCAGGCCCCCCGGCACCACGTCCAGCACCCCCAGATTCGAGATGATCCGGTCCACCACCGCCTTGCCGGTCAGGGGCAGGGTGCAGGCCTTCAGCACCTTTGACTCACCATGCTTTGAAGTGTGGTCCATCACCACCACCACGCGGCCGACGCCCGCAACCAGATCCATCGCACCGCCCATGCCCTTGACCAGCTTGCCCGGAATCATCCAGTTCGCCAGATCGCCGTTCTCGGCCACTTCCATCGCACCCAGGATCGCCATCGCGATCTTGCCGCCGCGGATCATCGCGAAACTTTGAGCCGAATCGAAATAGGCGGTCTGCGGCAGCTCGGTGATGGTTTGCTTGCCTGCATTGATCAGATCGGCGTCTTCTTCGCCCTCATAGGGGAAAGGCCCCATGCCCAGCATGCCGTTTTCCGATTGCAGCGTCACGTTCACGCCCTTGGGGATATAGTTCGACACCAAGGTCGGAATGCCGATCCCCAGATTGACATAGGTGCCATCCTGCAACTCTTGCGCGGCCCGTTCGGCCATTTGATTGCGGTCCCAACCAGCCATCAGACAGCCTCCCGCTTGCGCACAGTGCGCTGCTCAATCCGTTTTTCATGGGTGCCCTGCACGATGCGATGCACATAGATGCCGGGCAGGTGGATGCTGTCTGGCTCCAATGATCCCAAGGGCACCACTTCTTCCACCTCGACCACGCAGACCTTGCCGCAAGTGGCGGCTGGCGCGTTGAAGTTGCGCGCGGTCTTGCGAAACACCAGGTTGCCCGAAGGGTCGGCCTTCCACGCTTTCACAATCGCCAGATCGGCCACGATCCCGCGCTCAAGAATATAGGTGCGGCCGTCAAAATCGTGATGTTCCTTGCCCTCGGCAATCACCGTGCCGACGCCGGTCGCGGTATAAAAGCCGGGAATGCCAGCACCACCCGCCCGCATCCGCTCGGCCAGGGTGCCCTGCGGGTTGAATTCCAGCTCCAACTCACCGCTTAGATATTGGCGCATGAATTCGGCATTCTCGCCGACATAGGACGAGATCATCTTCTTGACCTGCCGCGTTTCCAGAAGAACGCCCAGACCAAAGCCATCAACGCCCGCGTTGTTCGACGCCACCGTCAGCCCCTTGGTGCCCGCATCGCGGATTGCCGCGATCAACAGCTCGGGAATGCCGCACAGGCCAAAGCCGCCCGATGCAATCAGCATGCCGTCGCTCAGCAATCCGTCCAGCGCCGCCGCGGCGTTGGGATAAACCTTGTTCATATGTAGCCCCCGCAAATTCTGGATCACATAAAGACGGTGCGGCATGCCAATGTCAATCGCCGCGCCGCGGCGAAAACAGCACCGCGCCCCCTTTCGCCGAGCTCATAGATGGCTATGCTGCGCGCCAGCCCGCCCGCGTGGTGAAATGGTAGACACAGGGGACTTAAAATCCCTAGGCCGAACAGGCCGTGCCGGTTCAAGTCCGGCCGCGGGCACCAATCACGATGAAACAGCCTGACTGCATTGGTAGCCTACGCTGGCCAACACAGCTGAGATCGCCCAAGCAATATCCTTAAAGCGGTGATCGACACAGCGACGACTGACATCTCTGGACGCGCCATCACGGTCGGGGCAGCCCCAAATCACGTGTCTGGCCTTGGATCGATGCGTGTTGAGCCCACGTCAAAAGCCATTTACAAGCTGGCGGTGCCGTAATCGGCAGCGGTGTTGAGAGACCCCAGAATTTCTTGCCGCAAGACATTGAATGAACAGGTACTGAACATGGGACAAGACCGGATCGTTCTTTGTATGAAGTGGGGAACGCTGTTCTCTGTTGACTACGTGAATGTCCTGTACAGCGCCTGCCAAAGCCACCTGAAGGGGCCGTTCCGCTTTTTTTGCCTTACGGACGATGCTGCTGGGCTGGCCGAGGGGATTGAAGCCTTCCCAATTCCCGACATTGGCTGTGCGCCGGAAATGTGGCGCCACGGTGCCTGGCCAAAACTGGCCGTCTTCGCGCCCGAGATTGGTGGCTTGACCGCAGGGCGCGTCCTCTTCATTGACCTCGACACAGTGATCTGCGGTGATCTGGAACCGTTCTTTACCCATTCCGCCCCTCTTATCGGTATCGACACGGGCGACAACTGGCGGCCCGGGCGCACTTCGGGCGGGGCGAATGCGCTGTTGGGCACCGGGGTCTTTGCGTTTGACCTGGGCGCGCAGGTGCAGATCCTGCACCGATTTCAGGCCGATCCCTGGGCTGCGTTCCGCACGGCAGGAATCGAACAGGTCTGGGTGCAGGACCACGCAACGTCTGTGGATTACTGGCCGCAAGACCGGGTGATCAGCTTTAAACGCTGGCTGCGTCAACCCATCGGCCTGGATCTTTTTCTGCCCCCGAAGAGGCCACCGAAAGAGGCGGGCATGGTGGCCTTTCACGGTGACCCGCGGCCTGCAACGCTGTTGACACCGGGGTCTGCCCGGTGGGATCGCTTGCCACATCTGGGCCGTGGGCAGGTGGCCTGGATGGTCGATTACTGGACCGCGCATGGCGGCCGCATTCCCTCAGCAAGAGGATAAGAGCAATGGGTCTATTCTCGCACGTGAAGGAAAGCCTGCGCCGCCGTCGGTTGGCCCGGCGCACCCCGGCCGAAGTCTTTGCCGGCTATGCCCGCAACAACAAATGGGGCGACGCAGAGAGCCTGTCAGGCAAGGGGTCAAACCTTGAGGCGACCGAGGTGTTGCGCGCGCTTCTGCCGCCTTTGTTGCGCGATCTGGGTGCCACCAGCCTGCTGGATGTGCCCTGCGGCGATTTCTACTGGATGCAGCACGTGGATCTGGCGGGGATCCGCTATCTGGGCGGCGACATCGTGCCGGATCTGATCGCCGCGAACCGTGCCCGCCATGCCCGCGACGGTGTGGCGTTCCAGGTGATCGACCTGATCCAGGGTCCGGTGCCGCATGCCGATGTTGTTTTGGTGCGCGACTGTCTGGTGCATATGTCAAACGCCCACGTCGCGGCGACGTTGCGCAATATTGTGGCCTCTGGGTCAACCTGGCTGTTGACCACCACCTTTCCCGAAACGGGGCGCAATACGGATATCTCTACCGGCCAATGGCGTGCGGTGGACCTGACCAGCCCGCCGTTCTCATTGCCCGCCCCTGACCGATTGATCGCCGAGGGTCAGGCGCATCTGAAGGGTCAGGCCCCGGACAAGATGCTGGGCCTGTGGCGGATCGAGCGGCTGAAGGCCATCGTGGCAGGGGCAGGCGCATGATCCGCCAGATCGCCCATCACATCACCCGCCGCCACCTGACCCGGCTGAACCAGCAGCATCTGGGGCAGTTCCCGCAGGTGGCCTGCTTTTCCTTCGACCTGATCACGCATTTCATCCATATGGATGGACGCTATGAGAAAGATGAGCTGGACTATCTGGCCCGCCATGTCTTTCCGCAATTGCCCGCGGGCGGGATCTGCCTGGACGTCGGCGCCAACATCGGCAACCACAGTCTGACCTTCGCGCCGCATTTCGCCCGCGTGATCGGGTTTGAACCGCATCCCCGCACCTTCCGGCTGTTGCAGCTGAACGCCGAACTTGCACCGAATGTGACCGCGCTGAACCTGGGGGCTTCGTCCGCGCCGGGGGTGATCTCGGTCGGGCAGGATCCGCAGAACATGGCGGCAACCGGGATCGGACGC
Source organism: Paracoccaceae bacterium (assembly GCA_049291415.1). GTDB lineage: Bacteria > Pseudomonadota > Alphaproteobacteria > Rhodobacterales > Rhodobacteraceae > Pseudogemmobacter. Next base: position 28,205 of record JBATPI010000159.1, on the reverse strand, counting down.
GACGGTGTGGCCAGCATGGCCCGCGTTGATTTCCAACTGGTGCGGATTGATGATCTGGCAGAGGTGCAAGAGGCAGGCCCCGTTACCTTCATGAAGGTCGATGTCGAAGGGCATGAGGCGCAGGCGCTGGAAGGCGCATCGGACACCATCCGCCGCCATGCGCCGTTGATCGCCTTGGAGGTGCTGCGCGATGACGTCGAGAATGGCGAGACCGCGGCGCTGCGCGTCTTGCGGGGTCTGGGATATACGCATTTCTACGAGTTGCGCGAAAAGGGCCGCTTGGGTCGGCTAAGCCGCCGCCCCAAGCGGCTGGCGCGGACCCTGTTGACGCTGTTCACCGGGCGGCGGCCGTCCAAGGCGGGCACGCTGGCCCGGGTAGAGCGGCTGGAGGATCGCGCCTATCTGATGCTGCTTTGCGCGACGCAGCCGATTGCAGGCGCGGAACAGCGCTAAGGCAATACTTAATACAACCAACGGTTTGACAGTCATCCGCCCTAAGGCTGCACCGCCGCGGCCAAGGCGGGCATGATCCGTGCCGCCCCGGCCAATGACAGGTGATTGGCGTCAAAGAACAGCGGCTTGCCACCATCAACGGCCAGACATACGGTGCCGTCACAGAACGCCGAAGACAGGTCCAGGCAGGTCGCCCCCGACGCCGCACAGGCAGCCGTCATCAGGCGGACGGCAGGGGCACTGTAGGCGCGGAAATTCGCCTCGGGCAGTGTCAGGCGGTCGTCGAGAATGCCCTCTCGCCACAACTTGCGGGCCAGCACATCGGGCACGTCAAAGCCCGGATCGGGCAGGGGCATCAGAACGATCACCCGCTTGCCTGCGGCCGTCAGTGCGGTCAGGGTTGCGGTCAGTTCCGTCTCGATCCCGGCAAGGCGCGCAGTCTCGTTCAGATCAACCGGGGCTCCCACCGGCAAGGAAAAAAGCCGGTCATCGACCCGATCGCCCTGACCATTGTCGAAATTTGCGTGGCGGATATAGCTGTTCCAAAAGGCGTAAAGGATCACCGTATCCACGCTGTCGGAATGCACCAGCCACTCCAGCATCGCGCGGTTTTGCAACGTGCATTGCCGCGCGCGATCCTGGCCGATGTTCACCAGACCCGGGATCGGCTGGCAACTGGACATGGTCAACTCACGCACGGCGCCGCCTTGGGTGGCCAACGCCTCACCCAGAGGTGCCGCCAGCGTGGCGGCGTGGCTGTCGCCCCAGATCGCAACGCGCGCCACCGCCCCCGGCGCGCCGTGGACACAGGCCCGTTCAGGATCCATTTGCTCGCCCACGCGGCGGATGGCGATGCAGTCCTCAAAGGTTGGCGGGCGGATATCAGACCAATCCAGAACGGCGCGCACCTCGGCCGGGATGCGCTCTGGATAACCCTTGGTCAGATGGCCACCCACCGCAAAGGCCGTGATCAGGGCGATCCCGGCGCCCAGGGTCAGCCGGGCGGTGCGTTTCGGCAATCGTCCCCGGCGGAAGGGTTCTTCGACAAAGCGCCATGACAGCGCGGCCAGCACCAAAGTTACCGCGACAATCGCCGCGATTGCAGGCAAACTGCGCGGGTGCCAGCCCTCCAGTGCCAGAAAGCCCAGGATCGGCTGATGCCACAGATAGGCCGAATAGCTGACCAGCCCTACCCCCACCACCGGCGGTAGCGACAGCACCATCCGCGCGGGCGAGGGTGCATCGCCAAACAGCATGATTGCCACCGCCCCCAGAACCGGCAGCACCGTCCAGGCTCCGGGCCACGGCACCCCCACAGGGGTGGCCATCAGTGATGCGACCACCGCCAGCAGACCCGCCGTGGCCAACCCGCCGCGCAGCGTGGGGGGCAGCGCCACCAGACGCGGGCGGGCCAGTGCGGCCAGCACCCCGCCCAACAGCTCCCACGCGCGGGTGTGCAGCAGATAAAACGATTCCAACGGCAGATCGGCACTGGTGCGCAGCGTCCACAGCAGGCTGGCCGCCGTCAAGGCCGCCAGCGCGACCACGGTGACCCGCTTGCCCAGCCGCAGCAAAAGCAAAAGCAGGATTGGCAGGAGGATATAGAACTGTTCTTCCACCCCCAGACTCCAGGTGTGGATCAGTGGGTCCTCCACGGCGCGGGGATTGAAATAGTCGATGCGGTTGTAAAACCAGACGTTGGACAGAAACGCCAAGGCCGACAGCGCGCCGCCTCCGAAATAGCGCAACTGGTCGGGCATCATCAGCAGCCAGCCAAAAGGCAGCGTGACCAGCAGCACCGCCACCAGCGCGGGCAGGATGCGCCGCGCCCGGCGGGCATAAAAGTTACGGTAGGAAAACCGCCCCGCAGTCCGGTCGGACACCACAATTCCGCCGATCAGAAAGCCCGAGATGACGAAAAAGACATCCACCCCGGCATAGCCACCGGCCACTGCAGATAGCCCGGCGTGATGCAAGATGACGCCGATCACCGCAAATGCGCGCAAGCCGTCAATGTCGCGGCGGTATTGGGTTCCGGGATGCTTAGCCAAGATGTGGCACCATAGCGCGGATCCATCGCCCGGATGCAAATCCCCGGCGGATGCCGACAGGATTGATTCTCAGACCTATGAACAGCATGATCGTGGATGCCCTTCAGCAAAACCTTGCCCGCATAAGTGCTTTTGCGGATAAAAACCGGGTGGTTCAATAGCCCATCGCAGATTTACCATCCGCGCATCCACTGTCACGGCGCCTCTTTCACCGCCTCCATCGCGACATAGGTCGAGGTCTGGGCAACATGCGGTAGCGCGCTGATCCGTTCGGCCAGAACGCGGCGGTAATCGGTGATGTCGCTGGTGCGCACCTTTAGAAGATAGTCGAACCGGCTGGCGATCATGTGGCATTCCTCTACCTCGGGCACCGCCAGCACGGCGCGGTTGAACGCGCGCAGCGCAGCCTCACGGGTATCTGACAGCCGCACTTCGACAAAGGCGACATGCGCCTGACCCATCTTTACCGGGTCCAGAATGGCGCGATAGCCGGCGATCACGCCGATTTCTTCCAGCCGTTTCATCCGCGCCTGCGTGGGGCTTTTCGACAGCCCGATCCGCCGCGCCAGCTCAACCGCGCTGATGCGGCCTTCCACCGCCAGCACCGCCACGATGGCCTGATCAAAGCGATCCAGATCTGGCGGGCCGATTGGCATGGGATTTCCTTGAATTGAAGGTATCCTGCCTGCATAGCAGAGAGAAATCGGGAATACAGCCCGCATATTTGGCTGTATCCTGCCCCAAACGCAGGAGCGCATCATATGACCGCCACCCCTTGGGATACCATCACCACTGGTTCGTTGACCGATGAGGCCAGCCTAGTCCGTGAGCTGATCGCAGCGGCGGATCTGACGCCCGCCGACCGAACTGCTGTCACGGCGGCCGGGGCCGATCTGGTCACCCGCATCCGCAGTTCGGCCAAGCCGGGGCTGATGGAGGTGTTTCTGGCCGAATATGGCCTGTCCACTGACGAAGGCATCGCGCTGATGTGTCTGGCCGAGGCGCTGTTGCGTGTGCCCGACGCCCCCACCATGGATGCGCTGATCGAAGACAAGATCGCGCCTTCAAACTGGGGCCGCCATCTGGGGCGATCCGCCTCCAGCCTCGTCAACGCCTCAACCTGGGCCTTGATGCTGACCGGCAAGGTGCTGGAAGAGCGCGAGCCGGGCATCGCGGGCCACCTGCGCGCTGCCGTCAAACGTCTGGGAGAGCCGGTTATCCGCACCGCCGTCTCCCGCGCGATGAAGGAAATGGGCCGCCAGTTCGTGCTGGGCGAGACCATCGACAAAGCCATGACCCGCGCGCGTGAGTTGGAGGCCAAGGGCTATACCTACAGCTATGACATGCTGGGCGAGGCCGCCCGCACCGAAGGGGACGCGCGGCGCTATCACCTGAGCTATTCCAAGGCGATCACCGCCATCGCAGGCGCGGCCAAGGGCAATGACATCCGCACCAATCCCGGCATCTCGGTCAAACTCTCGGCCCTGCATCCGCGCTATGAGGTGGCCAAGCGTGACCGCGTGATGGAGGAACTGGTCCCCCGCGTCCGCGCGCTGGCCGGTCTGGCCAAGGCCGCCGGTCTGGGTTTCAACATCGACGCAGAAGAGGCTGACCGGCTGGCCCTGTCATTGGAAGTGATCGAGGCGGTGCTGTCGGACCCGGCGCTGAAGGGCTGGGACGGCTTTGGCGTCGTGGTGCAGGCCTATGGGCGTCGCGCGGGGGCTGTGATCGACTGGCTGAATGCCACCGCCACCCGTCTGAACCGCCGCGTCATGGTGCGTCTGGTCAAGGGCGCCTATTGGGACGCCGAGGTGAAACGCGCGCAGGTCCTGGGGCTGGAGTCTTTCCCGGTTTTCACCCGCAAACAGGCCACCGACGTCAGCTATATCGCCAATGCCCGCAAACTGCTGGGCATGACCGACCGGATCTATCCGCAATTTGCCACTCATAACGCCCATACCGTCGCCGCCATCCTGCATCTGGCCGATGCCAAGGGGTTGGACCCGGCAGTTTACGAATTCCAGCGCCTGCATGGCATGGGTGAGCGGCTGCACGATCTGGTGCTGACCGACCGCCAGACCCGCTGCCGGATCTATGCGCCCGTCGGCGCGCACCGCGATCTTTTGGCCTATCTGGTGCGGCGGCTGTTGGAAAACGGTGCCAACTCCAGCTTCGTCAACCAGATCGTCAACGAAGAGGTGCCGCCCGCCCGTGTCGCCGCCTGCCCGTTGGACTTTATGGACAGGGTGGCTGTGGTGCCGTCTGCTGCCGTCCCGCCGGGGCCGGAACTGTTCCCCGGTCGGGTGAACTCACGCGGATTCGACCTGACCGACGCCGCCGATCTGGCGCTGATCGAGGCCGCGCGCGCGCCGCACAAGGATACCCTCTTTGACGCCGCCCCCCTGATTGCTGGCCGCGCCGCAGGCGGTTTGCGGCTGGAACTGACCAACCCCGCCACCGGCACTCCCTTGGGCCATGTACTGACCGCCAGCGCCGCCGATGTCGATACCGCCCTGCGTCTGGCCGAGCCTTGGGCCGCCACCCCCGATGTGCGCGCCACCGTCCTGAACCGCGCCGCTGATTTGTATGAGGAGAACTTCGGCGAAATCTTCGCCATTCTGGCGCGTGAGGCTGGTAAATCCCTGCCTGACGCCGTGGGCGAATTGCGCGAGGCCGTTGATTTTCTGCGCTATTACGCCGCCGGGGCAGGGGAGCTGGCCAACCCCGCCCGCGGCACCTTTGCCTGCATCAGCCCGTGGAACTTTCCGCTGGCCATCTTCTCGGGCCAGATCGGCGCTGCCTTGGCCGCAGGCAACGCGGTGCTGGCCAAACCCGCCGAACAGACCCCGCTGATTGCGCATCTGGCCGTGCGCCTTCTGCATCAGGCGGGTGTGCCGGAAACCGCCCTGCAACTCTTGCCTGGCGACGGCACGGTGGGCGCTGCCCTGACGCGCGACGCCCGAGTGAATGGCGTGGCCTTCACCGGCAGCACCGAAACCGCGCGCGCCATCCGCCGCGCCATGGCCGACAATCTGGACCCGACGGCCCCGCTGATCGCCGAGACCGGCGGCTTGAACGCCATGCTGGTTGATTCAACCGCCCTGCCGGAACAGGCGGTGCGTGACATTCTGGCTTCAGCCTTCCAGTCCGCAGGCCAGCGCTGCTCGGCCTTGCGCTGCCTCTACCTGCAAGAAGACGTGGCCGGCCCGATCACCGAGATGCTGTTCGGCGCGATGGATGATCTTGCCCCCGGCGACCCGTGGGATCTGGCCACCGATACCGGCCCGGTGATCGACGTTGAGGCGCAATCCAGCATCCAGGCCCATATCAACACCGCCCGCGCTGAAGGCCGCCTGTTGAAGGAACTGCCCGCCCACACCACAGGCACCTTCATCGGCCCCAGCGTCATCAAGGTGCCCGGCATCCGCGCCATGACCCGCGAAGTCTTTGGTCCGGTCCTGCACCTGGCCACGTTCAGATCGTCTGAGATCAATTCGGTGATTGATGAGATCAACGCCACCGGCTACGGTCTGACTTTTGGTTTGCACACCCGCATCGACGACCGCGTGCAAGACGTGATGGAGCGGCTGCAGGTCGGCAACGCCTATGTCAACCGCAACCAGATCGGTGCCGTGGTCGGCAGCCAACCCTTTGGCGGTGAAGGCCTGTCCGGCACCGGGCCAAAGGCGGGTGGGCCGGAATACCTGGGCCGCTTTACCGCCGCCCCGGCCCCGATGCAGGGGGAACCCGGCCCCGCCGCCGATCTGGCCGAGGTGAAACGCCAGATCTTGCAGACCGCCACGCCCCCCGCTGCTGAGGCGATGGAACTGCCCGGTCCCACCGGCGAATCAAACCGTCTGCACTTTGCGCCCCGTGCGCCGGTGCTGTGCCTTGGCCCGGGTGCCACCGCCGCGTTGGAACAGGCCGAGGAAATCCGCCGCCACGGTGGCCGCGCGGTTGAGGCGCCCGATCTGGCGCCCCAGTCCCTGGGCACGATTGCCGACATCTCGGGCGCAATCTGGTGGGGCGAGCCTCAGTCCGCCCGCGCCTATGCCAAGGCGCTGGCCGGGCGCAATGGTCCGATCCTGCCGCTGATCGGCGGGTTGCCCGACCGCGCTCATGCCTGTGTCGAGCGTCACGTCTGCATCGACACCACCGCCTCGGGCGGCAACGCCAAACTGTTGTCCGACGTTGCCGACGACTAAGGCAGATCAAGAAAATTGAGCAGCCGCGCAGGCGCGCGGCTGCACGCCTACATCTCGGCTCTGGCGCGCCGCGCCACCCGCCTCGGCTTCTTTGCCCCAGACCTGCATGCGGTGACTGGCGTATTGGCTGAGTATTCCTGCCAAGGTAACGTTCAGGCGCAGCCCTGCAAATTCACCTTGGTCCAAATATCCCGGGGGGAGCGCGTCCGCGCGTGGGGGGCAGCGCCCCCTGACTGCCGTGAAGGCTTTTGCCACCAGCAGGCTTGACCGCCCGGACCAGATCGGAAACTCTCCTGCCATGTTCCCGATCCGTGATCACAACCCGTCAGGTCGCACGCCCTATGTCACGCTGGCGCTGATCGCGATCAATGCAGTGGTGTTTTTGGGCTATTATACCAGCATGGGCGATTGGCAGTTGGCGCGGTTCTTCATGACCTGGGGGTTGGTGCCTGCCCGGATCGGGGCCGGACAGGGCTATGAGACGCTGATCACCCATATGTTCCTGCATGGCGGTTGGATGCATATTCTGGGCAACATGCTGTTTCTGTGGATCTTTGGCGACAATCTGGAAGCCGAGATGGGCCATCTCGGCTTTTTGGCGTTTTATCTTGCCGCTGGGTTGGCCGCTGCGGGGCTGCAATATGTGGCTGATCCCGGCTCACGCGTCCCGATGGTGGGGGCATCAGGGGCCATTGCGGGTGTGATGGGAGGGTATCTTTTGCTTTTCCCAAAGGCGCGGGTCGATGTTGTGGTGATCTTTCTGGTGTTCTTTCGCGTCTTTGCACTGCGGGCCTGGGTCGTGCTGGGCCTGTGGTTCGGCCTGCAGGTGTTTTCCGGCCTGTCGACGCCAACCGACGACGGCGGCGTGGCCTATATAGCGCATGTCGGTGGCTTTGCCGCCGGGCTGTTGATGACCGTGCCGGTCTGGCGACGGCGCGGCGCGCGCGTCTATTGGAGCCGAACCGAAGGCCAGCCTCCGCATCCTGCCGCCGCATACCCGATGGCCAAGAGCCGCATTCCGCGGGTGCGGCGCAGGCCCTGAGGTTTATCCGCGCAGAACCTTGCGGAACGGCTCGAACAGCGCCTCATTGCCAGCAATGATCGAGCCGGAGTCCAGTGGATCCTGCCCCTCGCGCAGGCCAGAGACCATGCCCCCCGCCTCTCGCACCAGCAAGATACCGGCGGCGATGTCCCAGGCGTGCAGCTCACGCTCCCAATAGCCGTCAAATCGGCCTGCGCTGACATAGGCCAGGTCCAGCGCCGCGGACCCCCAGCGGCGCACGCCCGCACAGGCCGGCATCAGACGGGCCAGATCCTGCAGCATCGCGGGCAGGGTGGTTTTTGCGCCAAAAGGTACGCCGGTGGCGAACACAGCCTCATGCAGATAGCGCCGGGCCGATACCCGCATCCGGCGGTTGTCGTTCAGCCAGCAGCCTGCGCCCTTTTCGGCCCAGAACATCTCATCCTTGGCCGGGTCATAGACCACGGCCGAGACGATCTCGCCCTTATGTTCCAGCGCGATGGATACCGACCAATGCGGCATGCCGTGCAGAAAGTTCGTGGTGCCATCCAGGGGATCGACGATCCAGCGCCGGGTCGGGTCTTGCCCCGCCTCTTCGCCGGTCTCTTCGCCCAGCCAGCCATAGGTTGGCCGGCCGCCCATCAGGTCTTCCTTGATCAGCTTTTCAGCCTCACGATCAGCACGGGTGACAAAATCCCCCGGGCCTTTGGTCGAGACCTGAAGGTTCTCGACCTCACGGAAATCCTTGACCAGGCTGCGGCCGGCCCGGCGGGCGGCCTTGATCATCAGGTTCAGGTTGGCGCTTCCCTGCATGGCGGGACTCCTCGGGTTTCAAGTGCGGCGTCCTAGCGGCTAATCGGGCCGATGAAAAGCCCGTGCGGCTGCGTGACCCCCGATGCAGGCCCCGTTATTTCACAATCGTCACCCGCGTGTCGGCCAACCCTGCCGCCTGGACCATCCGAAACAGCACCTTTGCATTCTCGGGGTGCAGCCGCACGCAGCCATGGCTGGCCGGTTTGCCCAGGCGTTTGATCGACGTCGTCCCGTGAATCGCATAGTTGCCCGAATAGAAGATCGACCAGGGCATCGGTGCCCCGTCATACAGTTTAGAGCGGTGATTTTTCGACAGCGTCTGCGGCTTCCAGCTGCCGGTCGGCGTGACCTTCGGGCTTTTCGCCGTTGACACCGGCCAGACATACAAGGGCTGGCCGTCCTGAAACACCTCCATCTGTTGTAACGAGATAGAGATCAACACCTCGACCGTCTCGGCTTTCGCCCGGTCCGGCAGCAGCCCGGCGCCCGGCAGCAGCAAAAGCCAGGCCATCGTCATCAATGCTTTCAGCATAAAATTCTCCTTCAGCGGAAATCACCGCATGCTAGGCAGATTTTCGCCATAGCGCGCGCTCGTCAACGGCAAACTGCCGGATTCTGGTCAGGAATCCCGCCATGCCGGGCAATGTGGTGGGGTTGGGCCGCGTTTCAGTGGCAGCCCCGATCATATTTAACGGCGCTGGCGGCCCGATCCAGCGTGAATGCGGAAAAGCTGGCGCCCGTGTCAGAGGCCAGGGCGGCAAGGTTTTCGCGGGTCATGCCCATGCGCAGGAATGTCTGTGCTGCCAATTTGGCATGGTAGCTGTCGCCCAGTCTGATTTCGCCCCGTCGGACCAGATCAACCAGCCGGTCGCGGGTGGCCACAGCCTGTGGGCCAAGGTGACACAGGCCCTTCAGCCCGGCCGTGTAGGGGTTTTCCCGTTCGTCTTTGCCGGGTTTGCCTGCGTTTGCGGCGTCATCGACCAGCCAGAACAACGTTTCGGCCGCATCGGGTCCGAAATCTGACAGCCGGACAAGGGCGTAGGACATCTGCACCCGCATCACGCGGTCGCGGGCCACGGCCTCCCGCTCTTGCCGATAGGGCGCAAGGGCGGCGGCCGGCAGTTCCCAGATCAGCAGGCTGAGTCCGTACAGTTTGCCGTTCCGGTCTCTATCGCCGGTAGATTGTTGCAACACCGACAGGCGGGCAAATGCGGCGGCGGCCAGGGCTGCGAAGTAGTCAGGCGATGCCTGATCCGGCTCTGGCACGGCGCGTGCCGCGTCGGTGACCAAGGTCTGGCGCGGATCGGCCATCACTTTCAGCAGCAAGGCCTGCATCTTGGGGCTGACAGGCTGGTTACGGGGCAGGCGGATAAACGGCAGGTTGATGACCTTTCGGTCGGCCATCTTTACCCGGCCTTCGCGGGCCAGGATCAGGTCGATCTTGGCAAACAGGGCCTCTTGCCGGTCCTGCGTCACCACATCCAGAGGCAGTTTCAGGGTGCCGATCAGAAAGTTGCCCAGCTCCGTACCCGAGTCCGAAGACGTCGGTTCGTTCCGTCGGATGGCTGTCCGCGAAAAGCCGACATTCAGTTTTGGTGAGCGGTTCGACGTCCATCCCACCATCAGCGGGAAGGTCAGCGCGCGGACGGTGGCCGAGGTCTCGCGGTAAATCGGCTGAAACCCCGAGTTGGTCCGGCGGTAGAGCGCCTTGACGCTGGCGGAAATGCTGCGGTCTATTTCGGTGGCGGCGTTGTCGGGCTGTGGCAGAAGAAGGTTGCTCTGCATCTGGATCAGGAAATCCGCATCGGCCAGAGCGGCCTCGCCCATGATCAGGCATGTCCCTTCGGCGAATTTCTCGACGATCAGATCAGCCGGGGTTATCTTTTCTGCGGTGGTGCGCTTGCCCGGAAACCTCAGGGTTGTGCGAGTGCCGCTCAGGTCCACCGGCTTGCAATTGATACGCTCTTCCAGATGCCATGAGATCAGCTTGGCCCCGGGGGGCTGTTCAGGTTCGTCGTGGTGCCCGATGGGCCGATGATTACCTTGGTGGCCGCGCCGCCCAGCAACTGGCGCTGGCAGATCTCGTCGCAGTATGAGCTGTTGGTATCGGGAAACCAGGCAATGGTGCCGGTAATCTGCGGCAGGTTTTCCAACGGAACATCGCCTGCGACCAGAATATCCAGCATGGTTTCCGCCTGCTGCTGAGAGCGGTAAGAGAACGTGCCGCCCACGGCGACCACGATCACGACCGACAAAAGCCAGCCGCGAAACCCGGCAAACGGCCAGAGGGCGGGCACCCAGGAGGCCCATGTCCAGATCACATAGGCCGGAACCAAAACCAGCGCCAGACTGGGGTGGGGGCAAAGGACAGCGCGTAGACGATCGGCAGCCCGATGATGCTGATGCCGGCCAGGATGTAGAACAGCGGGCCAATCAGCGGCGCGCCGATCAAGGCAACAACCGACGCCAGGATCAGGGCAACCAGAAACTTCTCATAGCGTGTGATCAACGGGTCTCCGGCGATTGGGGGCCGTCTTGACCGATAAGGGTGGCCGTTTCGGGGCCGGAAAATGGCGCGGTCGTCAGGCCCGCTGCAATTTCACCGGCTCAGTGCGTGCCAGCCGCAGGAAATGCGCCATGAAAGGCTTGGCCGCATCCTCATCGCGGGTTGCGGCATGCATTCGCTTGGTGACCGGATCGGGGCCAAGGGGGCGTGCGACATAGTCGCCGCTGCCCGCCACACCGCGCAGCACCCAATCGGGCAAGACCGCCACCCCGCGCCCCGATCCGACCAGCATCAGGATCACCGCAGTCAGTTCTGCCGTGCGCTGGGCCCGCGGTTCCACCCGCGCGGGCGTCAGCAGTTCGGTGAAGACATCCAGCTTGTCGCGGCCCACGGGATAGGTGATCAGCGTCTGGTCACGGAAATCCTCAGCACAGATGAAATCCTTTGCGGCCAATGGGTTGGCGGCATGGCCGATAAAGGTCGGATGATAGTCGAAAAGGGGATTGAACGTGACACCCGCCATCGGCCCCTTGTCTGAGGTGATCACCAGATCCACCTCTTCGCGCATCAGGGCGGGAAACGCCTCAAACGCGAACCCGGCGCGGATGTCCACATCCACCTCGGGCCAAGCGTGGCGAAACTGCTCCAGCACCGGAAACAACCAGTCAAAGCAGGCGTGGCATTCCAGCGCGATGTGCAGGCGGCCCGTTTTGCCCGACCGCAGCGCGCGGAACTCCTCCTCCATCGCGTCTATCTCTGGCAGGATCCGGTCGGCTGCCCGCAACATGCGGTGCCCCGCCGCGGACAGCCGCATGGGTTTGGACCGGCGCACGAACAGCTCCATCCCCGCCTGCGCCTCCAGTCCCGCCACCTGATGCGACAGCGCCGATTGCGTCATGTTCAGGATCTCGGCCGCCCGTCCCAGACCCCCGGCCTGATGGATGGCGCGGATCGTCCGCAGGTGGCGTAATTCAACATACATGCGGTGAACCTCATAATGATCCTGAACACTATGAATTGGTCTCACATTCGAAAAGCTGCGACAAGAGCTTCAATGAAGGAGACCACAATGATCAATTCGCCGCGCATCTCGTTTGAATTCTTCCCGCCGCAGACGCTGGATGCGTCGTTCCGGCTGTGGGAAACGGTTCAGGCGCTGGCCCCGATGATGCCCGAATTCGTCTCGGTCACCTATGGCGCGGGTGGCACCACCCGCAAATTGACTCATGATGCAGTGGGCACCATTCATCGCAACTACGGGCTGAACGTCGCCGCCCATCTGACCTGCGTTGACGCCACCCGCAGCGAAACGCTGGAGATTGCCGAGGCTTATGCCGCCGTGGGCGTTACCGAGATTGTTGCCCTGCGCGGCGATGCTCCCAAAGGAGCGGACCGGTTCACCCCGCATCCTGACGGCTTTGCATCATCGGTTGAGCTGGTTGAGGCGCTGGCCAAAACCGGTAAATTCAACATCCGCGTCGGTGCCTACCCCGAGCCACACCCCGACAGCACCGGTGCCGATATCGACTTCCTCAAGCGCAAGTTTGACGCCGGTGCCACCAGTGCCATGACGCAATTCTTCTTTGACGCCGACACCTTCTTTCGGTTCCGTGATGCCTGTGTTGCCGCCGGGATCACCGCGCCGATCATTCCGGGCATCCTGCCGATCACCTCTTGGGAAGGGGCGAAGAAATTCGCTATCCGCTGTGGCAGCGCGGTTCCGCAAAAGCTGGACGAGGCCTTTACCCGCGCCATCGCCGACGGCCGTGAAGACCTTTATGCGCTGGCGCAATGTACCCAGCTGTGTGACCGGCTGATCGAAGGTGGTGTGCAGGATCTGCATTTCTACACCCTCAACCGCCCCGACCTGACCCGCGATGTGGTGCGCGCGCTGGGCATCCAGCCCGCAGTGGACCTGCAGAAAGTCGCCTGACTTCAACGGTTTATTCCGTTATCCGACGTCTCCCTGAACGGCCTCTTTGCCCCTGGCAAGAGGCCGTCTTTTTTTGCCGGGTCTTGCTCTTGCTCGATCATCGGATAAGGTCGGCGCCACAGCCCAAGGGATGCCCGACCGATGACCAAGATCCTGCTATTGAACGGCCCGAACCTGAACCTGCTGGGCCAACGCCAGCCCGAGGTTTATGGCCATGAGACGCTGGCCGATGTGGTTGCCGCCTGCACCACGCTGGGCCGCGACCTGGGGCTGCAGGTTGAGGCCAGCCAGTCCAACCATGAGGGTGCTTTGGTTGATGAAATCCAGTCCGCGCGCGGCACGACCGCCGGCATCATCATCAATCCCGGTGCCTATTCGCACACATCCATCGCCATTCTGGACGCGCTGAACGCCTATGACGGCCTGGTTCTGGAGGTTCACATATCGAACATCCACCGGCGTGAAGCGTTTCGCCACCACTCACACATCTCGGCCCGGGCTGACGGGGTGATCGCCGGGTTTGGCACCGAAGGTTATCTTCTGGCGCTGCGGCGCATGGCAACACTGGTGACAAAATGACATTACCGATCAATGGCTTCAAGCGCGCTCTGCAGGCTGGGCAACAGCAGATCGGCATCTGGAACACCATCCCCGGACCGGTGGTTTGCGAACTGCTGGCAGGGGCCGGGTTTGACTGGATCGTTCTGGATACCGAACATTCGCTGACCGATCTGCCTGATCTGATGGGCATGTTGCAGGCCGTCGCCGCCTATCGCGTGGCACCCGTCGTGCGACCGCAGGCCAATGACACCGTGCTGATCAAACGCGCGCTGGATATGGGCGCGCAGACGCTGCTGTTGCCCTATGTGCAGACCCGGGCCGAGGCGGAACATGCCGTCCGCGCCATGCGCTATGCGCCGCGCGGCATCCGCGGTGTGTCAGGCATGACGCGCGCCAGCCGGTTCGGTGCGATCAAGGATTACGTCCAGCGCGCCGAAGAAGAGCTGTGCCTGATCGTGCAGGTTGAAACCGGCGAGGCTGTGGACCGGATCGAAGAGATCGCCACCGTCGACGGCGTGGATGCGGTATTCATCGGCCCGTCCGATCTGGCCGCCAGCCTGGGACATCCCGGCAATCCGGGCCATCCGGCTGTGGTGGCGAAGGTCGAAGAGGCCATTGCGCGGCTGAAGGCCATCGGCGTGCCATCCGGAATTCTGACTTTGGATCAGACGTTTGCGCGCCGTTGCATGGATCTGGGCACCAGCTTTACCGCCGTTGGCGTTGACATGGCGCTGCTGTGTGCTGCGGCGGCCGGTTTGGCCCGCGGCTTTGGCCGGGGCAATGGCTGACGACAGGTTTACCTGGCACCCGCAGGCGCGGCTGTTCGGCCCCGGCGGGCAAGAGACGTCTGCCATGGCACCCGCTGCAACGGTGATTTCCCCCGATCCTGGCCCCACGGCGCTGGCCCTTGCGCTGGCGTCATCCGCGCCGTTCCGCATTGGCCTGATCGATGCTCCTGCCCCGCAGGCCGGGCCCCGGCCGCTGTTTGAAACCCTGACCGCAGGTTCAACCCAGACCCCCCGCCGCATCATCCGCAGCCACGCCAGCTGGACGGCGTCTTTTGCGGTGACGGCGCGGCTGTTCGGGCTGGGGCCGGGACGGCGGCTGGCGGTTTTAGGCAGTTTGGTCCATTCGTTGTCCCTATATGGCGCGATTGAGGGGCTGCATCTGGGCGCAGAGGTACATCTCTTGGGCGGTTTGCGGCCAGACCGGCAGGCGGCAGCACTGGCCGAACGGCGCATCGACACGCTTTACGCCACGCCCGCCCAATTGCGCGGGCTGCGGCGCGCGCTGCCCGATCTGCGGCTGATCCTGATCGGCGGGGCCAAGCTGGACAGCCGCTTGCGCGCCGATCTGGCGTCCCTGGCGCCCCAGGCTGTGATCCGCGAATTCTATGGCGCGGCCGAGGCGTCCTTCATCACGCTGGCGGATGCGGGCACCCCCGATGGGTCGGTCGGTCGGGCGTATCCCGGCGTGCAGATCGACATCCGCGAAGGCGAGGTCTGGCTGCGCAGCCCCTATGGCTTTCAGGGCTACGCCACTGAGGTGGGTTCCGCCCGTTGGCAGGACGGCTGGTTGACGGTGGGAGAGATCGGGCGGCTGGAGGACGGCTATCTCTATCTGTCGGGTCGCAAAGGGCGCATGGTCACGGTGGCCGACCAGAACGTCTTTCCCGAAGAGATTGAGGGTTTGATGCAGACCCTGCCGGGGATCACCGAGGTCGCCATTCTGCCCATGCCCGACGTCGCGCGCGGCCATGTGCTGCAGGCCGTTGCCATGGGTGACCCCGCACAAGAGCCCGCCATTCTGTCACATTTGCGCGCCACGCTGGGCCCGCTGAAATCGCCGCGCCGGATTGTCTGGCGTGGCGATTGGCCCCGGCTGCCCTCGGGCAAGACCGACCTGCGGGCGATAAAGGCCGGGCTATGAGCGCACGGATCATTGCGGCCCGTCGCACGGCAGTCGCCCCGCGCAACGGGGCCTTTGCCAGCCTGCGGATTGAGGATCTGGCCACCCCGGTGGTGCAGGCCGTGCTGGCCGACGCCGGGTTGACCGTGGATGATGTGGATGAGCTGATCTGCGCCAATGCCTTGGGCGCGGGCGGCAATCCGGCGCGGCGGATCGCGCTGGCAGCCGGATTTCCGGAACGGGTGGCTGGGCTGAGCATTGATCGCCAATGCGCCGGGGGGCTGGACGCCATCGCGCTGGCAGCGGCGCTGGTAGGCAGTGGGCAGGCGCGGGTGGTGCTGGCGGGAGGGGCCGAGAGCTATTCCCGTGCCCCCTTGCGCGCCATGCGCGGGGCAGGCGGCGTGCTGCAGGTCTATCAGCAGGCCGCGTTCACCCCTTGGCCGGATCGTGACCCGGATATGGCGCAGGCGGCGGCTGACCTGGCCGTGGCCCAAGGGATCACGCGGCAGATGGCCGATCTCTGGGCGGTGGACAGCCATGCCAAGGCGCTGTCAGTAAAGAATTTTCCCGAGCTCGTGCCGTTGGGCGGCCTGACCCGCGATCCTTTTGCGCGGCATCTTACGCCCGCCCTTGCCGCGCGCGCACCGGTGCTGACGGGTGGGATCACCTCTGCCAATGCCGCTGTCGCTGCAGATGCGGCGGCTTTCGTTCTGGTAGTGGCTGCGGATCTTGCGCGCGACCGTGGCCTGCGCATTGTTGCCAGCGCCACCCTTGGCGCTGACCCCACGCAGCCCGGCCTTGCCCCGGTTCCGGCCATTGCGCGGGCCTTGGCACAGGCCCGGCTGACCCCCGCCGATCTGACCCAGGTTGAGATCATGGAGGCCTATGCCGTGCAGGCAATCGCCTGCATCCGCGGGGCGGGGCTGGATCCCGCCTTGGTGAACCTGAAAGGTGGCGCCTTGGCACGGGGGCATCCGATCGGCGCCTCGGGTGCGATTTTGGCGGTGCGGTTGGTCCATGATCTGCGGGCAGGGCATGGGCTGGCGGCCATAGCCTCGGCCGGCGGCATAGGGGCTGCGTTGGTGCTAAGCGCGGATTAGGCGCGTGACAGCACCGATCCGGGACGCATCCGGGCGATGGCGCGGGTGACCAGAGCGGCCAGCACGCATTTCACCAGATCACCGGGCAGAAACGCCATGGCGATAACGGCGGCCTCGGTCAGCGATATCTTCAGGACCAGCGCCATGCCGATAATGCCCAGGGGGTACAGCAACCCGATGCCGCCGATGACCGATCCGGCCCCGGCTGCCAGACCCAAGGGCAGGGTTGTGCGCTGCACCACCCAGCCCGCCACAAAGGCCGCCAGCGGAAAGCCGATCAGAAAGCCGACCGACGGCCCGGCAAAGACGCCCAGACCGCCGCGCCCGCCGGTCAACAGGGGCAGCCCTGCCGCCACCAATGCCAGAAACAACAGCACCGCCAGCGCACCGCGCCGTGCGCCCAGCACCGTGCCGCACAGCATGATGCCCAGCGATTGCGCCGTGATCGGCACGCCCGAGGCTAGGCTGATCTGCGGCACAAGGCCAAGGATGGCCGTCAGAGCGGCGAAAAGGGCGATATGGGTCAGATTACGTTCCAAGGCGGGGCTCCTGCTGCTCAAGGCGGCTTAATCGGTTCCACCCCTTGCGCGCAAGGCCTCGGCCGCATGGTCGGCGTCATCCAATGCGGCAAGGGTGGCGGGAACCAGGATGCGCCAGCCGGGGCGGCGCAGGGACCGGGCGCGAAACGCCTCGGCGATTTGTTGAAGGCGGCTGGTCAGTTGCGGGACAAAGCGGATCACCAGGGCAAAGGCCAGCGCCAGCCTGCGCGGCGGGATCAGGCGGGCCAAGGGCGTCGCCACACGTTCAATCACCGCCAGCATGTCCGACAGCCGCGTGGTCATGGTGACCAGATTCGCTGCCGCCACGGCGGCGAGCATCCGGCCGATCACCACCGCGCCGCCGCGTGGATCGGCCAGCCACAGATGCCACAGTGCCACCACCAGCACAAAAGGCCACAGCGGGCGCAGCATCCGGGCGGCATGGGTGATGAACAGCCACCCCCACGGCAGATGCAGGCCGACTACCCCAGCCAGCGCCAACCCCACTGCCAGGGGCGAAGTCAGCCAGAACAAGGCGATCGTAAAGACCGCCAGCCCCGCCAGCTTGGCCCCCGCGGGCAGCCGGTGCAGCGGCGTCTTAACCGGGCAAGTCAGCGTCAGCATCCGCCTCTCCGATCCGGGCCATCTGGGCGGTAAAGGCGGGCAGCACGGCGGCGGGCGGGCCGTCGGCGACCACGCGCCCGGCCTCCAGCCAGATCACCCGATCGGCATCGGCCACGGCAGCGGGATCATGGCTGATGGTGATCAGCCGTTGGGGCAGGGCGGCCAGACGGCGGGTGACGCGTGCGATGCTGGGCAGATCCAGCCCGGCAAAAGGCTCATCCAGCAGGATCGTTTCGGGCTGCATCAAGAGAACGGCCTGCAGGCACAGCCAGTGCCGCTGCCCGCCTGACAGGGTGCTGACCGCGGCCCCGGCCCAATGCGCCCGGCCCTCAGTGGCCAAAGTGGCGCGCGCGGCGGTCAGAGCCTGCTTCTGGGTCTGCCCCTGCTGGCGCAGACCAAAGGCCAGCTCTTCTTCGACGGTGGGGAAAAGGATCTGATGATCGGGGTTCTGAAACAGGATGCCGATGGCCGCCAGCGCCGCCTTGCGGTCGGCAAAAGGATCAAATTCGACGACCCGCCCGCCGATCCGCCCGCCGATCCGCACGGTGCCAGAGGTTGGTGGTATCAACCCGGCGATCAGCCGCAACAAACTGGTCTTGCCGCTGCCATTGCGCCCGATGATGCCAATCCTGGCTTGGCCCAGATCCAGCGACAGGCCGGTCAGAATGGCCTTTCCGGCCACGCTATAGCCCGCCCCCTGTAGCGCAATCCCGGACATCGTGCCCCCCAAACCTTGCGCCTGATACCCGCCGGACCCGACCCACCGCAATGCAAAAAGGACCAGATCCGGGTCGACGGTCAGGCGTCCTTGCTGCGCAGCCAGTCGCCGATGATCTGCCGATGCCGTGCCTGATCATAACTGGCAAAGTGGCCGCCATGCACAACACGCACCGGCAGATCATACAGCCGCAGCATCGACTGATAATAATCTTTCGCATTCGCGTGGTAGGTGTCTTCGATCAACGGACCGTCATAGACAATATCGCCCGAAAACAGAATTTGCGTCGCGGCCTCCCACAGGGCGATGCCACCCGGCGAATGGCCGGGGGTGTGGATCACCTCAAAATGCCGATCGCCAAGGTCAATGATGTCGCCATCCGACAACAGCCGCGTTGCGGGGGCCGCCTTGACCGCATAGCGCGCAGAGGCATAGGGCAGGGGCGGCAATGTGGTAAAGATGTCGTCGGTCACATAGGGGTCGGCCAGGGTGCCGGCCCGCGTCGGATTTTCCAGAAAATGCGCCTCGGCGTGGTGGCAAAGACGGCAGGGAAATTCATGATGGGCGCCGATATGGTCGAAATGCGTGTGGCTGGCCACCGCATCCAGCGCGCGTTCTGTCACCAAGGGCACCCATTCGCGCAGGCCGACCACGCCCATGCCGCTGTCAACCAGCATGTCGCGATCACGGCCGCGCACATGCCAGATGTTGCAGCGATAGAACTCTTCTATATGCGGCTCATCTATCCAGGTTATGCCGTCCGAGATCGGGCGGATGCGATACCAATCTTCGGGTCGGGCGCGGTTCATACGGATGTGTCCTTATTTGGCAAAAGCACCGCGGTCGTGGCGTAGAGGTGATGCAGGCTGCCGATCTCAGGATGGCCGGTTTGCGGCAGATGTGCCACCAGCGGCAGGTCCGGCGCGGCGGTCGGAGCAAAGTGGCAGCGGTGATGTGTGCCGAAGAATGCCGCATCGGTCAGCCGGGCCTCGCCCAGCGGAATTTCCCCCGAAAGGCCAAGGTTTTCGGGCCGCACACACAGCATATGCGCGCCTGTGGCCGGTGCCTGAACCGCCAGTTTGCCCAGCGGAGTTGTCACGCCCATGGCCGTCGGTGTCGCCGGGATCAGGTTGATCTCACCCATGAAGGTCGCCGAGAACAGGCTGGACGGGCGCAGATAGATGTCCTGCGGTGGGCCGATATCCTCTATCCGGCCATGGTTCATCACGACGATGCGGTCGGCGACGGCCATGGCCTCTTCCTGATCGTGGGTCACATGCACAAAGGTCGTGCCAACGCGGCGCTGGATCGCCTTCAGCTCATCCTGCATCTGGCGGCGCAGTTTCAGGTCCAGCGCGCCCAACGGCTCATCCAGCAGCAAGACTTCGGGATCCACGGCCAAAGCGCGGGCCAGGGCCACGCGCTGACGCTGACCACCAGACAGCTCATGCGGTCGTGCGGCGGATTTATCGTCCAAGCCCACCATCGCCAGCATTTCATGCGCCTTGTCGTGGCGTTTGGTGCGGC
Source organism: Paracoccaceae bacterium (assembly GCA_049291415.1). Classification (GTDB taxonomy): domain Bacteria; phylum Pseudomonadota; class Alphaproteobacteria; order Rhodobacterales; family Rhodobacteraceae; genus Pseudogemmobacter. The sequence goes on along the minus strand of JBATPI010000159.1, from coordinate 8,246 downwards.
CAAGGCCCCGCATCCGCAGGCCAAAAGCCACATTGTCCAACAGCGTCATATGCGGAAACAGGGCATAATCCTGAAACATCGTTGTGGTCGGGCGTTCCTTGGGGGCGATGTGCGTCATGTCGCGGTCGCCAAACAGCACCTGGCCTCTGGTCGGAGTCAGAAATCCGCCCAGTATCGACAGCAAGGTGGTCTTGCCGCACCCCGAAGGGCCCAGCAAGACAATGAACTCACCCGCAGCAATCTCAAGATCCAGATGATCCAGCGCGACGAAGGCCCCGAATTTGTGGTGGACCGAACGGACAGAGACTGCGGCAGTCATTTGCGGGCCTTTCTGAAGACCGTGAATTCCAGGACGATTAGAACTGCCACAGACACCAGGAAGACCAATGAGCCGATGGCATTCGTCTTGGGCGACAGCCCTGACCGCAGCATTGACCAGATCTCGACCGGCAAGGTCACGTCAAAGCGCGTCAGAAGAAAGGCGATGATGAATTCGTCCCAGCTGAAGGTGACAGACAGAAAGAAGGCCGCCAGCAGCGGTGGCATCAGCATGGGCGCAGAGACCAACCACAGCACACGTGCCTCGGACGCGCCCAGATCCCGGGCGGCGCGTTCGGCGTTGCGTTGCTGATCGCCCATCGCGGCATAAAGGATCGCAAAGCACAGCGGCAGGTTGATGACCACATGCCCGATGCCGGCCGCAATTAAGGATGGCGGCAGCCCGATCCGGTTGAAAACCGTCAGCAGGCCCAGCGCGATGATCAGATAGGACACTGTCATGGGCGCAATCAACAGGCCCCGCATCAGCACCGATCCCGGCAGCCGATAGCGGGCCAGCGCATGGGCCGCCAAAAAGCCCAGGAGCAACGCAATCGCCGAGGAAATGATCGCCACGGCAAAGGAATTGCCCAAGGCCGCCATCAGATCGCGGTCGCCCAGCACCTTGGCATACCATTCCAGCGAAGGGCCGTTGAAGGGCGGCACCGGCAGGCGTCCGCCCTGAAACGAAAACAGCACCAGAACGGCGACCGGCAGAAAGATAAAGCCGTAGATCACGATCATATAAAGCCATGCGATGATCCGCCCCATCGCTATACCCGATCCAGTTTCAGCCAGCGGGCACAGCCAAGATAGGCCAGCGTCACCACTGCCATCAGAATGATCGACATGGCCGAGGCCATCGGAAAATCGCCACGCCGCCCCAGTTGCAGCATGATCAGTTGCGGCAAGGTCAGCTCATTGTTGCCGCCCAGGATTTGCGGGGTGATATAGTCGCCGATGCACAGCACAAAGGTCAGGAACGCCCCTGTGACGACCCCTGGCAGCGTCAGTGGCAAGATCACATGGCGGAACGTCGCAAACGCACTGGCCCCCAGATCCGCCGCCGCGCGGGCATAGTTTGGCGACAGCTGGATCAGGTTCGCATAGATCGTCAGGGTCAGCAGCATGACAAAGAAATGCACAAAGCCGATGACCGTCGCGGTGCGGGTAGAGGCGATTTCCAGCGGCTGGGCAATCGCGCCCAATGCCATCAGCCCCTTGTTCACCACACCGTTCTGGCCCAGCACCAAAAGCCATGCGTAAGACCGCACGACATAGGACGTCCAGAACGGCAAGACCGCCAGCATCAATGCCAGACGCTGATACTGGCGCGGTACCCGCATGGCGATGATCCAGGCCAGCGGATAGGCCAGCAGGACAGAGATCACCGTCACCACGATGGTGATCTCCAGCGAGACGGTCAGCCCTTTGAACAGCGACGGTTCGGTGAAAAAGCGGACATAATTATCCGCAAACAGCCCTTGCACGATCGTGCGCCCTTCAAGGCGCGCGAAACTCAGCCCGACCATCACCGCAAAGGGCACAACGAAAAAGGCCAGCACCCAAAGCAGGGCCGGGGTCACGAAACCGATGGCGCGGTTGCGTTCAGCTGCCTCTATGCTGGCCATGGTCGGGCGACCCTGCCGCGATCAGTTCTGCAGCATCGTGGTCCACAGGTCCTGCATTTCGGTGTCCAGTGCGGCGTCCGGCACCGGATACAACTGGCTGCGCGCCAGAAAGTCAGGCTGCTGGTCCCAGCGCAGAACGGTCTTTTGCTCGGCCGTCAGCACGTCGCTGGTCTTGGCATTCGTAGGCATCCCCCAATAGCACGACGAGGTGGCCAGCCGTGCCTGACCTTCGGGGCTGGTGATATAATCCAAGAACTTCAAGGCCGCGTCCTGCCGCTGGCTGTCGGCCAATACCGCCAGTGACTGCGCCCAGCGAACCGCGCCCTGTTTTGGAATGGTCCAGTCAAGATCCGGGTTGTCGGCCAAGAGAACGGCGGTCATCCACTCGCCACCGCCAACCAGAATATCGGCCTCTCCGGTTGCCAGTGCCGTTTGCGATGCCACCACATCCGTCACTGATTTGGACGCCTTGCGCAGTGCCATCAGCGGCTCTTTCAGGGCGGCGACACTCTCTGGGGTCATGTCAGCGGTGTTCACGCCATTGGCCAGCGACAAGAGCCCCAAGACCGGCAGGTAATAGTCATAGATCGCGATCCGGCCGTCATATTTGCCAGAGGTCAGCGCCGCCATGTCGTCCATGTCCGCCGGGTCAACCTTCGATTTGTTGAAGGCAATCGTGTTGTATCCAAACTTTTCGGTGATGGCATAGATCTTGCCATCGCGCGAATTGTTGTCGGCCATCACCAGTTCGGGGAAGAAATCGGCATTGCGCAATTTGTCGGCAGGCAGCTCTGCCAAAAGGCCAAGGTCAACCGCCCGGCCGACATCGACGGCGTCGATCACCAGCACATCCCAATCGCCCGGACGTGACTGTTCCAGAATGGCCAGACCGGCCGCCGTTCCTTCGTATTCCTTCAGGTTGACCTTGATGCCGGTTGCCTGTTCAAACGGCTCAATCAATGCGGGGTCAGTGTGGTCGCACCAGACCAGCGCATTGATTTCTTCGGCGCCGGCTGCGTGCATCGTGGCAAAGGTGGCGCAAAGCGAAACCATGGCTGTCGTTGTCAGTGTTTTCATCTGGCAGTCTCCCTGATGTTGGTGATGGACCTTTTAGTCAGGCCCATTCGGTTATGTCCGCGGTTGCACCATCGCGTAGGTCCGGGGCAGGGCAGACCGGGCCGCGTCCCGCGATTGCCCCCGATCCGGCGCGGTCCGCTGACCTTTGCCGCAAATCCCGTCCTACACATCTTGTGCTGAACTCACCAAAGGATGCCGCAAGGCTTGGTTTGAGGGAATGGGAAAGTTGTAAAGTCAGAATTGATGAATCTCGATCTAACGCGGGCGTGCTTGCGTGCCCTCGCAGTCCCGAAATCCCCCCAGACTTTACCCGTCTGCACGCCGAAATCGCTGGCGCGGCGTGTTATATGGGGCACCCGCGCCGATCTGCGCGCCAGCCACCCCCAACTTGTTACGCACTGCACCGGGGCCAGCTGGAAATCCGTGTCCACCACCTGACCCTGAGGCGTTGGTGACGGAGAACGATGGCGTGCACCAAATCAGGTTATACGCAATACGTGTCGGATGCGGTTGACCTTTCCCTCTATCGGGCGAAAACCCGAACCACTTTCAGTGCAGCCCCCCGCAAATGGCGGGGGAGTGACCGCGCGTTATTCCGCGGCGGCGCGGCGGGGCAGAACCCAATCGGGCCGCACGAAGTGGCAGGTATAGCCAGTGGGGCGGTGCATCAGATAATCCTGATGTTCGGGTTCGGCTTCCCAAAACTCACCCACTGGTTCCAGCTCTGTCACTACCTTGCCCGGCCAGAGGCCCGAGGCATCGACATCGGCAATCGTCTGCACCGCCACATCGTGCTGGGCCTGATCGGTGTAATAGATCGCCGAGCGATACGAGGGACCACGATCATTCCCCTGCCGCAAGGGCGTGGTGGGGTCGTGGATCTGGAAAAAGAACTCCAGCAGCGCGCGATAGCTGGTCTTTGCCGGATCAAAGATGATCTCGATGCCTTCGGCATGGGTGCCGTGATTGCGGTAGGTTGCATTGGCGACATCGCCCCCGGTATAGCCGACGCGGGTCGAGACGACGCCCGGCAGCTTGCGGATCAGATCCTGCATGCCCCAGAAACACCCGCCCGCCAGAACTGCACGTTCGGTCATGTTATATCCTCCACCTGATCCAGAAATTCACCGTAGCCTTCGTCTACCATCTCGTCGCGATGAATGAACCGCAGGCTGGCAGAGTTGATGCAGTAGCGCAGCCCCCCCTTGGCGCGCGGCCCGTCGGTGAATACATGCCCCAGATGGCTGTCGCCGTGTCTGGACCGCACTTCGACCCGCACCATGCCAAGGCCGTCGTCGCGGTGTTCGGTGACATGTTCCGATAGGATCGGCTTGGTGAAGCTGGGCCAGCCGCAGCCCGATTCGAACTTGTCGGTTGACGCAAACAGCGGTTCGCCCGAGACGATGTCGACATAGATGCCCGGCTCGGTGTTGCCGGTCAGTGCGCCGGTGCCTGCGCGCTCGGTGCCGCTTTGTTGTGTTACGCGGAATTGCTCGGGCGTCAGCCTGTCCAAAGCGTCCTGCGTCTTGGCATATTTCATTTCGCCGCTCCTATGGTCCTGACTTTGATGAGTCCTAGATAGTGGTTTAACCGCTGCATTCCAAATGGCCCGTGTCTGTTAATTCCATGCCTGCCGCCACGGACGCAGCGCGGCCATTCCCGCCACCGCCGTCCTGATTCCGGTGGCTGCGCGGGCACATTGCCGTATATGTCAGGTGCCTGTGCGCAGTTACAGCCACGGCTGCAACCTTTGACCAAGACCCCTTGCCACACGGTCTGCGGCCGCCAGCGCCCCTTCCAAATAGCCGCCCATCTCTGGCGCGGTTTCGGTTGAGCCGAAATGCAGCCGGCCAGCCCACAGATCCGACAACGCGTGTGGCAGACCATATTCCGGGTGCGAGGCTGGGGGCACCAGATCGTCACCCGTTGCTGTTTCCGGCTCAGACGCCCAATCCTGCAGCCGGGTTTCTATTGGCGTCAGGGCTTGTTCACCAAAGATGTGGGCCAGTTGCTGCACTGCTGCTGCCGTGATCTCAGCCGCGTGTCCGGCACGCTGCGTGGGCGGCAGCCCTACAAAGCCGAACAGGGCGGCGGGTGTGCCATCCTGGCCCGAGGCGTCGTGGATTTCCGCCAAGGGCCCGCGCCGGCTGATGGCATCGCCGGAAAGCCCGGCTTTGCGCCAGAACGGTGATGCGTAGACGGCTATCAGCTTTGCCTGCCCAGCCATCCATGTCGGAATCCGTTCAAGACAGCGCTGCTGATCCGGCGTCAGAGCGGGCGATAGCGTCAGACCCGCCGCGATGCGGGGCGGCAGGGCCAGCACAAAATGCTGCGCGGCGCAGATTTGCCCATTGGCCAGACGGATGCCGGTCTGTTGGTCGACCACCTCGACCCGGGCGCCGCAATGAAGCCGATCCGCAGGCAGGCTGGCCACCAGAGCCTGGATCGCGCGAACTACTCCGCCCGCGATGCGCAAAGAGCCTTCCATAGAGGCAAATCCCATGCCGCGATGAACCCGGCCGGTTTCATCCTCAAAGCACTGATGGCCCTGGGCGTATTGTGCGAAATCGCGCAAGCTCAGCCCCGTCAGCAGCGCCGACATCCGCGGCTGTCCCGGCCAGAACCACGACGGCCCCAGATCCACCGCGCCGGTCGCTGTCTGCAGCGCCATGATCCGGCCACCGAACCGGCTGCGCGCCTCGAATAGCTGAAAGTCGATGCCGGATTGATCCAGCCGTCTGGCCAGCGCCAGACCCGCCAGCCCGCCGCCGATGATGGCCACCTGCGTTTTCATCTGGCGGTTTTACCGGGGTGCGGCGACATGGCGCAAATGGCCGGTTTTCATCCAAAGCTTTGCCCCAGCTTTTCCTGCCACCCCTGCGAAGGGCTGCCCCTCGGGCAGGCGAAGCCAGGACCCTTCCAACAGATCATCGCCGCGTTCCGTCAGGCTGCCCTTCAGGACCAAAGCCTCAATCCCGCCGGGGGCATCCACCTGCAGTGATGCCTCTGGACCTACTTCATAGTAACTGACGGTTTCGCGCCCGTCGCGGTGCAACTCGGCACGCCTGACGTCATTGCCCGCCGGGGCCAGCCCTTGGGTCATGTCCTTTCTGAACTGATGGCGATCCTCGGGATCGAACTGCCACAGTTTCACAAAGATGGTGCATCCCGCATCAGACCGGGGGGTGTGCCGGGATGTCGGCGGATTGCGCACATAGGTGCCGACGGGATAATCTCCATGCTCATCCTGAAAAACTCCGTCCAGCACGATGTATTCTTCTCCGCCGCCATGGGTATGGGCGGAAAAGCTGTGGCCGGGCGCAAAACGCACGATGGTCGTGGCCCGCGCAACTTCGCCGCCGATCCGGTCCAGCATGCGCCGATCCACACCCGCTGAGGGCGATCTCTGCCAGGGCATATCGGTAGAATGGACCAGAATGCGGTGTGAAAAGTCTGAATTGAGGTCCATGTTCCCTGCTGTTTGTTGTGACGCACGCCGCCGCCCTGCGGCAATGACGCTGGCACCCGTTTGGCAGAGCATGCTTGCGTGCCGCCATCAGAGACCTATTCTGAAGTTTCAGGATTTCAAACGCAAGGGAGACGGCCATGCCTGACGGAACCAAGACGGACGCCCCGGTGCTGCGCAGTGTCGTTGTGGACACCTTCACCAACTCTGTGCTTGACCCCAATGCCCCGATGCTGGGCCCGGTTGAAGACGGCGGAACGATCATCGCCAACACCGCCCCCGGTTGCTGGGGCCCGATGATCACGCCCAGCCTGCGCGGCGGGCATGAGGTGACGCAGCCGGTGTTTATCGCGGGTGCCGAGGTTGGCGACGGCGTGGCCATCCGCATCCGCGACATCTCGGTGACCTCTATCGCGACGGCTTCTGGCCATGACAGCTCACCCGCCGGGTTCTGCCTTGGCGACCCCTATGTCGCCGCGCGCTGCCCGACCTGTGACACGGTCTGGCCCGAGACGCATATCGAAGGCATCGGTCAGGATTCGGTGAAATGCAATGTCTGCGGCAATGCGGTGAAACCGTTTGAGATTGTGCATGGGTATACCGTCACCTTCGATGACACGCGCAGCGTTGGCCTGACGCTGCCGAAAGCGGCGGCTGAGACCATTGCAAAACGGGCCGCCCATTACTCGGCCCTGCCCGATGCCAGCCGCCAGCATTCGATCCTGAACTTTGCGCCCTCTGACATGCCGGGCACGCTGGTGCGGATGCGGCCCTTCATGGGGCAACTGGGCACTTGCCCGTCGATCGCCATGCCTGACAGCCATAATGCGGGCGATTTCGGTGCCTTCCTGGTCGGCGCGCCGCATGCCTACGGCATTACCGCTGAAGAGCTGGCCGAACACAAGACCGACGGCCATATGGATATCGACGCGGTACGCGCCGGCGCGATCCTGGTCTGCCCGGTCAAGGTGAAGGGGGCTGGCGTCTATATGGGCGACATGCATGCGGGCCAGGGTGACGGTGAGATCGCCGGGCATACCATGGACGTCGCCGGCAGCGTGACCCTGCAGGTTGAGGTGGTGAAAAACTACCCGCTCGACGGCCCGGTCCTGTTCCCATTGGCAGAGGATCTGCCGCCGATGGCAAAGCCGTTCACCGAGGCCGAAATGGCCAAGGGCCAGCGTCTTGCCGCCAAGTGGGGCGTCGGTGCCATCGAACCACTGGCGCCGATTTCCGTGATCGGGACGGCGGCGAACCTGAACGACGCCATCGAGAACGGTCTGGCCCGCGCGGCCAGGCTGCTGGGCGTGACCGTGGCCGAAATCCGCAACCGCGCCACCGTGAATGGCGCGATTGAGATCGGCCGCGCACCGGGCGTGATCCAGGTGACCTTCCTGGCCCCGTTGGCCAAACTCGATGCCGTCGGTCTGGGCAATTACGCGCGTGAGCAATACGGGTTGTGACGCCCGAGGCGGCTGGACAAAAGACTGCAACCCAGCCGCCACAGGCTGGGCATGAGGATAGAATGTTCCACGAATGGAAGCAGGAAAAGGCAACGACAGCCCTGGTTGACCAGGCGCAGGCTGTTGCCGACAAGTTGGCGGCGGCGAAACCGCATATTCTGGATAGCCACGCTGCCGCGGCGCAGTTCTGGGCGGGCTCTTATCTGGCGAACGGGCAGAACCTGCATGATCTGACGACCTGGACGCCTGCGGCGGTGACCCGGTTCGCCTCTGCTGCGCAGACCAGGATCG
>JBATPI010000158.1:0-1743 GCA_049291415.1 Paracoccaceae bacterium | reverse complement strand
ATTTATGAAGTCTGTTAACTCCCTATATATTTTGAGGGATAATCCCACAAAAGAAAAGATACACTACATAGAATCTGAAGTTCACAATCTTAAAATGGATTTCAAAAAATGGTTCCTCCGGAAGATCGAAGAATTGAAAAACTCCTCGCGCTGATCTAATGATTTCCCCAGGTGGGAAGATAAACGCTTAACAATACTATAAATTATTGTTTTTTATTGGCTTGACCGTTGTTTACATAGCAAGACTAAATTATGCCACATAACAGCTTTGTATTGCCTTAATCGCAGGAAAAAAATGCCAAGAAGGCAAAAAATGCTTGAAAAAGCAGTAAATTTAAACAGATTATCAGCTTTAAAGACGTTTGATGCAAGATTTTAAAATATGTTGTGATAATTGCTCTTTACGCTGCAATTTAGAGAGCCTGCGGCAAACTCCCACCCCTTGCTTCCAATCTTAAAAACCGCTATATTTGTGTGATAATTAATGTTTATGAATGGTAATGACGCTCGCAAAAGCGTCTTTTTTGTTCTATAGACCCTGCCTAACAGAGTTAAAGTATTAATTATTGAAGGAAAATCATGTTCTTAAATATTGCTTTCATGATTGAATCCTTCACTCATTCCCGCTGAAGCGGGCTTTCGTTCAGGATAAAAAAATTAAACAATATTAATATTATGAGGCTTAGCAAATGAAATCTGAGATAGTTGATTCCTTTTCACAAATGGTGAAGGATAAAAAAATCGATAGAGACCTGCTTGAGAGTATTATCAAGGAAGTCTTCGGGATGATGATAAAAAAGAAATACGGACAGAATGCGAACTTTGATGTTATCGTAAATATGGATAAGGGTGATATAGAAATGTATCTTACCAAGGCAGTTGTTGAAACGGTTGCAGATCCCGAAATAGAGATCACGGTTGAAGAGGCAAATGAGCGCTCAGGTGAAGAGCTTGAAGTTGGAGATGATTATTCCGAAGTTCTTGATTACGTCACCTTCGGAAGAAGACACATTGTGAACCTTAAACAAAACCTGAACCAGAAGATCCGTGAAGTTGAAAAAGAGATCATCTATAACGATTATAAAGATCTTGTTGGTGAAATTGTTGTTGGCGAAATTTACCAGATCAAGCCGCACAGCATACTGCTGATACACAACGGGCACGAAATACAGTTCCCAAAGGGCGAGCAGATCCAGCGCGAGCGTTACAAAAAAGGCGAGTCGATCAGAGTATATGTAAAGGAAGTATCGAAAAAATCTTCCGGTCCGCCTTCTATCATAGTTTCGCGTTCCGCAGATGAGTTCTTAATGAAATTGTTTGAGCTTGAAATTCCCGAAATATATGACGGTGTAATTGAAATTAAAGGCGTTGCCCGCGAGCCCGGCGAAAGAGCCAAGGTTGCGGTTTATTCATACGACGACAGGATAGACGCAGTTGGCGCATGTGTTGGCATGAAAGGTATCAGGATCCACTCCATAGTACGCGAGCTTGCCAATGAAAATATCGATGTAATAAACTACAGCGATGATATTGGTTTGTATATTGCGCGCGCTCTTGCACCGGCTAAGTTAAAAGATATATATCTTGATAAAGCCAACAAGGTTGCTAAGATAATTGCGGATGAAGACCAGATCTCGCTTGTTATAGGCAAGAATGGCCAGAACATAAAGCTTGCAAGCAAACTTACCGAGTATGAAATTGATGTAGAGCGTAACAGCGGCAGACCGAAAGATATTGAAGAAG
>JBATPI010000157.1:0-2658 GCA_049291415.1 Paracoccaceae bacterium | reverse complement strand
GCCCAGCTTGTGGTAATCCGGCTCGCGCGTCCCGTCGAAACGCTTGGCCCCGCCGCCCACCACCAGATGCGGCGCACCCAGTTCGGCCGCGCGGTCGGCGGCCCGGGTCACGCGGGCCAGTTCTTCTGGCAGGATGTCGTCGAAGATGAAGTTTCCACCTGCATAGGTGGCAACCAGTTCCAGCCCGTTATTGGCCAGCATCTTCCGCATCTCGGCGGCGCTGTGGTCCAGCAGGTTGCCGTCGAACAGCTCCACCCCCGCATATCCGGCAGCAGCGATGTCGGCGCAGGCGCGGTCCATGTCCCCGAAGGTGCGATAGGCCAGTTGCGTGACCGAGGTGACGCCCACGGCATCCCCGCCAAGGCCGCCCCAGCAATTGGCGTGATAGGCCAGCTTCCAGGCTGTCATCGGTATCCCTCCTCCCGCGGAATGGCTGCGAGGAGTTTCCTCCGCCCTTCCGATTTCTGCCGGCCTCCTCTGACCGTGACCGCTTGGTTAAGCGCGGATTCGCCATCGGTCAACATTAATTCTGCGTATGTTTGCTAACTTCTGCTTTTTTACAGCAAAAGTTTTTTCTTGAACGGCAGAAGTCCCGCCCGTATCCCTTGCGAAACCCACAAGGACGCCGCTTTGACGCTGAACGGACCCGACCTTACCGAATCGTCCCGCCCCCGCGGCAAGGGACGGCCGCGCACGGTAGAAACCGCTGCGCCATCGCTGGTCGAACTCCTGAACCTCGTCCGCACGGGTGCGGCCAACACGCGGCAGGGACTGGAATGCCAAAGCGAATTTGGCCGCGCTGTGGTGGCGGATCGGCTGACAATGCTAGGCGATCTGGGATTGGTGGACGAAAGCGAACTTGGCACCGCTACGGGGGGCCGCGCCCCGCGACTGGTGCGCTTTGCGGCGCGACGTGCCGCGATTCTTGTCGCCACATTGGATCAGACCGCGATCGGGGTGGGTGTGGCTGACCTTTCCGGCAAACTCCTGACCGAACATCACGAAGCCGCCGACCTGACCGCCCCGCCCGCCGAACTGGCCGAGCGTCTGACCGCGCTCTTCCGTTGGTCAATGGAGCGCCATGCGCCGCAGGGCAGCATCTGGGGCATCTCCCTCTCGGTCCCCGGTGCCGTGCAGGGCGCGGCCGAGGCTGACTTCCTGACCGCCACCCCGCCGGTCCTTCCCGCCTGGGAAGGGTTTCCGCTGGTCGAAACGCTGACCCGCGATTTCGGCGTGCCGGTCTGGATGCGGTCGAGCGTCGAGACGATGACGATGGGCGAATTGCACGCAGGCGCAGGGATCGGCACGCGGAGCATGCTTTTCCTGAAGGTTGGCCGCCGCATCGGGGCGGGCATCGTCTGCGACGGCCAGCTTTACCGTGGCGCGCATGGTGCGGCAGGTCTGATCGGATCGCTTCCGGTCACCTCAGGCGGGCTGAGCGGCCCCCTCGACACCCTCGCAGGATCGGACATGATCCAGCGCGAAGGTCTGGCGGCGGCACAAGACGGGCGCAGCCCCATGCTGGCCGACATCCAGCGCCGCGGGGGCGATATTTCGGCCATCGAAGTCTCGCAGGCGGCCCAGACCGGGGATCCCGCCTCGGTCGCGATCCTTACGGATTCGGGCCATCTGATCGGTCAGGTTGTGGCAACACTTGCCAACGCTCTGAACCCCGAGTTGATCGTGCTGTCGGGGTCCATAGTGCAGACGAACGACATCCTCCTCGCCGCCCTGCGCGAGGCGGTCTATGGAGCATCGCATCCCTTCGTCACCCGCGACCTTCGGATCATCCGCTCGCAGATGGGCAGTTCAGCCGGTCTCGTCGGCGCGGCCCGCGTGGCATCAGAACAGCTTTTCGCGCCGGGCTTCCTGAAAGAATGGGTGATGCAGGGCAGCCCAATCGCCCATCCGGCCTTCGCTGCCCTCCATGACCGGCTTTCCCAAACCGCATCGCCCCCTCCGCCGCTAAGTGCGCGGATCGGGCAGGAGCTTCCGAAATGACGATATCCGGCCTCGGCCCCCATGGTGAACGCGCTGCCCCGCCCGAACGGGTCAGCCTGCTGCCGGACGACCGCACCGCCGCCAAGGCCGCCGGATGGCGCGTCGCCGTGGTCCTGCACACCCTGCAAAGCGACTGGGCCAAGCAGCAACTGGCCGGAATGATGGGCATCTTCGGCGATTGTGGCGCGGCGGTGATCGATGTCGTCGATTGCGCCTTTTCCCCCGACATGCAAGTGGCCGAACTCGACAGGCTCATCCCTCAACGCCCCGACGCGATCATTTCTCTGCCCGTGGCAAACGAACAGGTTGCCGCCGCGCACCGCCGCGTGTCCGAGAAGGGCATCAAGCTGGTCCTGCTCGACAACGCGCCGACCGGCCTGCTGCCGGGCAAGGACTACACCGCGCTGGTGTCGTCGGATAATTTCGGCTTGGGCAAAATCGCAGCACAGGGACTGTCGCAGCATATACCCACCGGAGCGCAAGTCGGCGTCCTCGGCTTCGCCGCAGATTTCTTCGCCACGAACGAGCGCGAGATTGCCTTCACAAAATGGCTTCAGGTGAACCGCCCCGACGTCACCCCGCGCGTGCGTCGCTTCGCTCGGATCGAGGATGCCGCCGCATCCACCGATGATCTTCTGTCAGCAAACCCGGATCTGG
>JBATPI010000156.1:0-11012 GCA_049291415.1 Paracoccaceae bacterium | reverse complement strand
GCCCCAGCTGCCGCTTGGCCACCAGATCATGCGCCGCAATCACCTCCCGCAAGGGCGGCAAACCGTCAAGCATTCCCACGCACTCGCCCTCTTTTGCTTGATTGTCTGTCCAAAAATATCCCGGGGGGTCCGGGGGGCTGGCCCCCCGGCGCTTAGCCCAGGCGCGCCGCCGCCATCCCAGCCGCCATCCGCAACGCCGCGATCAGGCTGGACGGGTCGGCGACCCCAGTTCCCGCAATGTCATAGGCGGTGCCATGATCGGGGCTGGTGCGCACGAAGGGCAGGCCCAGCGTCACATTCACCCCGCCGGCAAAGTCGATGGTCTTGATCGGGATCAGCGCCTGATCGTGATAGGCGCAGATTGCAGCGTCATAGCCCGCCCGGGCACCGGCATGAAACATCGTGTCGGCGGGCAACGGGCCGCGAATGGCCATGCCTTCGTCTGCCAGCCGGGCGATCAGCGGACGGATCATCCGCTCATCCTCCCAGCCCATCGCGCCACCTTCGCCGGCGTGCGGGTTCAGCCCGGCCACCGCAATCCGCGGATTGGTCAGCCTGAAATCGCTGATCAGGGCGGCGTGGGTGATGCGGATCGTGGTCTCCAGCAACGCCTCGGTCAGCGCGGTGGGCACCTGTGCCAGCGGTATGTGGATTGTTGCGGGCACCACCCGCAGACCGGGGCAGGCCAGCATCATCACCACGCGCGCCACCCCGGCCAGATGGGCCAGATATTCGGTATGGCCGGGAAAGGCGAACCCGGCTCCGTCCTTCAACGCCTTTTTGTTGATGGGTGCCGTGCAGACCGCTGACGCAGCCCCTGCCTGCACCAATGCCACCGCGCGGGCGATCACCTCGATGACGCCCGCCGCGTTGGACGGATCGGGGACCGCTGGCAGGGCAGGGCTGGCAAAGTCATGCACCATCACCGGCAACACATGGCCCGGCACGCTGATAGCTTGCGCAGGGTCTGTGATGACAGAAATCGCCGTATTATCCGGCAAATGCCGCGGGTCGCCCAACCAGAAAAACGGCAGGTTTGCCCCCAGATGGACGCGCGCCTTGACCGCCAGTTCCGGTCCCACGCCCGACGGATCGCCGCTGGTCAGAACCAGAGGGGCGGCGCCGTGCGGCCTCATGGATCGCGGATGATGGCGCTGGATTTCAGCTCGGCCAGATAGCCCTGTGCCAGCCCGTCCAGCTTTTGGTTCTGCACCACATTGCGCATCTCATCGCGGGTGGGAGGCGTCTCGGCGGCCGAGGTCCGGGTGCAAAGCATCAGCACCATCCGCAGCCCCGACCGGGTCAGAGCGGTTGAGAATTCGCCCGGATCCAGCTTTGCCAGTTCCAGCCCGATGTCTTGCGGGATGTCGCCCATGGGTTTGGTCTCAATCACCAGCCGGTCTTCCGGCATGCCCTTGGCCAGGCCATACAGATCCAGACAGCCATCGGTCTTGGCTTTGACCTTTGCAATTTCGGCCGGGTCATCGGGCAAGAGGAATCGCGCATATTCAACCGTTACGGCGATTGGCTCGGCCTTTTCATCCCGCGCCAGATCGCGGACCAGAAACAGCACCACCGCCCCCGGCACCTGAATGGGTGCTGACGCCTGCCCTTTGGCCAGCGCTACAATCTGTCCGGCAATCGCCGGGGGCAGGTTGGCCACCGGCATCCATTCCAGCGCGCCGCCGCGTGATGCGGTGGGTGCGGCGGAATAGGACCGCGCGGCAGCGGCAAAGCCCGCCTCGGTGGTGATTTCCTCCGACAGGCGGTTGGCCAGCGCCATCGCACTGTCTTCGCGACCGGGCGGCATCGGGATCACCAGTTCTGATGCCAGCACCTTCAGCGCCCGGGGGCGCAGGTCGGTCTGCATCGCCTTGTCGATATCAGCTTCGGAGACCGTTACAACGCCGATATAACGCGCCCGCACGGCCTGACGCCACAAAACGCCCGCGGTGATGAAATCGCGAAAGGTTTCCGAGGTGATGCCAATCTTTTGCAATTCGGCAATCAGCTGATCGGCGGTCAGGTTCGCACGGCCGGCGAATTCCTCCATGCCTTGCTTGATGTCAGCATCGGTGGCCTTCAGGCCCAGCCGCTTGGCTTCGGACATCCGCAGGCGGTCTTCGGTCAGCGCCTTCAGCGCCTCGGTCCGCGGGTCACCCGGCGCACGCAACAGTTGCATGAAGAGCGCGCGCTGGATCACCTCATATTCGGTGATGGCCTGCTCGTTGACATAGCGCACCGGGCTGAACAGATCCTGTGCCCGCGCAGGGCCCGCAGGCCCACCCGCCGCAGCCAGAGCCACCGCCAGAATCAGCGCCGTAAATCCGTGTTTCACTGTCACCTGCCGCATATCAAACCTGCCGCCTGCATTTCATTTCTGCCTCAGCCTTGTCGCGGCCCATGCCATAACGCGCTATTGGCATTGCCGCGCCGCCCCAGCCTTGGACGCGCCGCCAAAGCCCAAAAGTTCGACCGAAAGGCCGAAATCCGTGGTCGGGTCCACACTAGTTGAGGAAGTGAACCGACGCGAGAGGGAAAGATCCACCGCCAGGCAATCTGTCCGGTATTCCAGCCCCAAAGCCGCCAGGGTGCCGCGCTCGGCCACGAAATCATAGCTGCCTGACAGTTTCGCGGTGACCTGACCATTGGCGCGGTAGCGCGCGTCAAAGGTGAATTCGCGGGTCGGGTCGGGCCGGTTTTCCAAAACGTCCGGCACCACATACAAAAGCGAGGTTGCCAACGCCAGTTTCTGGCGGTTCAGCGACAGCCGGGTTTCGGCCTTGGTCAGGTTCAGGTCGGGATCAAACACCGCGCGACCTGCGATGGCATAGCCGCTGTCCAGCGTGAAGGTCACACCCGCCAGATAGTCCGAGGTCTGGCCGTCCAGCCCCGAGGCGGTGCCGAACTGGGCGAAATCGTCTTGCCGGTAGACGCGGCCCAGGGTCAGGCCCATGCTCCACCCGGCGGGGTCGTGGCGGGTATAGCCAATGCCGATATTGGCGCGATTGCCCAGCTCAACCGCGTCCGAGCCGGGAAAGCGGTTCAGCGAGAACAGGTTGCCCTCATCGAATTCGACCAGCGTCGAATCCTCATTCGGTATGCCCGCGCTGCTGCGGCCGGCCCAGATCAACTGGATTACGGGTTCAATAATATGCACCGCACCCGTGCTGCCGGCCTTTACCCAGGGCCAGCGCAATTCCACGCCTGCGGCGGCATGGCTGCGGATGGGGCTGCCGCTGAAAACCGCATCCTGCGAGATGGTATAGGCGTCGGCAGAGGCCTGACCCAGCAAGGTCGCCTCTATCCCGGCAGGCAACATATAGCTGCGACGCCAGTCGATGCGGGCTGAAATCCGGCCCAGATCGCGGCCATCGGCGATACCGTCGCCATCGCCGTCCAGCGGATTTTCCGAACTGCGCCAGTGGTTGTGCGTCTGCAGCCGCAAGCCGCCTTCGCCACCCAGAGGGCCCAGCGAAAACCGGCGGTGAAAGGTCAGGTCCGACATCAGCGACAGGATGGTGGTGTTGTCTTCATCATCACGCAGGGTCTGAAAGCTGATGACGCGGCCCGAGATATGTTCATTCCGCCGGGTGCGGGTGATCTCAATCCGGCTGTCCAGACGGTCTGTGTCAGAGATGCCGTAGTCCAACAGATAGGCAGGGTCGGAAACGGTTTGCAGCTTGAACGACAGGTCAAATCCCTGCGGCAGATCGAACGCCCCGGTGGCAAAGAAATAACCCCGGTCTTTGCCCGGCAAAAGATCATCGCGTGACACCGCCCCGGTCAGAGAGATCTGGCCGGTCTGGAACGCCTGCCGATAACGCAATTCGACGGACCGGCCGTTTTTCGTTGTGAAATAGGGGGTCACCAGCAGATCGCGGTCGGGGCCCATGGTGATGAAATAGGGAAATTTCAGGCCCGTGCCCAGACCGGAGGTGCTGCGCAACGAGGGCATCAGGAAACCATTAGCGCGGTCCAGCGTGGGGTCGGGCATCCGCAGGCGCGGGATGTAGAACACCGGCACGCCGCCCAGCCGGAACTGCGCGTTGTCGAAATATAACTGGCGTTCCTGTTGGTCATGCACCACCCGTGTGGCGCGGATTTCCCACAGCGGCACCGGATGCGCGGCACAAACCTTGCAGGACGACGCCACCACCCCTTGCAGCGCGGTATAGCGGCCTTGGGTTCGCGTCATCTGATTGGCGGCCAGTTGCAACTGCTGGTTCAGAACCAGCCGGGCGCTGGTCAGGATGCCTTCGGACAGATCCGCCGACAGATCGGCCTGCGAGGCCAGGATCAGCGTCTCGCCAGCATCATCGGTCAGCACAATGGGCCCGTCGATCAGCAGACGGTCACCGGCCTGATCATAGGTGATGCGGCTGGCGCGCAACCGGCTGCCGCGGAACAGGATTTCCACATTACCATCGGCAATCAACCTTGTGTCACCGGTGATCTGCAGCCGGTCAGAGACCAGCGTGGCAGTGTCCTGCGCGCGGACGATCGGGGCTGCCAGCAGCAGGCACAGGGCCAAGGCGCACAGACGGGTAAGCAGGGCGGGCATGTCAGCCGTCCTCCAGATGCAACAACAGGCCCAGGGCCAGCATGATGGCGGCCACGGGGGGGCTCCACGCGGCCAGGGCTATCGGGATTTGCCCATTTTCACCAAGGGCTTGGGCAAAGTTTCTAAGAAAGAAGATCGCAAAGCCCGACAGCATGGCGAACAGAACCATCGTGCCGGTCTTGCCAAAGCGGACATGGCGCATGGTGAACCCGGCGGCGATCAGCACCATGGCGGTCAACAGCAAGGGTTGCGCCAACTCCATCTGGAACCACAGCCGGTAGGCGCGCGCCGAAAACCCCGCCCTCTCCAGCCCGCCGATATAGGTTGGCAGCTGCCAGATCGGCACCGCCGAGGGGGTGCCGAAACTGTCGCGAATGCCGGCGGCTGTCAGATCAGAGGCCAGTTTCGTGCCGTCGGGCCAGAACTTTGCCGCCAGTTCGGGGTTTGCAGCGCTCATGTCCCAGGCCTTGGCGCCATCCAGAACCCACGCGCCGGTGGTCAGCCGGGCCTCGGTCGCCTCGATCCGGGTGGCGGGGGTGCCATCGGGGCCAAAGGTCAGAAAGCTGACCGTGAACAGCTGCGTGCCGTCCAGATTGGCGCGGGCGGCCTGAATGACGGTCTGCCCGTAATCGCCGCCCTGCCGCAGCCACAAGCCGCCATCGGTCACCGACAGGGTTGAATTGCCGCCCTGCAGATAGGCGGTGCGCAGATCTTCATAGCCCTTTTGCGTGGCGGCCACCAAAGGGTTCAAGACCCCTATGGTGAACAGCCCGATGCCCAGCGCGACCAGAACAGGCGTCAGCAAGAACCGCAGCCCCGAGCGGCCCGCCGCGCGCACCACCACCAGTTCGGACGATCGCGCCAGTGACAGAAACAACGCAATCGCCCCCATGATCAGGATCAGCGGCAGGATGCGGTACAGCGTCTCGGGTACATTGAACAGTGACAGGTGCAGCGCCTCGGACAGGCCCACCCCCTGACCGGAAAAGCGGCGCAGCTGATCGACCATGTCGATCAAAATCAGAATGCCGAAGAATACCGCGAAAACCTGGCCCACAGACATCAGGAACCGCCGCGCGATATAACGAGACAGGATCATGCCGCCACCCCTTTGGGCTGCCGTCGCCGTCGAGGCCGCTGTGCATACCACAGCAGGCCTGTCGCGGCCAGCAGTCCCGACAGTGGCGCCAGATATAGCGCCGGCCAGGCCGTCTCATTCTCCAGCGCCAGACCCGACGCCGCGGTCGAGACCACCTGCATCGCGATCAACAGCAGCACCGCCAACGCCATCTGCGGCAAGAGGCCAAAGCGCGAATAGGCCCCCAGCATCAAGGCGGCAAAGCCCAACAGCGGGGCCGCCAGTGACAGCAACGGGCTGGCAAAGCGGCTGTGCCCCTCTTCCAGCAACTCCGCGCGGGTCTGGCGCGTGGCCTCTTGGGTCTGCGGGGTGGCGGCCAGCAAGTCGGGGGTAGACAGCTCACCCGCGCTGATCCGACGGCCGCTCTGGCCAGCGACAATGCCCGACAGATCCATCGCAAAGTCCTGAAACCGTGTGATCGCCAGCCGCTCTCCGGCCCGGGTCAGCCGCTGCGCCATGCCATCCAGCATCACCAGATTGGGCCCGTTGTCACCGCGCACCAGCAGCGCCTTTTCGGCGGTATAGACCAGCCGTTCGGTCTCACTACGGTCGTCGGACAGAAAGATGTCGCGCAATTCGCCCAAAGGCGAGATCTGGCGGATATAGAGGGTGACGCCCGTGGTGGGGTGCATGAAGCGCCCCTCATTCAAAAACCGCGCGGTGACGTTTTCCGAGATCTGGGCGCTGCGCTCGGCCAGCCGGGTCTGTGACAGCGGCACCAGAACATGCGCCAGGGTCAGGTGCATCACCGTGACGCAGAGGCCGAAATACAGAACCGGCCGCGCCAGCCGAAACGGCGATAGCCCGGTGGCCTGCATCACCACCAGTTCACTTTCCTGCGTCAGGCGGTTGATGGCGTAAACACAGGCCGCAAAAGCCGAAATCGGCAGCACCAGCCGGATCACATTGGGCAGCGACAGAACCGAGAATTCCAGAAACACCAATGCCGATTGCCCATCACCAATCAGCTGATCGAACAGCCCCACCGCCCGGTTGACCCAATAGACGGCCACCAGAACCAATGAGAAAAATCCGAACAGCGACAGAAGCTGCGACAATAGATAACGGTCGAATTTCGACACGCGGGCCCATTCCCCCACAAGATGTTGCGTCTACCCTAGCGGATATCGCCGTGGGCGGAAACTGGTATCTGGCAAATGTGCGCGGCTATCTGTAGCGTGGCGGCGGGCCTTTGCCGATGATCGCCATGGGGCGGCGCGTGGGGGCGTAACATAATTCCAAAGGCTGATGACATGACGCATCCCGCACCGATCCGGTTCATTGAAACCAACCTTGACCAGTTGATCACGGCACCCGGCCGCATTGCGCTCTTGGCTGATGCCCCCGGCACGCCGGGGCCTGCCGCGCGGCGGCTGGACCGGGCGATGAAGGGCGCGCTCGTGCGCGCGCTGACCTCGGACGCCTTTGGACGGCTGAAACCGGGCGAGGCGTTGGAACTGGCCTTCCCCGCCGGTCTGGCCTGCGACACGTTGCAACTGGTGCGACTGGCCAAGCGCACCGACATGGCCAGCGCGCGCAAGGCTGGTGGCACCGTGGGCCGCACCCTGGGTGAGGCCGCCACGCTGGTGGTGGCAGAGGCGCATCCCCGCGCCGCCGATGTGGCCTTTGGTCTGGCGATGCGTGGCTATGATTTCACCGCCCATAAATCGGCTGCCCCGACGCCACGCGGCGACGTCAGCGTAATGGTGGCGGCACCCGAGGCGGTTGCCGCCGAAGCCGCCCCCATGGCCGCCGTGGCAGAGGGTGTCTTTTTCACCCGTGATCTGGTGAATGAACCCGCCAACATCCTGACCACGCATGATTTCGCCGCCCGTCTGGCCGCAATGCACGAGCTGGGACTGGACGTCGAGATTCTCGAAGAGGAAGACCTGACCAAACTGGGCATGCGGGCGCTCTTGGGCGTGGGGCAGGGCTCGGAAAGCCCCTCAAAGGTCGTCGTGATGCAGTGGCGCGGCGGTGCCAAAGGGGATGCTCCCTTTGCGCTGGTCGGCAAGGGCGTGGTGTTCGACACCGGCGGCATCTCGATCAAGCCCGCAGGCGGGATGGAAGAGATGACCATGGACATGGGCGGTGCAGGCGTGGTGGCCGGCGTGATGCGCACTCTGGCCCTGCGCAAGGCCCGCGCCAATGTCGTCGGTCTGGTCGGCATCGTCGAGAACATGCCCGATGGCCGCGCCCAGCGCCCCGGCGATGTGGTGCGCAGCATGAAGGGCGACACGATTGAGGTGATCAATACCGACGCCGAGGGCCGTCTGGTGCTGGCCGACGTGCTTTGGTACGCGCAAGAGCGGTTCCAGCCCAAGGGCATGATCAACCTGGCCACCCTGACGGGTGCAATCATCGTGGCTTTGGGCCATGAGAACACCGGCGTCTTTTCCAACAACGATGACCTCTGCAACGCGTTCCTCAAAGCCTGCACGGCCGAGGGTGAGGGCGCATGGCGCATGCCGATGGGTGACGCCTACGACGCCAAACTGAAATCGCGCATCGCCGATATGGTCAATTCCTGCGGCCGCGATGGCGGGGCGGTCACCGCCGCACAGTTCCTCGCCCGGTTCGTGAAACCCGAAACCCCGTGGTGCCATCTGGATATCGCGGGCACGGCAATGGTCAAGGCCGACCTGCCCCTGTCGCCCAAAGGTGCCACCGGCTGGGGCGTCATGGCGCTGGACCGGCTGATCCGCGACCGGTTTGAGGCGAAATAAGGGGCAGCGCCCCGATGGGCACGGTGATGTTCTACCAGTTGACGCGGTCGCCGGTGGATGAGGCGGTCGCTTTGATCACGCCACGGGCGCTGGCTCAGGGCTGGCGCGTGATGCTGCGCGCCGCTGATCCTGCCATCTTGCGGCGTCTGGATGCGACCCTGTGGCAGGGCGCGCCCGAATCCTTCGTGCCGCATGGGCTGGAAGGGGGCCCACATGACGCCGACCAGCCCATCCTGCTGGGGCAGGGCGCTGCGGTCAACGGCGCGTCAGCGGTGATGCTGATCGGCGCACTGCCAGTAGATCTGACCGAAGCCGCCGCCATGCAGCGCATCTGGCTGCTGTTTGAAGATGCCGACCCGGCCCAGTTGCACTCCGCCCGCGACCAGTGGAAAGCGGTCACCGCCGCAGGCCTGCCCGCGCAATACTGGACCGACGCCTCTGGCGCATGGGCCAAAAAAGCCGACAGCGCCGGTCAGACCTGATCCAGCCTTTCATCTTGGCAAAAATATCCCGGGGAGTTTGAGGGGCAGCGCCCCTCATCAGCCATCGCCCGAGGCACGACCACCCGTGCCCTAGACCAAGGCTTGCGCCGGCAGGCGCCCAATTTCTTCACCCCTTAGCGGCTGAGGATCATGGTCCCGTCGGTGATCTCGATGTGGAACCGGCCCAGATAATCCATGCCCAACAGCGAACCCTCCATCTCGCCGTCATTGACTGACGCCGCAAAATCACGGTCCTCGAACGGACCCAGCACCACCTTGTCCAACGTCAGCCGCGCCGTGCGTACGATGCCATTGGCGGTTGAGGCCTGGCCCAGATACATCAACCCGTCGGGATCAATCCCCAAGGACCGCGCGTCCGCCCGTGTCAGGACCATGCTGGAGGCCCCGGTGTCCACCATGAACGGCACCGATGTGCCGTCTATCGTCAGCGAGACGTAATAATGCCCATCCCGCGCGCGTGGAATCTCGACCGTGCCTGTGCTGGTGACCATCTGACTGGGCATGACGTCGCGGCGGATGTCATTCCACAGCCCATAGCCTGCAAGCACGCCGACAAAGATCAACCCCCAGGCTGAGGCCGCGCGCAGCGCCTGACCCATGCGCTGGCGGTATTCGACAATCACCCAGCCGCCAAGAGCCGCGATCAGCAGCAGCAGGTATGAGAGCCTTGCGATGGTGTCGCCGTCCATGTCGCCTCCGGATTTCATGGCAATATGGGGGATGCCGCGCGCCGGGGGAAGGGGTCAGCCGACCAGCCCGGTCTGGCGCACCCCGTCGATGACGAATTGTACCGACAGTGCGGCCAGCAGCATGCCCAAAAGCCGGGTGATCACGATCACCCCGGTGCGGCCCAGCAATCGCTCCAACAGCGGTGAGGCCAAAAGAAACGCAAACGTCACCGCCATCATCAGCACCAGCAGCCCGATCACCCAGGCCGCGCCCTGCCAGCCCGGGCCGGATTGGCCAACCAACAGGATCATGGTGGCAATCGCCCCGGGACCGGCAATCAGTGGGGTGGCCAAGGGAAACACCGAGGGGTCGTGATCCGGTTCGGCCTGCTGGCCTTCACGGCGCTGGGTGCGGCGTTCAAACAGCATGTCCAGTGCGGTCAGGAACAGCAAGATTCCGCCCGCAATGCGAAAGGCGGGCATCGAGATGCCGATGAACCCCAGGATGGATTCGCCAAAGAGGCCAAAGGCGGTCAACAGCAGCGTGGCGATGATGCAGGCGCGCTGCGCCATGGCGCGCCGCCGGTCTGCGCCCATGCCGCGGGTCAACGCGATGAACATCGGCACCAACCCGGGGGGATCGATCACCACGAAAAGCGTGGCAAAGGCGGTGATCAGAAAGGCTGTCTCGGGCATGCGGCCTCCGGATTGGGGCAGGCTAGCGCAATGACCGGCGGGTTGGAAAGCGGAACTTGCCACAGGATGGGGGCCAGCCCCCAAGGTCGAATGCAGGCATTCGCCCTTCCCCCGGGATATTGTTGCCAAGATGAAAATGGCGGGTTTGCTCTGGATCAGCGGCCGGAAGGGCGGCGGTCAGGCGGCCTTTTCCAGTTTGGCCTGGGCTGCCAGCCACATGTCTTCGGCGCGGTCCAGACCGTCCATCACTTCGGCGTATTTCTTGTTCCAGGTTTCCAGCTCGCCCTTGCGCGCGGGTTCATACAGCGCCTGGTCGGCCAGTTTGGTGGCCAGCTTGTTGCGCATGTCGTTCAGCTTTGCCATGCGTTCTTCGCATTTGCGAAGCTCGGCCTTCAGACCCAACACCTCATCCCGACTGGCTTTTTTCGGCTTTTCCACCAGCTTGTCAGCAGGCTTGGCTGTGTCATCACCCGACAAGAGCAGGCGGCGATAGGCCTCAAGATCTTCGGTAAAGGGGGTGACCGCACCGCCCTTGACCAGCCACAGCCGGTCGGCGACCAGGCTAAGCAGATGCATGTCGTGGCTGACCAGAATCACAGCCCCGGAATATTCGGTCAGCGCGTTCACCAGCGCCTCACGCGATTCGATGTCCAGGTGGTTTGTGGGTTCGTCCAGGATCAACAGATGCGGCGCGTCGATGGTGGCCAGCAGCAGCGA
>JBATPI010000155.1:0-8548 GCA_049291415.1 Paracoccaceae bacterium | reverse complement strand
TCGGCCTGCCGCAGGATCGCAATGATCTGAGCCTCAGTGTATCTGCTTGTCTTCATTCGAAATCTCCTCGTTCATCTTGCCGAGAAAATTCTACTTATGCAGCCCCTTACTTTCGGGGGGGATTACCATGCACGCGGCGAAAGTCTTCCTGACAGAAACCGATCACAATGATGGTTATCTCTTTGTGGCCAGTGGATTTGATGCCACTGACACAGAAGCCGCTGCGGTTGACGCCCGACCAGATCTGAAAGACGAAGCCTGACATGTCGATTGACCGCGCCCAGTGCCATAAGTCGGATAGAATGCCCTCACTGCTGCATTTTGTGCCGAACGCTTCCGCGCTTGCGACGGCGCCACCGCCCTGCCGCTACGCATCGCGGTCGCCCTTGTCTGGCGTGACACGTAACAGGGCCGGTCATGACGCAACTGACCAAAACACATTCCTTATCCTGACTGCCAGTGCCCAGCGCCCGGGCTACATTGCTGTACCGCTGCCAAAGGGGCTGCATGGAACTGCGGCGAAGATGGCTGTCAACAAGATGATCGAACGCGGCCTGCTGGAAGAGGTCGATGCCAACATTCCAAAAGGTGAGCCGCTCTGGCGTGAAACTGGGGATGGTCATGGTGCAACTTTGGGGGTGACGAATCTTGGGCTGACCGCAATGGGCATCGTGCCGGAACGAGTAGCTCAAGCAGGTCACCCTCCGCCCAGCGATGCTAAGCGCGCGCTGCTGGCATTACGCGCGGGCAGGAAGCAGGCACAATTGATTGCCCCGTTCGAAGCGCCGGAAGGCGCAACCATGGAGATACTCATCGCCGCCACGGGATGGCAGGCCCACACTTTACGCGGTGCCATGTCGGGGGGCGCCGGGCAAGAAACTCGGACTAACCGTGATCTCCACCAAGGAAGAGGGCAGGGCCCGGATCTACCGGATCTGCCGGAATGCGGTGTGACGCCACGTTGCATTATCACCCTTTCCAGAAGTTTGACCGCAAGCACCGCGGCCACAGCTGTTGCGACCAGTCTACCTTGCCAAGGGAGGCGAAAGACGAAAGTGCCGTACCGTCTAACTTCTGGCCCGCATCCCCTGATGGTCAAGGTGTCCATGGCCTACAGGGTTTTTCCACCACTATTCTTCACGGCGCGTACAGAGAAAAAACCCCGCCTTCGAAAAGGTAACATGCTGATTTGCGGGCGTCTCCTCATGTCAGTACTTGAACGTAGAAGTGCCATTTGCTGCCTCCGTTTCCATAACGGCAGGCCAAACAGCGCTTTCAACGTCAGGCACGCTTGAATGGCGTTCGTCGGGCAAACAGTCCCCCGGACTGTTTGCCGACCCTCCTCACTCGGTGAAAGTGGCCGGACGGCCCCGCTTACCGCTGGGTTCGGCCAGACATACCGGCTCCGGATCAAACCAAATCTGAAGCGAACCCCGCTGCTTCAGGGCGGAATTGCAGGCCCGCCACGTCGTCGTGCGGTAGGTCGGGGCTGTGGGCTTGCTCATGCAAGCCGCCTAACACTATGAAATCAAACGGAGATTACCTCGTGGTTTTGTGTGACAGAGCCGCTAGAACCTGTAAATCGCGGCGATGCCGGTATCTGAAGGCATCCGCTCTGGCGGGACGATGACCACTTCACCGCCGGTCCGCAGAGTCTGCTCGCCCAGATCGTCGAGCAGATCATCGACATCCGGATCTTCAAGACGGGCGAATGCAACGTGACCCGTTTCAGGATCGAAACGGCCCGGCACCAGGCGCTCGGCGTCAATCAGCAAGGTGGCGATGCGGCCAGCGGCGGCTGCTTTGCCAATTTCGGTCAGATCCGCGCTGCTGCCTCCGTCCGCTTTTGCCGCGCCGTACCGCTCGACAAACCCGTCGAGGCGGGCAAGATACGTCGGCAACACGATGTTCCAGGCGCGTTGGCGCAATTCCTCATCGGATATCGATGCCGGGTCCACGTCGATTGCAGTGGACATCAAGGCCGGATTGCCACTGATCTCACGGAACATGTGGTGATGTTCCGGCAGGGCAGCGAGCACCAGGGGCATGCCGGTGGGTCGGGAATAGGTCTGGGCTACGGCCTCGTCCACCGCTTTGAAAAATTGCCGCGCGTCGTTGTCCCGTGCATCCTGTCGCCCGTTCGTGCCATGCCGGCTTGTCATCCCCGGCCCGCTGGGGCCATACGCCCTTTTTGTCCTTTCCGGGCCGCTTTCATCCGCATCGGTCACGGCCGCGCTTTTCTGCGGAAACCCGGCCGCCAGCTCGACGGTGTCCAGCGCGTAGCGATTGCCCTCGAACAGCGTCGCCTCGTGGCGGTTCAGCCCAAGCACCTGAAAGCGGTCGGCGGATTGAAGAATGCGCATCAACGGCTTGGTGTGAAAACTGTCCGCGACGATCGCCTTCTCACGGACGGGCCGTTGCAGGGTGTAGACTCTGAAGATCTCTGCCGTGGCAAACACCGCGATGCCGTCGAGCGTGTGGTTCCAGAAGATTGCATCCTCGGCAAGTTCGCGGAACGGGCGCAGAATGGCGGTGATTTCCTTGTTCGGATAACGCCGGTTCAAAGAGCTTTCTATCTCTTTCAGAAGGTTTCCGAACCGGATCGGATCCTGTTGCCGGTCGGGGAAGGTGCGGTGCGTCGGTTGGTAGAGCGAGATGCAGGGCGCATCGTGATCGGCCAGCAAGATTGTCGTGTAGTCGTGTTCAGGGTTCATCATTTGAAATCTCCGGTCGCATGTCAGGGGCCGCACCAAGGGGCGCGTTCTGGGCTGTTGCTGTGATTAACGGTGATCCTGTTCAGTCCGACGGGGCCCTTACAAGGATCTTGACCTGCGATTTTTCCGACACCAATGCCTCGAACCCTTCGGCGACGATATCGTCGATTTCGATGCGCTTGGTCACAAGGCTTTCGGCCTGGAAAAACCCGCGCGTCATCAATTCCATCACTGCCGGATAGACGTTGCGATAGCCGATTGTGCCCTTGATCGTGCGTTCGCTCAGCACGACGGTATTGGGCTGGAACGCGGCCTCGGATTCCCAGATGGACACGATCAGGGCCTGGCCTTCGTGGCGGGTTGAATCGATCACCTGCGCCAGAACCTGGGGCACGCCCGTCACCTCGAAGGCGACATCGACGCCGCTGCCGGACGCGGCGCGGATTTCGGCGACGACATCGGTTTCAGTCGGGTCCATCGCGCGCGTAGCACCCAGTTCCATAGCCTTGGCGCGGCGTTCGGGAGACGGCTCTACCACGTAAACCTGTGCGGCACCGGCCGCGCGCAATGCCTCGACCACCAGCAACCCGATGGGTCCGGCCCCGAAGACGGCGGCGGTATCGCCGGCCTTGAAGGCGCTGACACGCACGGCATGAAGCGCGACGGCGGCAGGCTCGACCAGCGCGCCCTGTTCCATCGAAAGTCCGTCGGGCATCTTGTGCGCCATATGCGCCGGCACCACGGAATAGGCTGCAAACCCGCCCGCACCACCGGATAGGCCGACAAAGCCCAGATCCTTGCACAGGTTATACTTGCCGTCGCGGCAGGCGTCGCATTTGCCACAGTGATATATCGGTTCGACCGCGACGCGGTCGCCGATTTCGAACCCTTCGACTCCGTCGCCCAGTTCGGTGATCTCGCCGCAATATTCATGCCCCATGGTGATCGGGGCTTTGTCATGGCTGAGCGGATGGTTTTCGCCGACGGGAATGAAAATCGGACCGGCAAGATATTCGTGAAGGTCGCTGCCGCAGATTCCGGTCCAGGCGACCTTGATCTTGATGTCGCCGGGGGTGACCTGCGGCTCGTCGATGTCCTCGACGCGAATGTCCTTGGCGGCGTGCCAGCGTGCAACTTTCATGTTCTTGCTCCTTTGTCGTCCCGTTCTCAAGGGTCGGAATGTCATCGGGAAGGTCGCATTCGAACTGACCTTCCCCTTTAGATATAGTATATCTGATAGATTTTGTAAGGCTTTGATCCGGATCAAAGCAGGCAGGTCTTGTTCCGCCAACGTTCGGCTGAGATGGTCGATTGGGGTGTCGCGATGCTCATCCGGCAGCGACCGTCTTGGAAACCAGATCGTTCCCGCACAACACGAAGTCGGTAATGTCTTCGATGAACATGGAGTGATCTGATTTGACCAAAAAGGATGCGCGTGGTGCAAAGCAGACGATTTCCTGGTTCGTCCTTGGCCTGATGTCCAGCGTGACCTTTGTGGGTATCCTGTCGGAACTGGTGCCCTCGGGCATCCTGCCGCAAATGGCGGTCGACCTTGGAATTGACGAAGGCGACGTCGGGTTCCTTATCGGCTTCTATGCGCTGGCTTAAGCGATTCCGCTGATCAGTGCCACGCTTGTCGTCAACCGCTAGCTGATGCTTTTGTTGGTCGGATTCGCGGCCTCGGCGGTCTGTGTGCGGGCGTGACGTGGCCGATGAATGCTGCCTATGGCACGCGCCTTGTGCCTAAGGATATGCACGGGCGGGCGATCACCATGATCATGTCGGGCAACACTATGGGCATAAGTGTCGGGCTGTCCCTGATGACGACCATCGGCATCACCTTCGGATGGCAGAGCGCATTCGTGGTTCTCGGGCTGATTGTCATGGCGATTGGTGTGCTGGTCCATTTCTATCTGCCGTCGGTGAAGGGCGAGAGCAAGAGCAACTCACCCTTCACCATCATCAGAATGCCGGTGATCCTGATCGTGCTGCTTTTGACCTTCCTGTCGGTCATGGCGCATTCCGCCACCTGCATCGGCGGCATGGTGCTGGAAGGGTTCCTGTTCAAATGGCCCGAACCGAGCTTTGACGTCTAACTGGACCTTTTCCGGAAGACCCGGTAATTGCGGTGGTTGGCCGACGGCGGTGGCGGTGGCAGCGCCGTCGGGTCGTCGCGCGGCGCGATGGCGCCAAGGCTGGTCTCGCTTAGCCAGCCAATCCATCGCGTCCGGGAAAGATTCAAATCATCAAGGAAAATCTCATGAACAAGACTGCGCTCGGTTGTGCCATCCTTGCAATCGCGTCCTCGGCCGCCATGGCCGATACGTCGCTTTCAATCACCATCGAACTGGACGATGCGGTATTGACCACCACGACGTATGACTGCGGAAAGGAACAAACCGTTCAGGTCCAGTATATCGTCTCCGAAGGCGATATCCTGGCGCTTGTGCCGGTCGATGGTGACGCCCGTGTTTTCGTCAACGTGGTCGCTGGATCCGGTTCGCGCTATGTCGCGGGCCAATATGAGTGGTGGTCGAAAGGGCAGGGCGCAACTTTGCGGGATCTGATCGACGATCGGGTCGTGCTGGAGTGTAGCGCCCGCGATTGACCGGCTGACGCCATCATACAGGCGCAACGCACCATACCGCCGCGTCCGTCAAAATTCGGCGGGTGCGGCCGCGCCCGTCGCCCGATGCTATCCTCTACAGCATCACGTTTCCGCAGACGGGGCCGTGCCGACCCCGTGGTCATGCCGTCGACATGCTCTTGGCCAATACTGCGCCGGAAGGCCACGGACATGCCTGTTGCGCGCCCGATCATATCGGCCCCTGCGTCGCGGGGACCGATCCCGCAAACTCGGGCGCGCAGGACGCCGCGCGCCTGATCGTGCATTGTGATGCGGGCTTTCAGAAGGGGGGCGATCATGTCCGGCGGTGCCGCGTCTTGGGCTTCGCCGCAGAATGATAGGCTGTACCGGCAGAAAGGCTCTTGCCCATGTCGTCCCATCCCGCCCCCTATCCAACCGAGACTGACATCAAGACCCGCGACAAATCGATCCGCGAATTCGTGAGGGGCGCGCCGCCGTCGATCTTGCCGCGTGGTTGAGCGGCCTCGCCGACGACGATGCAGCGCGGCCTTTGATGTCGCATATGCGGCCGCGCCGCGCCGCGGTGTTCAGCCATATGTCGATGGTTTGCCGGGTGGATCTGGCACGGGTGCTTTCGGACGAGGTTCTTGCCGGAAGACCGCGACGACATCCGCCGGCTGTTCGGGATCGTCACCCACGACGGTGCCGCCGACGTGATGCAGGCCGAGGCGACCGAGGATTTCCCGAACATCTCACATGTATTGCCGTTCAAGCAGACCTTGCGCGCGGCGGGGATCGGGATTCTCTAATCGCCGCGCATCGTCTGGCTGGCGCTTCTGATCTTCGGCAATCGCTGGTCCGGCGCGGGTATCGCCTATTTCGAGGATGTGATCCTTGCCGATGTATCGCTGGTGTTCTTTCTGCCGCTTCTGATCGACAGCAGCGGCAATGCCGGGTCGCAATCGGCAACCTTGATGATGCGGGCGCTGGTCAGGGGCGACGTGGAAATGAAGGACTGGCGCGATCTGATCCTGCGCGAGATGGCCGTAGCCGCCGCGCTGGGCGCGACAATGGCGGTGGTGGTCATACCGCTCGGCGCGTGGCGGGGTGGAGGTGGCGGTCGGACTGACGATGTTCATCGTGGTGCTGATTATTCCACCATTGCGTCGGCGATCCTCGGGTTCTGAGCTGCGGTTCTTTCAGCCCGGCTCGCACCGTTCCGTCGCAGGATCTCTCGGCTCTGTGCGCGGATCGAGCGCCATCGCAACCGGCGAGATATCGGGAAGTGGCACAAATCTCTCGCGCTGATCTTCGGGCTGCTGAGGCACCAATCTGACACTGAAAAGGACAAATACAGCATATGCCAATGCGATCGCGGACTCGAAGACGAAAAAGGATGCCGGCCCATAGAGCGCCATGAGCATGGATGCCAAGAGCGGGCCAATCGTCGCGCCAATGGAATACACCATCAGCAAGCGCCCCGATGCCGCGACGTAATACTTGCGGTCCAACCGATCGAAAGTTTGCGCGACACAGAGCGGATAGACGCTGCTGATCGCGCCTCCGAATACCAGTGCCATGACCATCAAGGCGATCAACGATACGCCGTTTGCGATTGAGATCGACAGAATGCCCCATGATGTGCCTACGACGATCAGGATGCCGGCCATCACGACGCGCCGGTCAAACCTGTCCGCCAGCATACCGACAGGCACCTGGAAGCCCAATCCGCCCAACACCACGACACTCATGAACATGGCCGCTTCGGACACGCTGAGGCCGATCTGGCGGGCAAAGACAACGGCCAGCGCATAGAATGAGCCGACCAGTATTCCCGCAACGCCCGCGCCGACCACGCCGACCTTTGATGCCGCATAGATTTCTCTCACGCCCAGAACTCGGATGTCGCTCAGAACCGGTTCGCCGAGGCGCGTCATCGCAATGGGAATAAGAGATAATCCGATCAGCGCGGACGCAAGCATCATATGTTCGCTGCCGCCGACCGGGGCGACGTTCACCAATGTCTGACCCAGTGCAACCGCAAGATAGAAAGCCAGCATGTAGAAGCCCAGGACGCGCCCGCGGGTCTGATTGTTGCTGCGTTCGTTGAGCCAGCTTTCGATCGAGGTCGTCATTCCGGCGATGCAAAAACCGTTGATGACCCGCAGGACCACCCATGCCGCCGGGGTGAAGAAGAAATCATAGGCCAGACATGTCGCGGCGGTCAGCGCCGCGAAAGCCGAGAAGGCGCGGATATGCCCGATACGCAGGATCACATGCTTGGACCTGAACCCGCCGAGCGCCAGCCCCATATAATAGGCCGCCATGATCGCGCCGATCAGAGCCACCGGATAATCCGCCGTTTCCATGCGCAGCGGCAGCACCACGCCCAGCAGGCTGTTGCCCGCCATGAAGGCAGCAGTGCCACCCAGCAGGGATCTCACGGCGGAGAGAGTATCGCGCATATTCTGGGCCATGGTTTCGATCGGGCTTCTTCGGTCCCGCCAAGGAAGCAGGGGAGTTCACAATGCGTATAGCCGAAATCGACGGCATCAGTAACGTGGTAGTGCAAAAAGCCCCGGCGGCTGCCGGGGCTGCGTGTCTCTGTCCGCTGATCGGACGCGCTTACGCGGCCAGCGCCCGCAACATCCAGGCGGCTTTCTCGTGGAAATCGGCGCGTGCGGTGGCAAGGTCTGCCGTCACCGGATCGTCGGCCGCCTCCGCCGTTCCGACAAGCGCGCGCATCCGCGCGGCCAGGTTCTCATGGTCAGACAGAAGATCCTTGATCATGCCATCCGCCGCAAGGCTTGCATCGGCCTCCTGACCATCCGTGGCCAGGCTGACCAGTGCGGGCTTGCCCAAGGCCCTGATGCGTTCGGCCAGCACATCGGCGGCGGTGAACATGTCGCTGTAGTGCGCTTCCGTCATGTCGTGGAGCGAGACGAAGAGCGGGCCGGTCACGTTCCAGTGGTAGATGTGGGATTTCAGCACCAGGCGGTAAGTGCCCGCCAGAACCTCGGTCAGCGCGTCCGTCACCGAGGCGATATTCGAGATGTTGGACGTTGTGTCCTTGGTTTCGGTATTCTGTTTCATTGCGGTCGTCATGGTAGTCTCCTGTTTGTGATGTGCCGGGATGCCGTGTGTGGCCCCTGATCCCATTGCCGATCAGGGTCGTCGGGACGCGCCTAGGCGCTGACCCGCACTGCCACCGGGGCGGGACGCGACAGGCCCAGATCAACATCATCAA
>JBATPI010000154.1:0-5615 GCA_049291415.1 Paracoccaceae bacterium | reverse complement strand
CGGATTTTGGATCACGTGCCATATCTGTGCGCTCCCCTTACTTCTTCTTGCCAGCGATGGCTTTTGCGGGGCCCTTGCGGGTACGAGCGTTGGTATGCGTGCGCTGACCGCGGACCGGCAGGCCCTTACGGTGACGCAGGCCGCGGTAGCAGCCCAGATCCATCAAACGCTTGATGTTCATCGACACTTCACGGCGCAGGTCGCCCTCAACGGTGAAGTTGGCGTCGATATATTCGCGGATTGACAGCACTTCGGCGTCGGTCAGCTGGTTGATCCGGCGCGCGACGTCAATCTTCAACGCCTCACAGATCTGACCAGCAGCCTGAGGGCCAATGCCATGGATATACTGCAGAGAGATCGGGACCCTTTTCTGGGTCGGAATGTTTACGCCAGCAATACGTGCCACGCGTTTTCCTTTTCGTTGCGACTCCGTCGTGCCAGAGCCTTTTTTCACAACTGCCCGGTGCGCGATGGCTCCGAACGATGATCTTCCCGCGAACGGGAAACCACGGCATGGGCGATTCCATACCGGGACGCCGTGCAATATGGGGTTTTCTGGCACCCGTCAAGGGCGCAAGGCCAATCTTTACGGCCTGTCAAGCACCAATGCGATAGAGGCCGCAACAGCGCCCATTTCCGCCAGCCCATCCACCGAACTCAATGCGCCCTTGGCATAATAATAGCCGATCAGCGGCGAGGTCTTCTTGTAATATTCCATCAGCCGGGTCTTCAGCGCGTCTTCGGCGTCATCAGCGCGGCGGGTCATGTCGTGGCCACCGCAGACGTCACAGGTGCCGGCGGTTTTCGTCGGCCGGCTCACGTCGTGATAAACGGCGCCACAGGTGCCACAGGTGTAGCGCCCGGTGATCCGGGCGACCAGGGCCGCGTCATCCACCTGCATCTCGATCACCGCATGCAGCCCCTGCCCCATCCGCGCCATCAGCACCGCAAGAGCATCGGCTTGTGGTAGGGTGCGAGGAAAGCCGTCAAAGATATAGCCGCCAAAGCCCGTCGGACGGGCCATGGCCAGTTTCTCTTCGATCAGACCGATGACGATCTCATCCGTCACCAGCTGACCGCGCTCCATCACCTCAGCAACGCGTTTGCCCATTTCGGTGCCCGATGTCTTGGCCTCGCGCAGCATGTCGCCGGTCGACAGCTGCACCATGCCGCGCGCCTCTTCCAGCCGCTTGGCTTGTGTGCCTTTACCGGCGCCGGGCGGACCCAGAAGGATGATGTGCTTCGCCATGGATCAGCGCCGCGCGGGGGCCTTGGCGCCAGACTTGCGCTTGCCACGCAGCTGGCTTTTCTCAATCAGCGCTTCGTATTGATGCGCCAGCAGATGCGATTGCACCTGATTGATCGTATCCATCGTCACCGAGACCACGATCAGGACCGAGGTGCCACCAAAGTAGAACGGCACGCCCAGCTTTGCGATCAAGACTTCTGGCAACAGACAGACCGCCGCCAGATAGGCCGAGCCAAGCACAAGAATACGGTTCAGCACATATTCCAGATACTCTTCGGTCTTCTTGCCGGGGCGGATACCGGGGATAAAGCCATTCTGACTTTTCAGATT
This sequence comes from Paracoccaceae bacterium, assembly GCA_049291415.1. Lineage (GTDB taxonomy): Bacteria > Pseudomonadota > Alphaproteobacteria > Rhodobacterales > Rhodobacteraceae > Pseudogemmobacter. The sequence continues at coordinate 4,036 of JBATPI010000154.1, read as the reverse complement.
GTCGGCCACCTCATCCACCTTGAACGCCACGTTCGAGGTGTAGAAATAGGTGAAGAACACCACCAGCAGCATCAACGCAACCAGATGCAACGGCTGACCATAGCCCAGATAGGCGCTGATCGTCGACAGAATCGGGTTGGTGCCGCCACCCGAGAAGGTGCCGATGGTCGTCGGCAACAACAAGAGCGACGAGGCAAAGATCGCCGGGATCACGCCCGCCGGGTTCACCTTGATCGGCAGATGCGATGACCCGCCGTCATAAACCTTCATCCCCACCTGACGACGGGGATACTGGATATGGATCTTGCGCAGCGCTCGCTCCATGAAGACCACAAAGGTGATCACACCCACAATCATCACCAGAATGACCAGAATCCATGGTGCCGACAGCGCACCCGACCGGCCTTGGGCAAAGAACTGCGCCATGGCCGATGGGATGCCCGCGACGATACCGACAAAGATGATCAGCGAAATACCGTTACCGATGCCGCGGCTGGTGATCTGCTCGCCCAGCCACATCAGGAACATGGTGCCACCAACCAGGGTGATCACGCAGGCCGAGATGAAGAAAAAGCCCGGCTCATGCGCCAGTTTCCCGGCCTGGATTGACATGGCGATGCCGTAAGACTGAAACAATGCCAGCGCCACGGTGCCGTAGCGGGTATATTGGCTCATCTTCTTGCGACCCTGCTCGCCCTCTTTGCGCAGGTTCTGCCAGGGGCCATACATGGTGGACACCAGCTGCACGATGATAGAGGCGCTGATGTAGGGCATGATCCCCAGGGCAAAGATGCCCATCCGGCCGATCGCACCGCCGGTGAACAGGTTCAACATCCCGCCCAGACCCTGTCCGGCCTTGGACATGAACTCTTTCAGTGCATTGCCGTCGATACCGGGGACCGGGATATAGGTGCCCAGGCGATAGACGATCAACAGCCCGATCGTAAAGAGAATGCGTTGACGAAGATCGGTCGCCTTGCCGAGCGCGCCCCAGCTGAGGTTCGCGGCCATCTGTTCTGCGGCGGATGCCATGCGGTGCCCTTTTCATGGACAACGCCGCCGGACCCGATTTTCCGGTCCGGCGGCGCTGGAAAACATGTGCTGATGTAAGCGACGATTGCGCCGCTCACAACCTCTTATTCAGCCGACGTCGCAACCGTGATCTGGCCACCGGCCTTCTGGATGGCCTCAACAGCCGCCGCCGAGGCGCCCGTGACGTTCAGATTGATCTTCGACGTAATCTCACCCTTGGCGAGAATGCGGATGCCGTCACGCTTATTGGTGGTCAGACCAGCGGCGACCAGCGCGTCCTCGGTGATCTCGGATTTGATGTCCAACTTGCCCAGGCCGATGAATTTTTCGATCAGACCCAGATTGACGACGGCGAATTCCTTGCGGTTCGGCTTGGTGAAGCCACGCTTCGGCAGGCGACGGTACAGCGGCATCTGGCCGCCTTCGTAACCACCGATGGCCACGCCGGAACGGGATTTCTGGCCTTTGACACCACGGCCGGCCATCTTGCCCTTGCCCGAACCCGGGCCACGCGCAACGCGCTTTTTCTTTTTGGCGGCACCGTCGTTGTCGGAAAGTTCATTCAGTTTCATGTCGCATTCTCCTGGCCGGAAGGTCCCTACCTGCGACGGATGGGGACAACACGGCATTTCTTTATTGATTCTCATGACCACAACGGCCACCGGGGGCGTATAGAGCCAGCGCCCCGATCAATCAAGATGCAACGTAGGATGGGCAATATTGCCCATCCTACCGATCAGTGTCAGGCACCAACCGGCCAGTGAAATTCGGGGCGCAGGCCTTCAAAGACCGGGCGACCGTCCGACGGCTTGGCGTAGCCTTTGGATTCGTCCCAGAACGCATGGTATGTTGCTTTGGGAAAAGCGGCGTCGTCATAACCCATGACATTTGGCACCGCGACGCGGATACGCTTTTGCTTGTCATCCAACATCAGAACCGCGCCGCAATCAGTGCAAAGACAGATTTCCAGCGGTCCATCCGGGTTCTGGGCGTTGAACGGCACCCGCTTGATCTTTTCGGGGTGATCAATCTGCAGATCGCCATGGTTGAAGAAGGCGACGTGGGTGCTGTGCTGGCCGGTCACCGCTTTGCACACGTTACAATGGCACTCGTGGTTATCAATCGGCTCAGCCGCCGCTGTCACATGGACATGCGCGCAGCCTCCCGCATATTTCGCGGCCATCTCAGATCCTCCTGGTTGTCACACTAGCCGATGATCCGGCCCGCGAGTCGACACCCAGCGTAGCACCGAAGGGCAATTCATGAAATGATCACGAGGCGGGAATGGATCAGATTGTCAAAACCACTACCCTGCGCCCAAAGCGCCCGGTTCAAAACCAAACCAATTAGCTCTTTATGGCAATGGGAAGCCTCATCCCACTTTTCCTGTTTGGTTTCGCGTCCAATGCGAACTCGGAAACTTGGCCTGAGCGGAAATGCATCATATTCGCGCAAGCGTGGAAGGTTGCGGCCCCGAACCAGGGTGCCAACGCCCCAAGTGCTGCCTTCCGCGCGTCAATCGCTTTGTTCATCGCCTCTGGCTGCGACGGGCCGTGGGACGCCTGCCCCGGACTGAGGCTGGTGTGGCCTTGGCCGATGCGCTGGCGCTGATCGTGGCGGTTGGAGGCATGTCGACCACATTCCTGCCAATCGCTTGTCCGGGGCGCTAACGCAAAACGCCCCCGCGTTTCCACAGGGGCGTTTTCAGGGTGGGGTTAACCCCAACCAATCCTTAGCCGCGCTCTTCGATGATCTCGACGAGGTGGCTGATCTTGTTAACCATGCCCCGGACGGAAGGCGTATCTTCCAACTCACGGGTCCGGTTCATCTTGTTCAGGCCCAGACCCTTGAGGGTCGCAGTCTGAACAGCAGGGCGGCGGGCCGCCGAGCGGATCTGTTTGACGACAATGGTCTTGCCGGTAGGGACTTTTTTCTGGGTCATGATCAGGCCTCCACTGCTTCGGCTTCGGGCTTGCGCAGGATCTCGGCCACTTTCTTGTTGCGACGCGCCGCAACCGAACGAGGCGAGGTTTCCGCTTTCAGACCATCAATCGTGGCGCGGATCATGTTGTAAGGGTTCGCGCTGCCAAGCGATTTGGCAACCACATCCTGAACGCCCAACATCTCGAACACTGCACGCATCGGGCCACCGGCGATGATACCGGTACCGGCCGAAGCGGTACGCATCACAACCTTGCCCGCACCATGGCGGCCTTCGATGTCGTGATGCAGAGTGCGCGCGTCTTTCAACGGCACACGGATCAGCTGGCGCTTAGCCTGCTCGGTGGCCTTGCGGATAGCCTCCGGCACTTCCTTGGCCTTGCCCTTGCCAAAGCCGACACGGCCGCGCTGGTCACCGACCACAACCAAAGCCGCAAAGCCAAAGCGCTTGCCCCCCTTGACCGTTTTCGACACCCGGTTGATCGCCACCAGACGGTCTGCGAATTCCGGAGTTTCCTCGACGCGGTCACGGCCGCCACGATTGTCCCGACGATTGTCACGTTCTGCCATAAGGCATTCCTTGCATGGTGGCGCGTCCAGCGCGCCGTTTGAACCAATCCTGGTGAGCGTATGAAGTCACAGACCCCGGCCCCCGGATCATCGGAGCGGCCCACCCGTCTAAAGGTGACGCCGCCCGCTTGATTAGAACTTCAGACCACCTTCACGCGCAGCCTCGGCCAAAGCCTTGATCTTGCCGTGAAAGAGGAAGCCGCCGCGGTCGAAATAGCACTCTTCGACACCAGCCTTCTTTGCCCGCTCGGCGATCGCTGCGCCAATCTTGGCCGCCGCTTCGACGTTGTTCTTGCCAACCAGACCGAAGGATTTCTCCAGGGTCGAGGCAGCAGCAACGGTCACGCCCTTTACATCGTCGATCAACTGGACCGAGATGTTCTTGGACGAGCGGTGGACAGACAGCCGCAGACGGCCATGCGAGGTCGCCTTGATTTTGTTCCGGACGCGCAGGCGGCGCTTGAGGAACAGATCTCTTTTCGTGTTCGCCATG
>JBATPI010000153.1:0-12361 GCA_049291415.1 Paracoccaceae bacterium | reverse complement strand
GGCTGGGAGCGGGCGAATTGGTTCGCCAACGAGGGGCAGGAACGGGACTACCGCTATTCCTGGAAGCGCCAGAACTGGTTTGACAACCAGAAGGCTGAGCATATGGCCGTGCGCGACGGCGTGGGCTTTTTCGACATGACCAGTTTCGGCAAGATCCGGGTTGAGGGGCGCGATGCTTGCGCCTACCTGAACCGGGTCTGTTCTGCGCAAATGGATGTGGCCGAGGGGCGCATCGTTTATACGATGCTGCTGAACGAGCGGGGCGGGATCGAGGCCGATCTGACCGTGACGCGGCTGTCGGAGACGGCGTTCCTGCTTGTGGTGCCGGGGGCAACCCTGCAGCGCAACCTGGCCTGGCTGCGCCAGCATCTGGGTGACGATTTCGCCGTTATCACCGATATGACGGCGGCGGAATCGGTTTTGTGCATCATGGGGCCAAAGGCGCGCGATCTGATGGCGCGGGTGTCACCAAACGACTTTAGCAACGCGTCGCATCCATTTGGTACTGCACGAGAAATCGAGATTGGTATGGGGCTGGCCCGTGCGCATCGGGTGACCTATGTCGGCGAGTTGGGCTGGGAGATCTATGCCAGTTCCGACCAGACCGCCCATGTGTTTGAGGCGCTGGAAGAGGCGGGCGCCGATCTGGGGCTGAAGCTTTGCGGCTTGCACACGCTGGACAGCTGCCGGATCGAGAAAGCCTATCGCCATTGGGGCCATGACATCACCGATGAGGATCATGTGCTGGAGGCGGGTCTGGGCTTTACCGTCAGCCGCAAGAAGCCCGATTTTCTGGGCCGCGAGGCGGTGTTGCGCCGCGAGGACGCGGGGTTGGCGCGCCGCATGCTGCAGTTCCGGCTGACCGACCCCGAGCCGTTGTTGTTCCACAATGAGGCGATCGTGCGTGACGGGCAGATCGTTGGGCCGGTGACCTCGGGCGGCTATGGGCATTTCCTGGGGGGGGCGATCGGCATGGGCTATGTGCCCTGCAAGGGCCAGTCAGAGGCCGAAGTTCTGGGGTCTGCCTATGAGATTGAAGTGGCGGGGGTGCGGCATGCGGCCGTGGCATCCCTGGTGCCGATGTATGACCCGAAATCGGAACGGGTCCGCGCGTGACAAATGGCGGAGCCGGGGGTTTTCCACCCCCGGACCCCCGGAGGATATTTGGGCCAAGATGAAAGGTCGGGACGATGAGTGATATCGGCGAGATGTGTGAGCCTGCGCGGGCGCGGCGGTCGGGCGGGCGGACGGCACGGGTGGCGATGCGGGCGGCGCCTTTGGCAGATGATGTGCGCCCCGTCCGGCCGGGGATGCCGGGGGGGCAGTATCGGCCGTTGACCGAGGCGGGCGTGGCGCAGATCCATGCCGCAGCACTGGATGCGCTGGAAGAGATCGGACTGAGTCAGGCGCCGCCTTCGGGCGTGGAAGTCATGACAGCCGCAGGGGCCATTCAGGGCGATGACGGGCGACTGCGGTTTCCCCGCGCATTGGTCGAGGACATGCTGGCGGTGGCCGCGCGCAACATCACGCTGCATGCGCGTGACCCCAAGTTTGACCTGCATCTGTCGGGCAGCAATGTGCATTACGGCACAGCGGGGGCGGCGGTTCATATCGTCGATCCGATCACGCTGGAGTACCGCGAATCCACCGCGCAGGATCTGTATGATGCGGCGCGGCTGGTCGAAAATCTGGACAATATCCATTTCTACCAGCGCACCATGGTTTGCCGCGACGTGGTCGACAACCGCGAGATGGACCTGAACACCCTCTATGGCTGTCTGGCCGGCACGCGCAAACATGTGGGCACATCGTTCAGCGACCCTTCTCATGTGGCCGATTGCTTTGATATGATCCACATGGTCGCGGGCGGCGAAGAGAAATGGCTGGAGCGGCCATTTGTCAGCAACTCCAACTGTTTCGTCGTGCCACCAATGAAATTTGCCGAAGAATCCTGCATCACGATGGAGGATTGCATTCGCCGCGGCATGCCGATGCTGCTGCTATCGGCGGGGCAGGCCGGGGCGACGGCGCCTGCGCCGATTGCGCTGACCATCGTGCAGGCGGTGGCGGAATGCCTGGCCGGTGTGGTCTATGTCAACTCCATCAAGAAGGGCGCGCCGGCGATCTTTGGCACCTGGCCATTCGTCAGCGATCTGCGCACCGGTGCGATGTCTGGCGGGTCAGCCGAGCAGGCCCTGCTGACCGCTGGCTGTGCGCAGATGCACAGGTTCTATGATCTGCCGGGTGGCGCTGCCTCTGGCATTTCCGACAGCAAACTGCCCGATATGCAGGCCGGATGGGAGCAGGGCATCACCAATGCCCTAGCCGGGCTGGCCGGGTTGAACATGTGCTACGAGGCGGTGGGGATGCACGCCAGCCTCTTGGGCTTTTGTCTGGAAAGTCTGGTTCTGGGCGATGATCTTCTGGGTCAGACCATGCGGCTGGTGCGCGGCATTGACGTCACCCCCGACACCACCAGTATCGACGCGATGAAAGAGGTCTGCCTGATCGGGCCGGGGCATTACCTCGGCTCTGACCAGACGCTGAAGCTGATGCAGACCGAATACATCTACCCCAAGGTCGCCAACCGGATGAGCCCGAAGGAATGGAATGAGTCGGGCAAACCCCTGCTGCTGGATGGTGCTATCGCGCGCAAGAATGAAATCCTTGCCAAAGCGGGCTGCACAGTGGACCCTGAGATAGATCGCGCCATCCGCGCGCGCTACAACATCTTTTTCAAGTGAGGCTGCCATGATCCCGGAAAACATGACGAAATTCTATATTGACGGCGCGTGGGTTCAGCCGTTGTCGCAGACCAGAGTGGGGGTGGAAAACCCCGCCACCGAAGAAATCGTTTGCGAAGTGGCTTTGGGCAACACCGCTGACGCGGACCGCGCGATTGCCGCCGCCCGGGCTGCATTTGACAGTTGGACCACCACACCCCTGGCCGACCGCATCGCCGTGGTCCGCCGTGTGCTGGAGGTGTATAACGAGAAATACGAAGACCTGGCGCAAGTCATGTCCACCGAGATGGGGGCCCCCATCGAATGGGCCCGCGGCGCGCAGGCCTGGGCGGGCCAGGTGCATATCGAATCGACCATCAAAGCTGCCGAGACGATGGAATGGGAGGCCATGCGTGGCACCACCCGCATCGTGCATGAAGGCATCGGTGTTTGCGCGCTGATCACGCCGTGGAACTGGCCGATGAACCAGATCGCCTGCAAGGTGGCCCCGGCCCTGATCGCGGGCTGCACGATGGTGCTGAAGCCATCGGAAATCGCCCCCCTGTCCGGCACGCTCTTTGCGCAAATCTGCCATGAGGCGGGGGTGCCGAAGGGCGTCTTCAATCTGGTCCACGGCACCGGGCCAGAGGTCGGCGCGCATATATCTTCGCACCCGCAGGTCGATATGGTGTCTTTCACCGGATCCACCCGTGCAGGCACCGCTGTGGCCGCCGCTGCCGCCCCCACGGTCAAGCGTGTGGCGCAGGAATTGGGCGGCAAGTCGCCCAATATCATCCTGCAATCGGCCGATCTGCAGGCCGCCGTCTCGGCAGGGGTTGAGGCCTGCTTTGCCAACACCGGACAAAGCTGTGACGCGCCGACGCGGATGTTCATCCATCGCAGCCAGCACGACGCCGCGCTGGAAATCGCCAAGGCCACGGCTGAAGCCGTTGTGGTCGGCGACCCCAGAGATACCGCCACCACGATGGGGCCGCTGATCTCAAAACCCCAGTTCGACAAGGTGCAGCGGCTGATCCAGGCCGGCATCGACGAAGGCGCCACACTGGTGTGTGGCGGCATCGGGCGGCCCACCGGCGTCAACCGCGGCTGGTTCGTGCGGCCGACGATTTTCGGAAATGTCACCAATGAGATGACCGTCTCGCGTGAGGAAATCTTTGGTCCGGTTCTGGCGATCCTGCCCTATGACGACATCGACCATGCCGTGCAGATGGCCAATGACACCCCCTATGGTCTGGCCGCCTATATCGCTGGACCAGTGGCCGAGGCGCAGCCCATAGCGCGCCGTCTGCGGGCAGGCACGGTTAACCTGAACTACCCCGATTGGGACACCTTCGCCCCCTTTGGCGGCTATAAACAGTCTGGTAATGGCCGCGAATACGCTGATTGGGCAATCCATGACTTTCTTGAGGTCAAGGGCATCGTGGGGTGGGGCGCGTGAACTACGGCTATATCGGTTTGGGCAATCTAGGTGGCCATCTGGCCGCCAGTCTGATCCGTGCGGGGCACCAGGTTACGGTCTATGATCGCGACCCAAAGCTGGCCGAACGCCACCGCGCCATGGGGGCATCGGTTGCGACCACGGTCAGCGAATTGGCCGCCGGGGTGGACCATGTCTTCACCTGCCTGCCGCATCCCGCCGCCTCAGAGGCGGTTCTGGCCGAGTTGATGACCGTGCTGAAACCGGGGGCCACCTGGATCGAGAATTCCACCCTGGGCCGCGACGATGTCGTGCGGCTGGCTGGCTTGGCTGGCGTCGGTGACGTTCGGATGCTTGAGGCGCCCGTCACCGGTGGCGTCCATCTGGCCGCGCGAGGCGAGATCACCGTGCTGGTAGGTGGCGACGCCGATCTGTTTGAGATGCACCGCCCGGCATTGGAGGCGATTGGCAACAAAACTTTCCACATGGGCCCCCTTGGCTCTGCTGCCGTGATCAAGGTCATCACCAATATGCTGGCTTTCATTCATCTGGTCGCGGACGGTGAGGCGCTAATGCTGGCCAAGCGCGGGGGGCTAGACCTCAAGACGGCTTATCAAGCGATTTCAGCCTCTTCCGGGACGTCCTTCGTGCATGAAACCGAAGGGCAGCTGATCCTGAACGGCAGCTATGACATCGCCTTTACCATGGATCTGGCGCTGAAGGATCTGGGCTTTGCGATGGGCTTTGGCCGTGAATTTGGCGTGCCTTTGGATCTGGCGGCGACAACCGCGCAGACCTTCCTCAAGGGCAAGGCGGTCTATGGCGGCGCTGCGCAATCAACGCAGATCGTGAAACTGCTGGAAGATGCCTTGGGCACCGATCTGCGGGCAGATGGCTTTCCATCCCGGCTGGAATAGGCCGCGCAAGGCGGCTAGGCTGATCCAAACCGCGTGATGAGGCCGCACCATGACTGCTGAGACTGACGCCCGGATCGCCCGGCTTTTGCATCACCGCAAGACTGGGCTGGTCCTGGGTGACCCGGTGGTGCCGCCGATCAGCCTGTCGGCCACCTTTCATCTGCCGCATACCCAAGGCGCGCCCTATGTCTACGGCCGCAATGGCATGCCCGGCTGGGATGCGGTTGAGGCCCAATTGGCGATCCTGGAAGAGGCCGAAACCGTTACCTTCCCTTCGGGTATGGCGGCCATTGCCGCCGCCCTCTTCGCCACGCTGAAAGCGGGCGACCGGTTGTTTATCCCGGCAGATGGGTATTACGTCACCCGCGTGCTGGCGCAGGGCTTTCTTGCGCCCTTGGGCATCCGGATCACCGAACTGGCAACCTGCGATTACGCCACGGCCGATTTCACCGGCGCGGCCGTGGTCTACCTTGAGACGCCGTCAAATCCCGGTCTGGATGTGGTGGATATTGCCGCCGTCGCCGCGCGGGCGCGGGCCGCTGGCGCAAGGGTGATCGCCGACAATACCACCATGACGCCGCTGTTGCAGCGCCCCATGGACCATGGCTGCGATCTGGTGGTGGCCGCCGATACCAAGGCACCCGCCGGGCATTCCGATGTGCTGTTTGGCCATGTCGCGGGGCGCGATGCAGGGCTGATGGCCCGGGTGCGCGACTGGCGGCGGATGGCGGGCGCGGTGCCGGGCCCGTTTGAGGCGTTTCTCGTCCATCGGGGGTTGGAGACGCTGGAACTGCGGTTGCAGCGCATGTGTGCCAGTGCTGGAATTATCGCCGATCGGCTGGCAGCCCATCCCGGCGTCACCGGCCTGCGCTATCCGGGCCTGCCGGGCGATGCGTCGCATGGCGCTGTCGGCGGGCAGATGGCCAATGGCGGTTTTCTGATCGGCTTTCAGCTGGCCAGTGCCGGGCTGGCCGAGGCGTTCCTGAGCGGCTGTCCGCTGATCGAACAGACCACCAGTTTCGGCGGCACCCACAGCGCGGGTGAACGTCGCGCCCGTTGGGGCGATGCTGTCCCCGAGGGGTTCATCCGCCTGTCCGTGGGCGTTGAGCCGGTCGAGACGCTGTGGGCCGCGATCGCCACAGCGCTGACCGTCTGAACGCCGGAGTTAGCCCACCTCTTTCCCCGCAAAATCGGCTGCCGAATGGCGCTCGGGCACCTGGCCCGTCTCATCGCCCCAGTTCCGGTTGACCATCCGGCCCCGGATCACCGCTGGCCTTTTGGCAAGATCTGCCGCCCAACGCTGGACATGGATATAGCTGCCAGCATCCAGAAACTCGGCCGCCTCATAGGTCTCATTGCGCACCAAAGCGCCATACCAGGGGAAGATCGCCATATCCGCGATGGTATAGGCCTTACCCGCGATATAGGGCCGGTCGGCCAATTGGCGGTCCAGCACGTCCAGCTGGCGCTTGACCTCCATGGCAAAGCGGTTGATCGGGTATTCCTGCTTGGTCGGGGCGTATTTGTAAAAATGCCCGAAGCCGCCGCCCAGATAGGGCGCCGAGCCCATTTGCCAGAACAGCCAGTTCAGCGTCTCGGTCCGTCCCGCCGGATCACGCGGCAGGAAGGCCCCGAATTTCTCCGCCAGATACAGCAAGATCGCGCCACTCTCAAACACCCGCGTCGGCGGCGTGGTGGAATGGTCCAAGAGGGCAGGGATCTTTGAATTCGGGTTGACGGCGACAAAGCCGGACCCGAACTGATCCCCCTTGCCGATGTCGATCGGCCAGGCGTCATACTCGGCGTCATGCCCGGCCTCCAGCAGCTCTTCGAGCAGGATCGTCACCTTTTGCCCGTTCGGCGTGGCCAATGAATGCAGTTGCAGCGCGTGGCTGCCGCGCGGCAATGGCTGGTCATGCGTGGCCCCGGCAACGGGGCGGTTGGTTGAGGCAAAGGTGCCACCCGAGGGCTGGTCCCAGGTCCAGACACGGGGCGGGGTCCAGGTGGTGTCGGTCATTGCAGGTCTCCTATGGCGCGGGGGCAGGATAGCGCCCCTTTCGCCACAGGGACAAGGTCAGATCAGGGCGATCAGCCGCGCAGCCTCTGTGCGCGGATCGGCCAATGGGGCGCGGTCTTCGCCAGGGTAATGGCGGGCGCGGGTGGCGGTGGGCATTGGCGCGGGCGTAGGGGTCAGGATGCGCGGGCCGGTGCGCACCGTCTCGGCCTGCCAGTTGCGCGCCAACTGCATCTGCCCGGCCTTGGTGATGCCATAGGCGGCGGAATAACGGGTCTGGGCGGCAGGATCGATCAGAAACATCGCGGTGCCCTCACCCTCGCGCAACAAAGGATCAATCAGTGTGATCAGCGAGGCGGTGGCGCGCAGGTTGGTGGCGATGGACTTGTCCAGATCCTTCATGTCGATTGACGGGCTGGGCGACAGCGCGGTCACATGGATCGCGGTATGCACCCAGAGTTGCAAGCTGCCCCAGCGGTCATGGACCTGTCGGCAGAGGTGGCGCATGGCGTCTTCATTGGTGACATCCATCGGCGCCAGCGTCAGGCCGCCCGCGCCCGGCAGGCCCGCGGCCTTGACCCGGTCATCCAGATCCTCAAGCCCGCCCACGGTGCGCGCGACGGCCACAACATGCCAGCCCTGCAGCGCCAGTTGTTCGGCCATGGCCGTGCCCAGCCCGCGTGAGGCACCGGTGACGAGGGCGATCTTCTGGGTCATGGTCGGATCCTTTGGTTGGCGCAGAACCGGGGGGGGGCACACCCCCCGGACCCCCGGTGGAATATTTGAGCCAAGATGAAGGGGCAAGGGGGATCAGCGCCCATCGCCTGCGGCAAGTTCGGCCTGGCGGGCGCGCAGGATGGTTTTGATCAGCGCGTCGGGCAAGGGCTGCGCGGGGGTGAACAGCACACCGGATTTTGAGGTTTTGAATGGCACGCAGTCGATCAGCGGGATGACCGTGCCGGAATGCGGATACAGCCCCAGATGGCGGGCATGGGCGGCGTATCCAACCACCATTTTGCCGTTTGCCCCGGGCTGGCGAAACCCTGGCATGGCATAGGACAGGGTCTCGACATGGTTGGGCAGCAGGCGGGTCAGGGTGGCCCGCAGGGCGCGCAGGGTGGTCTGTTGATCGGCGGGCAGGTGGGCGAGATAGGCCTCAACCGCCTGCGCGCCGGCGCCGGTCATTCGGCGGCTTTCATCTGAAAGCCTTCCTCCAGCTTGTCGGATGGGGCCACAGGATAGTCGCCGGAAAAGCACGCATCGCAAAAGCGCGGGCTGGCCGGGTCGCGGCCTGCCGCTTCGCCCGCAGCACGGTAAAGGCCATCGAGCGACACGAATTTCAGGGAATCGACGCCGATCCAGTCACGCATCTCATCCTCGGTCATGGTGGCGGCGAGGAGTTTGCTGCGCTCGGGGGTGTCCACTCCGTAAAAGCAGGGCCATGCGGTGGGGGGTGAGGCGATGCGGAAATGCACCTCGGCGGCCCCTGCATCCAGAATCATGTCCTTGATCTTGCGGCTGGTGGTGCCGCGCACGACCGAATCGTCGACCAGAATCACCCGTTTGCCCCGCACCAGCGAGCGGTTGACGTTCAGTTTCAACCGCACGCCCATGTTGCGGATCTGCTCGGTCGGCTCAATAAACGTGCGGCCCATGTATTGGTTGCGGGTGATGCCCAGACCAAAGGGGATGCCGGATTCAGCGGCATAGCCGATGGCGGCGGGCGTGCCGGAATCGGGCACCGGGCAGACCAGATCGGCCTCAACCGGCGCCTCACGTGCCAGTTCTACCCCGATCTGGCGGCGGGTTTCATAGACCGAGCGGCCACCGACGATAGAGTCGGGGCGCGAGAAATAGACCTGCTCAAAGATGCAGCAGCGCGATTTTGCCGGGTGGAACGGCCGGGTAGAGATCAGCTGGCCGTTTTCCACCACCACCATCTCACCGGGCTCGACATCGCGGATGAACTCGGCGCCGATGATGTCCAGCGCGCAGGTTTCCGACGACAGCACCCAGCCATCGCCCAGCTTACCGATCACCAGGGGACGCACGCCCAAGGCGTCACGCACGCCGATCAGCTTGGTCCGGGTCATGGCGATGACGGAAAATGCCCCCTCAACCGCGCGCAAGGCATCCTTGATCCGCTCGGCCAGGGTCTTTTGCATTGACCGCGCCATCAGGTGGATGATGCATTCGCTGTCAGAGGATGACTGGAAAATTGCCCCCCGCTCAATCAGTTGTTTGCGCAAGGCGGTGGCGTTGGTCAGGTTGCCGTTATGGGCAATTGCGCAGCCCCCAATGGCGAATTCGCCAAAAAAGGGCTGCACATCGCGGATTGCGGTCGCCCCTTTGGACCCTGCGGTGGAATAGCGTACATGGCCGATGGCCAGGCTGCCGGGCAGGGTGTCCATCACGTCAGGCTTGGTGAAATTGTCACGCACATAGCCGAACCGGCGGGCGTTGTTGAAACCGTGGTCGGGGTCATAGCTGACGATGCCGCCAGCCTCTTGGCCGCGGTGTTGCAGGGCATGCAGGCCCAGGGCGACGAAGTTCGCGGCATCCGACAGGCCGCTGACGCCGTAAATCCCGCATTCCTCCTTCAGCTTGTCGTCATCGAAAGGGTGAGAGAGGAAGGGGCGCACGGGCAGCCTCCGAGAATCCGATTGCGGGATGCCCGATCATCTAGTCGGTCTGGGCGGCAGTGTCACGCCCTGCCGCACCAGATTGCCCGAATTATCGTCGGCGTCCCGTCCCGATCAGTTGCCGGCCGGCGCGGGGTCAGCTTCGGGCGTCACGGCAGGGGTGGCCCCGTCTGGCGTGCAAACCGCCGTCAGGTCGTTATAGCGCGCCTCCATCCAACCCGGCGCATCGGTTGGCAGGGATGCATCAATCGAGCCCTGGAAATTTGCAAACACCTTGGCGGTGCGCGAATTGTCGACCATCGGGTATTTCAGGTTCGCCAGCGCGCGGTCATAGACGATAAAGGCCACCGCGATCAGCAAGATGCCGCGCGCAACGCCGAAAAAGAAGCCCAGCGCCTGATCCACGCCCCCCAGGGCCGACCGCTGCACCACCGAGGCGAACAGCGGCGTAAACAGCGCCATCACGATCAGTCCGATCGCCAGCACGCCCGCAAAGGCCGCAATCACCGACAGCTCACAGCTTTTGGACAGGAATTCGCCGACCACCGGCAGTTCCTTGACCAAGGGCGTGGCCGAGGGCGCAAAGATGAAGGCGACGAAGGCCGCTCCGATCCAGCCGACAATCGCCATCAATTCGCGCACAAAGCCGCGCGAATAGGCCAGGATTGCCGACAGAAGGATGACCAGTGCCGCCCCGCCATCGACCGCGGTAAAGTTTTCCATCGTCTTCTCCTGTGGGCAGGCCTCAGCCCGCGCCGAACATCTCACCGGTAAAGGCCGCCAGATCGGCCATTTCGCGCAGACGCATTCCGTGGTCAGAGGTTGATTTGGAACGGGCCGGCACAGTCGCCTGTGTGAAACCAAGTTTCGCGGCTTCTTTCAACCTGTTTTCGGTCTGACTGACCGGTCGCAGCGCGCCTGACAGGGATATTTCACCAAAAAGCACCATATCGGGCGGAATGGCCACGTCTTCACGGGCTGACAACAGGGCGGCGGCCACCGCCAGATCGGCGGCAGGCTCGGTCACGCGAAAACCACCCGCGACGTTCAGGAACACATCCAGACCGGTAAAGGGGATGCCGACCCGTGCCTCCAGCACCGCCAGAATCGTGGACAATCGCCCCGAATCCAGCCCCACCACCGTGCGGCGGGGCGTGCCCAGATTTGACGGCGCGACCAGTGCCTGAATTTCGGTCAGCACGGGGCGCGTGCCCTCAATCCCCGCGAACACCGCCGATCCGGGGGCAGGGGCGTCGCGCGATGATAAAAACAGCGCCGAGGGGTTGATCACCTCTTGCAGCCCCGCCCCGGTCATCTCGAAAACGCCAATCTCGTCGGCGGGACCAAAGCGGTTCTTCACCGCGCGCAGGATGCGGAACTGGTGGCCGCGCTCACCCTCGAAATACATCACCGTGTCGACCATATGCTCAACCACGCGCGGGCCCGCGATCTGGCCCTCTTTGGTGACATGGCCCACCAGCACCACCGAGGTGCCGCGCCGTTTGGCGAATGTTACCAGCTCATGTGCGGATGCCCGCACCTGGCTGACCGATCCGGGCGCTGCCTCAACCGTGTCCAGCCACATCGTCTGGATCGAATCAATCACCACCAGATCGGGCCGTGTGGCATCCAGCGTGGTCAGGATGTCGCGCAGGCTGGTCTCGGCCCCCAGTTGCACCGGAGCATCATGCAGGCCCAGCCGTTGCGCCCGCATCCGCACCTGCGCGCTGGCCTCTTCGCCAGAGATATACATCACCGACAGACCCTTGCGCGCAAAACTGGCTGCCGCCTGCAGCAGCAGCGTCGATTTACCGATCCCCGGATCGCCGCCCACCAGAATGGCCGAGGCCGGGACCAACCCGCCGCCCAGCACCCGGTCCAACTCATCAATCCCGGATGAGGCGCGCGGCGGCGGATCTTCTTGGGTCGCCAGATCGGTCAGCGGAATCGTGCGCCCCTTGCGACCCAGTGCCTTCGGTCCGGCCGACAGCGGCGCTTCTTCGATGATCGAATTCCACGCATTGCAGGCGTCACATTTGCCCGCCCATTTGCGGGTGGTCGCGCCACAGGCGGTGCAGGTGAAGACGGGGGCGGATTTGCTCATCCGCCCTTCCTGCCCCGGAATGGTGCTGGCATCAAGCCCGCGGCCCCTCAGCCCGCCAGCTGATCAACAAGGACAGCAGGATGCAGGCGGTGAACAGATACAGACCCCAGGCCACCTCAACCGTGACATGCCCAGCCCCCTTGGCGACCACGATATAGAGCGCGATCAGGAACACATCGGCCATCGCCAGCTTGCCCAGCACATGCAGCGCGGGAAGGGTGCGGGGGCTGAGCAGGCCAAAGTGCAGCAAGGCCAGGCCGATCGTCTTGGCATAGGGTGCAAAGATCGCCAGGAACGTCACCGCCAGCGCCAGGGGAATGTCGCTGGCCCACAGGCTTTGCAGCCCGGTCAGCACGCTGATCTCATCCATACCGAAAATCGGCAGCACGGCCGCGCGCATCAGGGGCGCAAACCAGGCAATCGGGAACAGGATCAAGAGCGACAGGTTCAGGTATTTCATCCGCGACTAGGTGCCAGCCCGGCCCGCAGCCGTCAAGCGGCGGCGGCGGGCGCCGGGCGGGCG
>JBATPI010000152.1:0-14668 GCA_049291415.1 Paracoccaceae bacterium | reverse complement strand
GCGCGTCAGGACCGCCCGCTGTATCTCTTGTGGCTGGACGCACACCCCGATTTCCACACGCCCTTGACCACAACCTCAGGCAACCTGCACGGCACGCCATTGGCCTATATCAACGGCCGCGACGGGTTTGATGCCTTCCCGCCCTTCCCCCTGGCTGTGCCCGCCCACCGGATCTGCATGTTCGGCATCCGCTCAGTCGATCCCGCTGAGCAGGCCGCGCTGCAAGACCGCGACATTTTCCTGAATGACATGCGGGTCTTGGACGAACGCGGCGTCGTTGCCCCGTTGCGCGAATTCCTGGACCGGGTGCGCGACGATGGCGGCATGCTGCATGTGTCACTGGATGTCGATTTTCTTGATCCCGTGATCGCGCCCGCCGTCGGCACCACCGTCCCCGGCGGCGCCACCTTCCGTGAGGCGCATCTGGTGATGGAGCTGTTGCACGAATCCGGTCTGGTCACCTCGCTGGATCTGGTTGAGCTGAACCCCTTCCTTGACGATCGCGGCATGACCGCGCGGCTGATGGTCGATCTGGTCGGCAGCCTGATGGGCAAAAAGGTTTTCGACCGCCCGACCCGCTCGAAATAGGAAATCGCCATGTCCCTTAATCTCGTCCCCTTCGTCTCTGTCGACAACATGATGAAACTGGTCCTGAAACTGGGAATTGAGCGGGTCATGGTGGACCTTGTTTCTGAGATCGAGGCCGATTTCCGCCGCTGGCCGCTGTTCGACAAGACGCCGCGCATCGCGTCACATTCCGATGTTGGCGTGATCGAGTTGATGCCCACGTCAGACGGCGAGACCTATGGTTTCAAATACGTCAACGGCCACCCCGCCAACATGAAACGTGGCCTGCAGACCGTGACCGCCTTTGGGCTGCTGGCAGATGTGGCCACCGGTTATCCGGTGCTGCTGTCGGAAATGACCATCCTGACCGCCCTGCGCACGGCCGCCACCTCGGCCATGGCCGCTAAATGGCTGGCACCGAAAACCAAAGTGATGGCCATTATCGGCAATGGCGCGCAATCGGAATTTCAGGCGCTGGCTTTCAAGGACATCTGCGGCATCCGTGAGGTGCGGCTCTACGACATCGACCCCGCCGCCACCGCCAAATGCGCCGCCAATCTGGCTGGGCGCGGGCTGACCGTCACGCCCTGCCGCACTGCCGAAGAGGCCATTCAGGGCGCAGGCATCATCACCACCGTTACTGCCGACAAGCAATGCGCCACCATCCTGACCGATAATATGGTGGGCTCTGGCGTCCATCTGAACGCTGTTGGCGGCGATTGTCCGGGCAAGACCGAACTGCACCGCAACATCCTGCAGAGGTCGTCGATTTTCGTCGAATACCCGGCCCAGACCCGGGTAGAGGGTGAAATCCAGCAGTTGCCCGACGACCACCCCGTCACCGAACTGTGGCAAGTCATCACCGGCGCGGTGCCGGGCCGCACCTCACCCACCCAGGTCACGCTGTTCGACAGCGTCGGCTTTGCGATCGAGGATTTCTCGGCCCTGCGTTACATCCGCGGCAAGCTGGCCGAAACCGGACTTTACACCGATCTCGACATGATCGCCGATCCCGATGATCCGCGTGACCTGTTCGGCATGATCCTGCGAGCACGGTGAGGTTCGCGACCGCAAGACACCGTCCCACCCGCCATTGCACCCCATGGGCGGTATGGTGTAACTTGTCGCCAACCAGATATAGGGCCATCTCGGCCCGGTAAGGCAGACAGTGACCGATACACCCGAAGATACTGAAATCGCAGGTGAAAAGCCCCAGCGTTCGCCGCATGATGGCCCGCAGATCGACATCGTCGCCGAGATGAAGACCGCCTACCTCGATTACGCGATGAGCGTGATCGTTTCCCGCGCGATTCCCGATCTGCGCGACGGGCTGAAACCGGTTCACCGCCGCATCCTTTTCGCCATGCAGGAATCGGGCAATACCGCCGATAAACCCTATCGCAAATCCGCCCGCCCGGTCGGCGACACCATGGGTAAATACCACCCCCATGGTGACTCTGCGATCTATGACGCGCTGGTGCGGATGGCGCAGCCGTTCTCTATGTCATTGAAATTGCTGGATGGCCAGGGCAACTTCGGGTCAATGGATGGCGATTCCGCTGCCGCCATGCGCTATACCGAAGTCCGCATGGACAAGCCCGCCGCTTTTCTGATGGCCGATATCGACAAGGATACCGTTGATTTTCAAGACAACTATGATGGCAAGGACCGTGAACCCACGGTCCTGCCAGCCCGCTATCCCAACATGCTGGTCAACGGCGCCGAAGGCATCGCGGTAGGGATGGCCACCCGCATCCCGCCCCACAACCTGGGCGAGGTGATTGACGGCACCCTGGCGATGATCGAGAATCCCGACATCTCGATGGAATCGTTGATGGAATTCATTCCAGCGCCGGATTTTCCGACCGGTGCGACCATTCTGGGTCGTGCGGGCGCGCGCAAGGCATATCTGGAAGGCCGCGGTTCTGTCATCATCCGCGCCAAGACCCATATTGAGGAAATCCGCAAGGACCGCTGGGCCATTATCGTTGATGAGGTGCCTTATCAGGTCAACAAGGCCCGGATGATTGAGACCATCGCCGACCTCGTGCGAGAAAAGCGGCTGGAAGGCATCTCGAACGTTGCTGACGAATCCGATCGCATCGGCGTGCGCGTGGTGATTGAGCTGAAGCGCGACACCACACCGGATGTGGTCTTGAACCAGTTGTTCCGCTTTACCCCGCTGCAAACCAGCTTCGGCTGCAACATGCTGGCCCTGAACGGTGGCCGCCCCGAGCAACTGACGCTTCGCGATTTCCTTAGCCATTTCATCACCTTCCGCGAAGAAGTTGTAGCACGCCGCACCGCGTTCGAGCTGCGCAAAGCGCGGGAACGCAGTCATATCCTGTGCGGTCTGGCCGTGGCAGTGTCCAACGTGGATGAGGTGGTGAAAACCATCCGCGCCAGTGCCGACGCCGCCGAAGCCCGTGAAAAACTGATGATCCGGCGCTGGCCCGCGCATGAAATTGTGCCCTTCATCAAGCTGATTGATGACCCCAGCCACACGGTCAACGACGATGGCACCTATAACCTGTCGGAAATCCAGGCCCGCGCCATTCTGGACCTGCGCCTGCAACGCCTGACCCAGTTGGGCGTCAAGGAAGTCACGGATGAGCTGGAAGAGCTGGCCGGCCGCATCAAGGATTATCTGGAAATCCTGGGCTCTCGCGACCGGATCATGGCGATCATTTCCGATGAACTGCGTGAGGTGAAAGCCCTGTTCGCCGTCCCCCGCCGAACCGAGATTGTCGACTGGGCTGGTGATGTCGAGGACGAAGACCTGATCGAGCGTGAGGATATGGTCGTGACCATCACCTCTGGCGGCTACATCAAGCGCACGCCCTTGGCCGAGTTCCGCAGCCAGAACCGGGGGGGCAAGGGTTTGTCATCCATGGCGACCAAGGAAGATGATGTCGTCACCACGCTTTTCGTAGCGAATACACATACTTGGCTGTTGTTTTTCACAACCGGCGGCATGGTTTACAAGATGAAGACCTGGCGCCTGCCGATGGCGGGCCGCACCGCCAAGGGCAAGGCCATGGTCAACATCCTGCCCATTGAACCCGGCGTTTCCATCGCCGCCCTGATGCCGGTGGATGTGCCGGAAGAGGAATGGGACAGCCTGCAGATCGTCTTCGCCACCTCCGACGGCGACGTGCGGCAGAACGACCTGTCGGATTTCACCAACGTCATGCGCAACGGCAAGATCGCGATGAAACTGCCCGAGGGCGTGTTCCTGGTGAATGCCGCAATTGCTGACGAGAATGACGATATCATGCTGGTCACCAACAGCGGCCGGGCGATCCGTTTCTCAACCAGCGAGATCCGCGTCTTCAAATCGCGCGGTTCCACCGGGGTGCGCGGCATCCGCCTGGGGGCGGAAGACCGAGTCGTCAGCATGTCGATTATCCGGCACTTTGAGGCCGAGGCATGGGAACGCACGGCCTATCTGAAACAGCGCCGACTGATGGCGGGTGTGACCGAAGATGAGGCCGACGACGACGAAGAAACCGTTACAGCAGGTCAACTTAGCGCCGAACGCTACGCTGAGATGGAAATAGCCGAAGATCTGATCCTGACCATCACGGCAGGCGGATCGGGCAAGCTTTCGTCCAGCCACGACTACCCCGTTAGGGGCCGTGGCGGCATGGGCGTCAAGGCAATCTCGCCGGGGCCGCGCGGCGGTCGCATCGTCGCATCCTTCCAGGTGGATCTGTCGGATCAGATCATGCTGGCCACCTCAACCGGCCAGTCGATCCGGGTGCCGGTTGACCAGATCAGCTTCCGCTCGCGCAGCGCTGGTGGGGTAAAGGTGTTCAACGTCGCGGCAGAGGAAGAGGTGGTCTCGGTTGCCCGCGTGGCCGAACAGGGTGATGAAGAGGCTTGAGACCCGCCTCGCCGCACTGGCGAGCGCGGGTGAAACCGCAACTTATGGCGCGCTGGCCCGCGATCTGGGGCTGCGGATGTATGAGTTGACCGCAGCGTTAGAGGCGCTGATGGACGACGATGCCCGAAACGGCCACCCCTTGCGGGCAGCGGTTTGTGAGGGGCGTCTGGCGGGCGGATTGCCGGCGAAAGGCTTTTTCGACAAAGCGGCAGAGTTGGGGTTTGACGTCGCGGACACCGCCCGATTTGCGGCCGCCCAGCGTGCGGCCTTGTTTGCCGCCGCCGGCCCCGCTACATCCCCCTGATGACAAAGTCCCTTCACATCATTGGCGGCGGAATGGCCGGATCCGAAGCCGCGTGGGCTGCCGCGCAAATGGGCGTGCCCGTGGTGATCCACGAGATGCGCCCGCAGGTCGGCACCTTTGCCCATCGAACCGGCAATTTCGCTGAAATGGTCTGCTCGAATTCGTTCCGCTCAGACGATGACGAACAAAACGCCGTTGGCCTGCTGCATTGGGAAATGCGCGCGGCGGGCGGCTTGATCATGGAAATGGCGACGCGACATCGTCTGCCCGCAGGTGGGGCGCTGGCGGTGGACCGTGATCCCTTTGCCGCCGCAGTCACCGCACGACTGAAGGCACATCCGCTGATTTCCTGCTCATATGAAGAGGTTACAAGCCTTCCTTCATCCGGGAATTGGATCATCGCCACCGGCCCATTGACCAGCACTGCCTTGGCGACCAGCATCCGCGCCGCCACCGGGGCCGAGGCGCTGGCGTTTTTCGACGCCATCGCGCCCATCGTCTATGCCGAGTCGGTGGATATGTCGGTGGCCTGGATGCAAAGCCGCTACGACAAGGGCGAGACGGTCGAGGAACAGACCGCCTATGTGAATTGCCCGATGGACAAGCCGCAGTATGAGGCCTTCATCGACGCCCTTCTGGCCGCCGAAAAGACCGAATTCAGACCCGATGAGACCGCCGGATACTTCGACGGCTGCCTGCCGATCGAGGTGATGGCAGAACGCGGCCGCGAGACCCTGCGCTTTGGCCCGATGAAGCCGGTCGGCCTGACCAACCCCCATAACCCGATCAAACCCTATGCCGTGGTGCAGCTGCGCCGCGACAACAAACTGGGCACGCTGTACAATATGGTCGGGTTTCAGACCAAGATGAAGTATGGTGCGCAAACTACTGTTTTTAAAATGATTCCAGGGTTACAAGACGCCAGCTTTGCGCGCTTGGGCGGTATTCACCGCAACACCTTCATCAACTCACCCACGCTGCTGGATGACCGGATGCGGTTGCGCACGCAGCCGCATATCCGCTTTGCCGGCCAGATTACCGGGGTCGAAGGCTATGTTGAATCTGCCGCCATGGGCCTGCTGGCGGGCCGGATGGCGGCGGCGGAAATTCTGGGGCATGACCTTCCGCCGCCACCGCCCGAAACCGCGACCGGCGCGCTGATCACCCATATCACTGGCGGGGCCGAGGCAAAGACCTTTCAGCCGATGAACGTCAATTTCGGCCTTTTCCCCCCGATTGAGGCCAAAGGCGGCCGCCGTGGCCGCAAGGACCGCTACAAGGCCTATACCGACCGCGCCAAAGGCGCCTTCACCGCATGGCTTTCGTAACCCGCTTTGCGCCCTCGCCGACTGGCCCCCTGCACTTGGGGCACGCCTATTCCGCGCTGCTGGCGCATGACATGGCACGGGCGCAGGGCGGACGCTTTGTGCTGCGGTTTGAGGATACCGATCTGGACCGCTGCAAACCGGAATATGAGGTCGCGATCCTGGATGATTTGCACTGGCTGGGGCTGACCTGGGATGGGCCGGTTCACCGCCAATCCGATCAGTTGCCCCATTATTTCAAATGGCTGGACAAGCTGACCGCCCAGAACCTGCTGTATCCCTGCTCTTGCACAAGGTCTGACATCCGCGCCGCCCTGGCCGCCCCGCAAGAGGGCGTGGAGCATGCCACCTATCCCGGGATCTGCCGTGGCCGCGCCATGACGACGCGGCAGCCCGATGATGCGCTGCGGCTGGATCTGGCGGCCGCGCTGACCGCACTACAGGGCCGCGACCTCAGCTTTGCAGAGACCGGGCCTGCGCATTGCGGCCTGCAACGCGTTGAGCCCAACACCGCGCTGGCCGAGATTGGAGATATTGTCCTGAACCGCAAGGGCGAGAATGTCGTGGCCTATTTTCTGGCCTCTGTGATCGACGATGCCGATCAGGGCATCACACATGTGATCCGCGGCGAAGATCTGTTAGCCTTCACCCCTATTCAGGTGATCTTGCTGCGACTTTTTGATCTGCCAACGCCGATCTATCATCACCACCATCTGATCCGCGACGATCAAGGTAAGCGGCTGGCCAAGCGCGATGACGCGCGCGCTTTGGCGAAATTCCGCGCCGAAGGGGCGACGCCGGCAGATATTCGCGCGATGGTCGGGCTTTAGTCCAAGGGGGCGGTCAGTACCACCTCGTCACCCTGACGCAGCGCCGTGTAGAAACACGACCGCCGGTTGGTATGGCAGGCCGGACCGGTCTGATCGACCAAGGCCAGCAGGCAATCGCGGTCGCAATCCAGCCGCAACTCAACCAGTTTTTGCACATGCCCGGATGTTTCGCCCTTGATCCAGAACGCAGCACGCGATCGGCTCCAATAGGTCACCCGGCCGGTGGCCAGCGTCTGCGCCACGGCACCTTCGTTCATCCAGGCCAGCATCAGCACCTCGCCCGAGGCATGATCCTGCGCAATGCAGGGAATCAGCCCGGCGGCATCGTATTTCAGACTGCTGGGGTCGAAAGGCATGGCGCTTCTCCTTGGCGGGACGGCTTTACGCGATTACATATGGCACGCGGAGGACATGTGATGAGCGACGCGGATCTGGTCAAGCTGTATTCCGGGCGCATTTTGGCGCTGGCGGCGGATATTCCGCATTTGGGGCGACTGGCTGCGCCCCAGGGCACTGCGCGGCGACGCTCGCCCTTGTGCGGGTCAACGGTCACAGCCGATGTGGTCCTGGACAATGGCAAGGTTGCGGAGTTTGCCCAGGATGTGAAGGCCTGCGCCTTGGGTCAGGCGGCGGCAGCGGTGCTGGGCGCGGTGGTTCTGGGCCGGACCCGGGCTGAACTGGTTGCCGCGCGTGATGCGCTGCAGGCGATGCTGAAAGAGGGCGGACCGGTTCCCGATGCGCCCTTTCAGGACTACGAAGTGCTGACGCCTGCGCGCGATTACAAGAATCGTCACGCCTCAATTCTTTTGGCGTTAGAGGCGGTGTGTGACGCAATCGACAGTGCCGAGGCTGCACCCACCGCATAAAAAAACCGCCGCACACCGGGGACGGTGGCGGCGGCAGTCGCGTGTCTGGGCGCGTCGGGACTGGCATCCGCCTCGGGACAGAGCGGGGATGCGGACGCGCTTTGGGAACAGACCGCAGGCAGAAAGGGTCAGATGACGCCGGGCAAGGCCAGCGCGGCAAAAAGCATCAGAAACAGCGCAGCAATACCGGCCACATCTTCGGCCAATGATGGCTGGTGACGGGCTGTCAGGGTCCTGATCCGGGCGATCATGCGGTGTCTCCATTACTTTGTTGCTATATTGTTCTCATTTTTACGACTGCCTGTAAAGAACTTTTTAAGAACATTGCGGAAATAAACCAGAACACTCGGCGACTCAGCCGGTCAGCCGACCGAAATCAGCCGGATCGCCCGATCCTGATCCAACAGCCACAGCACCAGCCGGGCCGCCTTGCCCCGCGCGCTGATCAGGCCCGGGTCGGCGGTCAAGAGCGCGCGCGCGTCGGTCTGCGCCACCTCCATCAAGGCCGATTGCCGCTCCATATCGGCGACGCGAAACCGCGGCAGGCCCGATTGCGCGGTGCCGATCAGATCACCCGCGCCACGCATCGCCAGATCTTCCTCGGCGATGCGAAAGCCGTCTTCGGTGTCGCGGATGGTCTTCAGCCGCCGCTCGCCACTGTCAGTCAGCGGGGCCTGATACAGCAAGAGACAAGTCGATTCCGCCTCACCGCGCCCCACCCGACCGCGCAGCTGATGCAACTGCGCAAGACCGAAAATCTCGGCCCGCTCGATCACCATGATCGTGGCATTGGGCACGTTCACGCCCACTTCGATCACCGTGGTCGCCACCAGAACCGAGGTTTCCCCCGAGACAAAGCGCGCCATCGCCGCGTCTTTTTCGGCGGACGGCATCTGGCCATGCACCAGCCCCACCCGACCCTCACCCAAGGCGGCGCGCAGGGATTGGAACCGTTCCACCGCCGAGGTCAGATCCATCACCTCTGATTCCTCAACCAGAGGGCAGACCCAATAGGCCTGCCGCCCCTCGGCCACAGCGCGGGCCAGATGGCCCACGACTTCATCCAGACGCCCGGCGGCGATCAGCGCGGTCTTGATCGGTTTGCGCCCCGCGGGCTTTTCGTCCAGCACCGAGACGTCCATGTCGCCATAGGTCGCCAGCGCCAGACTGCGCGGAATGGGCGTGGCGGTCATCACCAGCACATCGGCAGCGGGGCCTTTGGCGCCCAACTCCATCCGCTGCGCCACGCCAAAGCGGTGCTGCTCATCCACCACCGCCAGCCTGAGATCCTGAAAAATCACGTCTTTTTGGAACACCGCATGGGTTCCAACCAGAATGGCGATGCGCCCCGCGGCCAGATCGGCCAGCTTGGCGGCCCGGTCAGCGCCCTTGTCGCGCCCGGTCAGAATCTCCAGCCGCACCCCGGCAGCGGCGGCCAAGGGGGCCAGCCCCTCATGGTGCTGACGCGCCAGAATTTCGGTGGGGGCCATCATCACGCCCTGCCCGCCCGCCTCAACCGCGATCAACAGCGCCATCAACGCAACCAGCGTCTTGCCCGCGCCCACGTCGCCTTGCAAAAGCCGGCTCATCCGCAAGGGTGCTGCCATGTCGGCTGCAATCTCGCGCAACGCGCGGCTTTGCGCGCTGGTTGGCGCATAGGGAAGGCTTTTCAATACCTTGTCTTGCAAAGTTCCAGTGCCGTGGCTGGCAATTCCCTTGCCGCGCCGCAGAGTTTGGCGCGCAAGAGACAGGGTCAGCTGATGGGCGAAAAACTCATCATAGGCCAGCCGCGCCCGCGCCGGATGGGTGGCAGCCAGTGCGCTTGCATCGGCGGGTGCATGGGCCGTGCGCAGCGCGTCGGCCCAATCGGGCCAGCCTTCGCGGGCCTTCAGGCCGGGATCGATCCATTCGGCCAGATCGGGCACCCGGGCCAGCGCGGATTGCGCCGCTCTTTGCACCTGCTTTTGCGTGATCCCGGCGGTCAGCGGATAAACCGGCTCATAGCTGGGCAATTCGCCCGCCTCTTCAACGCGCAAGACATGCTCGGGGTGGACCATCTGCGCCACGCCGTCAAAGGTTTCCACCTTGCCCGACAGGATGCGGCGCTGGCCGTGCGGCAATAGGCGCTCCAGATAATCGCCCTTGGCGTGAAAATAGATCACCACCCAGTCCAGGACGGTGTCACGCACCATGATCCGATAGGGCCCGCCCTTGCGGCGCGGCGGCGTATGCGCGCCGATCGTCACCTCTACGGTCACGGTGGTCGGGAAAGCCGCGCCCTGAACCGAGTCGCGACGGCGCCGGTCAATGCCGGAATAGGGCAACGTATACAGCAGATCTTTGGGCCGGGCGACGCCCAACCCCTCAAAAGCCTGAGCGGTTTTCGGGCCGACACCCTCGAGGGTCTCTAACCCGGCGAACAGCGGAAACAGGATCTCGGGACGGCTCATATGGCGCCGATCAGAGCCAGCCAGGCGTCTTCGTCGATGGTCTCAACCCCCAGTTTTGCGGCCTCTTTCGCCTTGGA
Source organism: Paracoccaceae bacterium (assembly GCA_049291415.1). Lineage (GTDB taxonomy): Bacteria > Pseudomonadota > Alphaproteobacteria > Rhodobacterales > Rhodobacteraceae > Pseudogemmobacter. The sequence goes on along the minus strand of JBATPI010000152.1, from coordinate 4,363 downwards.
CCCGGCCCCCGGACCCGCGATCAGCAGATCGGTCTTGGCACTGACACTGCCCGCCACCTTCGCCCCCATCGCCTCGGCCCGCGCTTTTGCCTCGGCCCGGGTCATCTTTTCCAAAGTGCCGGTAAAGACCAGCGTTTTGCCTGCAACGGGGCTGTCGCTGGCGGCGGCGGCCACCGGTTGAACGTCCAGTTCTGCGATCAGTGTGTCGATGGCGGCGCGCTCGGCCAGGTTGCGAAAGGCGCCTGTCAGGCTGGTGGCCAGTGTGTCGCCGACCCCGTCGATGGCGGTCAGATCAGCCCATTCCACCGTGCCGGGCTGGGCAGAGGTCATGGCCGTCTCGAACGCCTCCCAAGTGCCGTAGTGGCGCGCAAGCAGGCCCGCGGCGGCCTCACCAGCGTGACGGATCCCAAGGGCAAAGATCAGACGGTCCAGCGGAATTCGGCGCCTGACCTCAATTGCCGCGAACAGCTTGGTGACCGAAGTTTCACCAAAACCATCCCGATTTTTCAGTCTTTTCAAACCATTGGCGGCGTCTCTTACAGAAAGGGTAAAGATGTCAGCGGGGGTTTTTACCGGCAGATCGGCGTCGTGAAAAAACATCTCTATCTGCCTGGCGCCCAAACCTTCGATGTCAAAGGCACCGCGGCTGACAAAATGCTTCAGCCGCTCGATCGCCTGGGCCGGGCAGATCAGTCCGCCGGTGCAGCGGCGGATGGCGTCGCCCGGCTCGCGTTGCGCGGGGCTGCCGCATTCGGGGCAGGTCTGCGGAAAGGCAAAGGGGACGGTCCCGTCGGGGCGGCGGGCCAGATCGACATCGGCAATTTTCGGGATCACATCACCGGCGCGGTAGACCTGCACCCAGTCGCCGATGCGGATATCCTTGCCGCCCCGGATCGGTTGGCCCTTGGCATCGCGGCCGGCGATATAATCTTCGTTATGCAGCGTGGCGTTCGAGACGACGACGCCGCCCACCGTGACCGGCGTCAGGCGCGCCACGGGCGACAGCGCACCTGTGCGACCAACCTGAATGTCGATGCCGTCAAGCCGGGTCCAGGCCAGTTCAGCCGGGAATTTATGCGCAATCGCCCAGCGGGGCGTGGCCGAGCGGAATCCCAGCCGCGCCTGCAGCGCCAGGTCGTTCACCTTGTAAACCACGCCGTCGATGTCATAGCCAAGGGTCGCGCGCTGCGCTTCGATCTTGCGGTATTGAGTCAGCAGCGCCAGGGGTCCGTCACACAGAACGGTCAGCGGATTGGTCTGAAAGCCATAGCCGGCCAGCCGGGCGATGGCGTCGATCTGCGTTTTGGCCAAAGGTTCGGACAATTGCCCCCAGCTATAGGCGAAAAAGCGCAAGGGCCGGGCGGCGGTGATCTTTGCGTCCAGTTGGCGCAACGATCCCGCGGCAGCGTTGCGCGGGTTGGCAAAAGTCTTGTCTCCGCGGGCGGCTTGGCGGTCATTCAGGGCGGCGAAATCGGCATGGCTCATGTAGACCTCGCCGCGCACTTCCAGAATATCTGGGGCGCCGGTCAGCTGTGCGGGAATATCGGCAATGGTCAGCGCGTTTTCGGTGACGTTTTCGCCCACTTCCCCATCGCCGCGGGTTGCGGCCTGCACCAGCCGCCCCTGCTCATACCGCAGCGACAGTGATAGCCCGTCAATCTTGGGTTCCGCCGTCAGCCAGAGCGGGCCGGTATGGCCCAGATACTTGCGCAAGCGGTCGTCGAAATCGGTGACATCGCCATCGTCAAAGGCGTTTTCCAGCGACAGCATCCGCACCGCATGGGTGACCTTGCCAAAGCCATCGGCCGCTGCGGCGCCCACCTGATCTGACGGGCTGTCGTCGCGTTTGAGATCAGGAAATGCCGATTCTATCGCAGCATTGCGGCGTTTCAGCGCGTCATAGGCGGCGTCCGATATCTGTGGCGCGTCCTGGACATGATAGGCAGTGTTGGCGGCGCGCAGCTGCACCGCCAGCGCGGCCAACTCTGCCCGCGCCTGTGCAATGGTCAACTGCTGAACCGGCGTGTCGGCCATCTTGCCCTCCCCTGTAGGCGGGCCAAGATTAGGCGGGCGCGCGGGCGAGGTAAAGCGCCCCGGAGGGCGGTCACCCTGATCACCCACAGTGGCTGTCTGCCCGCCTTTCCTAAGCGCTGGCAGCCAACCGGGGCGCCGTCGAAGTATCGGCCACCGGATCACGCAGCACATAGCCGCGGCCCCAGACGGTCTCGATGTGGTTGTGCCCCCCCCGTCGCTTCGGACAGCTTTTTGCGCAATTTGCAGATGAAGACGTCAATGATCTTCAATTCCGGTTCATCCATGCCACCGTAAAGATGGTTCAGGAACATCTCTTTGGTCAGCGTGGTGCCCTTGCGCAGGCTCAGAAGTTCCAGCATCTGGTATTCCTTGCCGGTCAGATGCACGGCGTTGCCCTCAACATCCACGGTCTTGGCATCGAGGTTCACATTAACCAGACCAGTGCGGATCATCGACTGGCTGTGCCCCTTGGACCGGCGGATAATGGCATGTATCCGCGCCACCAATTCCTCACGGTGAAAGGGTTTGGTCAGATAATCATCGGCACCAAAGCCGAATCCCTTCAGCTTGCTTTCGGTGTCATCCGCGCCGGACAGGATCAGAATCGGGGTTTCCACCCGGGCCAGGCGAATCTGTCGCAGCACCTCATGTCCCGACATATCGGGCAGGTTCAGGTCCAGAAGGATCAGATCGTAATCATACAACTTGGCAAGATCGATCCCGTCTTCGCCCATATCGGTGCAGTAAACATTCAGGTTCGCATGGGTCAGCATCAGTTCAATGCTGCGTGACGTGGCTGGATCATCTTCGACAAGAAGAATGCGCATCGTTCAAATCTCCGCTCGGGCTGTGGGGTGTTAGGGGCAGCTTCGTTAACGACAATGCCGGTCAATGGTTAATGCGAAGTTACTTTGCCAGAGCGCCAAGGGAAAACAACCTAAAGTTGTCTATATTTTTGAATTGCTGTCACTTTCAACCCCTTGACCCCATGCTGTTCGACTGCTTTGCACCACAAATCGAACTCTTCTTCAGACAGCGCATAGCGGTCCATCGCCTCTGACCGGGTCATCAGTCCATAAACCACCGCATTCACCACCACCGCCTTGCGACTGGCCACCCAGCGTCGGGTTTCAGCGGCGGGCAGATCCGCGCGGCTAAGGCGGGTTCCATCGGGCAAAGTCACCTGCCGGGGGCCGTCAACTCGTTTCAGATACATGGGCGGAACACCTGTCCGTTGCCTGGATTTCCATGGCAGGGTGACCCAACAGCCTTAAGCAATGCTGAAAGCCGGGGGTTGAGAGTAGCAAGCATTTTCCTATATTGCGCCTTATCACCCCTCCACGCCCCTTGCCCCCGGATCCAAGATGCCCCGCGATATGCCGTTGAACTCTTTAGGTCTGCCCAAAGCACCCGCCGACACCCGTGTCGTGGTGGCGATGTCGGGCGGGGTCGACAGCAGCGTTGTGGCGGCGATGCTGAAGGATGAAGGCTATGATGTGGTCGGCGTCACCTTGCAGCTGTATGACCACGGGGCGGCGCTGGCGAAAAAGGGCGCTTGCTGCGCCGGGCTGGACATTCATGATGCGCGCCGGGTGGCCGAAACCATGGGCTTTCCGCATTATGTGCTGGATTATGAGAACACCTTTCGCCAGGCCGTGATCGAGGATTTCGCCGACGCCTATCTGTCTGGCGCAACGCCGGTGCCCTGCATCCGCTGCAATGAGCGGGTGAAATTCAAGGATCTACTGGCCACCGCGAAGGATTTGGAAGCCGATTGCATGGCAACTGGGCATTATATCCAGCGCAAGATGGGTCCGGCGGGGGCGGAACTACATCAGGCGGCGGATGCGGCCCGCGATCAGAGTTATTTCCTGTTCTCGACCAGCCAGGAGCAGCTGGATTACCTGCGCTTTCCCTTGGGCCATCTGGTCAGCAAGGCCGAGACACGGGCCTTGGCGACCAAATACGGGCTGTCGGTGGCCGATAAGCCCGACAGTCAGGACATCTGTTTCGTGCCGAACGGCGACTATGCCGCGGTGATTGAAAAGCTGCGGCCGGGGGCTGCGGATCCGGGTGAGATCGTCGATGTCACAGGCCGGGTTCTGGGCACTCATCGCGGCGTGATCCATTACACCATCGGCCAGCGCAAGGGTCTGGGAATCGGTGGCCTGGAAGATCCGCTGTATGTGGTGCGGCTGGACCCGGTCGCGCGGCAGGTGATTGTCGGGCCGAAAGAAGCGCTGTCGACGCGGATCATTCCGGTGCAAGAGATCAACTGGCTGGGGGATGAAGCGTTTGACAGTCGCCCCGAATGGGCGATGGAGGTCAA
>JBATPI010000151.1:0-2104 GCA_049291415.1 Paracoccaceae bacterium | reverse complement strand
GGGCCTGGAATGCACGGAACTGGTCGAGCGGGTGCAGGGCGACGCGCTGCATGTTCTCCGCCAGCGAGTCGTCCTCAGCGAGGATCTCCGATGCAGCATCTCGCACAATGCAAGGGATCGGTGCCGACTTCGCCAGCCGCTTCTGCTTCACCAGCAGTGACAGTGCCTGGAAGCGGCGGCCACCGGCCGGGATCTCGAACGTGCCGGTCTCGACACCATCGGCATCGAGCACGGGCCGTACGTTCAACCCCTGCAGCAGGCCGCGCCGCGCGATGTCCTCGGCTAGTTCTTCGACCGAGACACCGGCCTTGATGCGCCGCACATTGGACTGGCTCAGCACGAGCTTGTCGAAGGGAATGTCCCGCGATGGGGACAGGGTGACTTTCTGAGCTGCTTTCGCCATCAGATCTTCTCCACGACGGGCGCCGGAAGCCACTCTCCCGATCTCACTCACCGTCACCCCTCAAACCCACAGCCCTTTCCCTCTCTGAGGAGGCCTCATGTTTACCGGGGTATACATGAGGCACAGAGGTCTATGTTTACCGGGGTATACATCAAGCGGCGTACCCTACTGATGAACTGGTAGGTCGGCACTTTGTGAGTGAGCGGAACATGCGCACAAAATCGAATCCTTCTTCGGAGGCACGTTTGGTTAGCGCATGGAGATATGCACTCGGCCGGCGGATTTTCTCGAATGCTTCTACAAGGCCCAGGATTGCCAATGCCGATCCAAGGCTGCCCATTGTTCTGCGCGCATTATCGATGTCATGTTTTTCGAGTCCGATCGCTGGAGCAAGTGTATCAGAGAGGCGTACGACATCATTCCAGTCCTGAGCTGGCGCCATAGCAAAAGCAGCAGCATTCTTGGCTAGTGCCATGCATTCGGCCACAGTTATGTCGCTACTCTCTTCGCTTTCGCAGCTACTCGGTGTAGCGGTCGGATTCTCTGGGCTCTGTTTTTTCCTCGCACGTTCAGATTCATAGTTTTCTTTTTTTGAACTCTGAATGTGCCGGTCATTTTGGCTGTCGCTGACGGTCAAAACAGCGGTGACAATAGTGTCCGTAGTAGTTGTCGTCGGCAGTTCCGCCTGAAGTTGCTTCACGATTTCGTCTAGTTGGTCGCAGGACAGGGAACGGCGAATTGAGCGACTTGCGTGTTCTGCCAACTCGGGCTGAATGCATGCGGCGTGGTGGTAGAGAATGTCCCGGATTACCGAGCGCAGTGCCTTAGTCCGGATCTCGTTTCTCAGACATTGCTCTGCAAGAGCGGTGAGATGATTGCGGATGGCGAACAGGGGCGATAGGTCGATCCCGTATGTTAGCCTCACGTCTGCAGTATCGTCGCGCACCTGGTATCGCTTTCCGTTCGGGCTCGACCGTCGTGCGATGAAACCGCACGTTCTCAGGTGCTCCAGTCGGCGTCTGAGCGTGCGTTCATCAATCCCATCGCAACGCTCGATCAACACTCGGTTTGAGGCAAAGACAACGAGTGAATCAGGGGCAGCTGATGACGGAATAAACGACAGGAGACCTCGCAGAACGGCGATGTCGCGGTCTCGCAAGCCAAGGTGTTTGCGGCTGCGGCGCACCAGGTCCAGAAGCGACCAGCGTGCGTCGTCAGCCCTCTTTGGCGTCTCTGCAAGAGGGTCCTTCTGGCTATAATTATTCGTGCGCCGAACGTGCCGTGGCACGGGCGATGACATGATGTGTTCCATGGTTCTATCAGCGGAATGCTCGGGTCAGCCGAGTGAAGACCGTGCAGCCATGCTCGTTTGTGTCCGTCTCTCTCCAGAAAAAGGATAAAAGAGATACGATCACCGCGAAGCGATGTTGCGTGTGATTCGGGCCTGCGCTAGTCTGCTCTTGCTAGAAGATGAGCATTGTCAGGGTTGGCGCCCTGTGCTGTGCGCGGGCCTTCCGGGTGGTTTCCATTCGGGAGGCCTATCCTTTTCCGTCACTGCTCCTCTGTTGTTTTCGTTGCATTCCGTCAGTCCTTCTTCGCCGACTGGCTGAGGAATTCTTCGTGCAGCCGCCGAAACACGGGATCGGCGTTAGTGTGGAGCCAGCTCGCGAAATCACGGTGCCGGGCTGATGGCCGGAAGCC
>JBATPI010000150.1:0-23828 GCA_049291415.1 Paracoccaceae bacterium | reverse complement strand
CGCGGCCAACCAAGGGAGAACTGACAATGAAACTGTCCAACACAAAACGATTGGAACGCCTGCATGAGCGTTTCGCGAATGGCGATCTTGACCGCCGCAAATTCCTGACCCTGACCGCCGCCGCCGCAACCACGGCGGGCCTGTCGCTGCCTTGGGCGGGCCGGGCGCTGGCGGCTGCACAAGAGGTGCGCTTTGATGGCTGGGGCGGCGTGGTGCAAGAGGCGATCGACAAATACGCCTTCCAGCCCTACACCGCCAAAACCGGCATCAAGGTGGTGCAAGGCACCTTTGGTGATGAGAATGAGATCATTACCAAGATCAAGACCTCAAACCCCGGTGACTTTCAGGTCATCCATTCCTCGGGCGTCAACTATTACATCAAATATGTCAACGCCGGCGTGACCTCGGAAATCAATGAGGCGAATATCCCCAACCTGGCCAATGTGCTGGAGCCGATGATTGCGCCATTCCGCAAGCTGACGCCAAAGCTGTCGGCGGTGCCCTATGACTATGGCACGACCGGCATCGCCTATAACACCACCGTCATTTCCCCCGAAGAGGCGGCGGAAAAGGGCGCAAACCTGCTTTCGGATCCGAAATATGCCGGCAAGATCGGCGGCTATGCCGACATGACCACGCGGGTCTGGTATGCGGCGTTGTCCACTGGCCAGGACCCCAACGCCATCGCCGATATGGATGCCGTCTGGGCCAAGGTGCGCGAGACCCGTGATCTGGCGAAAAAGTTCTGGAGTTCGGGCGCCGAGCTGATGGACCTGTTGTCCAAAGGCGAAATCGTCGTCACCGACGCCTGGTCGGGCCGCGTTGCCGCCCTGCAGGATCAGGGCCATCCGATCGGCTATCTGGATCCCGCCGGGTCTTATGCCTGGATGGAGGACATGCTGGTCCTGAAAGGCTCGCCGATGGCGGAGTGTGAGGAACTGCTGAACTTCATGCTCGATCCCGCCACCTCGATTGCCGTCGCCGAAGGCCAGAGCTATCCGCCGTCGCTGGACCCCACCAAGGTCAAGCTGACCGAGAAGATCGAAAAGCTGCCTGCGTTCGATCCGACCGGCACGATGTCCTCGCTGACCTTTGCCGATCCGATCTATTGGGCCGACAATGAGGACGCCTGGACCAAGCAGTGGGACCGCATCTCGAAAGGCGCATGACCGCATGTCCGTTACACCTCAATCCCGGCCAGAGATGGCCGGGACCACCCGCCCCGCGGTTGAGTTCAGCAATATCTCCATCGCCTACGGTACCTTTGTCGCGGTGCGCGATTTCTCATTGTCCATCGCCAAGGGCAGTTTCGTTACCCTTCTAGGGCCGTCCGGCTGCGGCAAGACCACCATCCTGCGGTCCATCGCCGGGCTGGTCGACATCTCTGCCGGGCAGATTTCCATCGGCGGCAAACGGGTCGATGACATCCCGATCTACAAACGCAACATCGGGTTGGTGTTCCAAAGCTACGCCCTTTTTCCCCATAAAAACGTCTATGACAACGTCGCCTTCGGACTGAAATACCGCAACGTGCCAAAGGCCGAAATCGCCCGCAAGGTCGCCCAGGCGCTGGAGATGGTCCGCCTGCCCGGCAGTGAGAAAAAGCTGCCCTCGCAACTGTCCGGCGGCCAGCAGCAGCGCATCGCGCTGGCCCGCGCCATCGTCTTTGAACCCGAAGTCCTCTTGCTGGATGAACCCCTCTCGGCGCTGGACGCCAACATGCGCGAGGAAATGCGGGTTGAGATCAAGAAGATCCAGAAAGAGACCGGAATCACCGCCATCTTCGTGACCCATGATCAGGAAGAGGCTCTGTCGATGTCCGACCAGATCGTGGTGATGAACGCTGGGCGGATGGAACAGATCGGCACCCCCGAACAGGTTTATGAGTCACCCGCCACCGCCTTTGTCGCCGATTTTCTGGGCAAGGCCAATATGTTGGCAGGCAAGGTCAGCAGCACTGACGGCACTCAGGCAACGGTCACCCTGGCCGCCGGGCAAACCGTCACCGTCACCCCGCCCCGACCCCTGCCCGTCGGCAGTGCCGTGACGGTTGTGGTGCGGCCACAAAAGCTGTCAGTTGGTCCAGTGGAAACCGGTAACCGGCTGACCGGCAAGGTGATCTCGACCTCATACCGTGGCGGCAACGCGATCTACGAGGTCGACATCGGCGACGGCACGATCATCCGCGCCAATACCCAGATCAACGGGCCGGTGGCCACCGAAGGTCAGACAGTCGATCTGGGCTTTGACGCCGCCGCTTGCGTGCTGTTGGATGAACACGGCCAACGGATCTCGGCCTGACGCGGCCGTCAGTCAAAATCATCAACCTCCGCGGCCTGAACCACGCCCCGGCAGCAATAGGCGACCGGCCCGGACATCTCGGCCATCTGGCCGCGCAGCGTGATCGACAGCGGCCCTGCAGGCAGATGCACGGTAAACCTGTCGCTATCGCTCAGCCCCTTCTGGCGCGCGGCATAGGCGGCCACGCAGGCCCCGGTGCCACAGGCCTGCGTGGCAATGCCGGGCCGTTCCCACACCTTCAGGCGCAGGGTCTGCGCATCCACCATCTGCGCCACGCCGACATTCACCCCCTCGGGGAAAAGTGGATGGTCATGGATAGGTGCGGCATCGCGCGCCAGATCAACCGCGTCCATATCATCCACGAAAAACACCGCATGCGGGTTGCCGATCCACAGCCCCATGCCATGCCGCAAAAGCCCGCTTTCCACCGGCAGATCGGCCATATCCACCGCATGCGACAACGGAAAGTCGCGCCAATCCTGCCCGATGGGCCCCAAGGTGACACTAACCTCCATCTGCCCCACGCGACGGCAACGCAGCATGCCGCCTTTGGTCTCCAGCATGATCTCATCCGCGCCGGAGTCCTGCATCAGCAGATGCGCCACACAGCGGGTGGCATTGCCGCAGGCCGACACCTCACGCCCGTCGATGTTGAAGATCCGCATGCCTGCGGTCGCACCCGCATCCGAGGGTGGCTCGATCGTCAGCAATTGATCGCCGCCAACACCGATCTGTGCATCACAAATCCGCACAATATCTTGCCGCAGAAACGCGCGGCGATCCTGCCGCCGGTCAAAAATGACGAAATGGTTGCGCAGGCCGTGCATCTTGACAAAAGGCCGCTCTGCCATGGCAGGGGCTTTGGGCAACGGGGGGCGGTGGTCAATCCGGGTGGGCATGCGTCACCCTACATCGGCGGCGGTGCTGTGCAAACCGTTAGCGGCCGCGCGTGAACCCGGCGCCGCCACGCCGCAGCCGCACCGCCAAAGACACCGCGGCATAGACTGAAAACCCCAGCGGATCACGCAAAGCCAGCCTGACCAGCCCCGCCGCGCCCAGAGGTTCCTTGCCCTCTTGCTGCATCAGATCGGGCATCTCCGTCATCAATTGCCGCACGCCGGTGTCCTGCCGCCGCCGCACCCGAACCAGCGCGGCAAAGCCCTCAACCATCGGCCACAGATAGGTGGCCGGGATCTGAATCCGCTGATCGGGGCGAAAGTGCAGCCGGACGTAGGTGTCATCCGAAATCAGGTCCGGGAACGCCCCCCAGCGGGCGCGCCCCGCCGCATTCACCGCATACAGGCCGTATCCCGGCGCGACCGCGCGGGCAAAGGGCAACCGCTGCCAGAACCGCGCATAGGCCCGTGTCACCCAAGACCGCGCACGTGGAACCACCGGCGTCGCCCCGGCATAGCCGGGTTGAGGGCGCGCCAGAGCCTGCGCCAGCCCGGCCAGCACGCCCGGTGAGATCCGGCAATCGGCATCCAGATAGGCCCGCACTTCGCCTGTCGCCACCGCATCCCCGGCATTCAACGCGCCTGGCTTTGACCCGACCGCCAGCTCCAGCACCTGCAGCCCCGGCAGCCGTCCGGCAAAGCCGCGCGCCACCGTTGCGGTGCCATCACGGCAACCATTCGCCACCACAATCACCTGCAGCCCGTTCGGCATCGGATCAGATGCCGCCACCGCCGTCAGGCACGCGCCAATCCACCCCGCTTCGTTTGAGGCGGGAATAATCAGACTCAGCACCGCGAGCATCCTTTGGCCAGCGTGGCCCAGCGCGGGTTGTCATCGCCCAGATGCCGCAACGCCCCCCAACTGCCCCATTTGTTCGGCCGGTAGACATCAACAAAAGCGTTGAAAGGCTGGTCCGAAACCCGTGCCCAGCCCGCCAGCAAATCGCCATACAGCGCCCCCATCCCGGCCGAATAGTTCAGCGCGATGTAGAAATCTGTCAGCTCTGCATCATCGACTGCCGGGCCATAGCCCACGACATGGCTGCCGCCCTCATACATCGCCAGCTTCAGCCCGTGTTTGGCCGCGACCGTCGCCTGATAGGGCAATGTCTCGGTCAACAGTTGCTGCAGCGTGTCCTCGGGCACGCCCGTGGTCGCTCCGTTGCGCAGCTCTGCCACCGCGCGCTCAACGGCCAGATCATGGCGATGGATCTGCACATAGGCCTCGGCCTCGGCCCCGGTCAGCCCGGCCTTTTCGGCCTTGGCTGCGGCATCGGCGGCACTGTCGGCCAGCCAGCCGCGCAGCGCGGGCAGCTTATGCTCACCGCCCAGAAGGCCCGAGAAATAGCCCGTCACCGCATAGGCATCAAAGCTGTCAACCGGTGGCGCCGCCCCCTCGGCCACGGCCAGAGGTGCCATCAGGATCTGCTCTTCCACCCCCTTCACCCCGGTCTGGGTGGAGATCACCCGCACCACCCGCGCCGGATCGCCCATCTCGGCGCTGAACACGCCCATCACCTCGGCGGCGCGCAGACCGTAGAATTGCAGCCAGGTTCCGTCCTGACCCCAGCGCGCGCGACCCATTTCCTCGGCCCATTTGGCTTGGGCGAATTGCGGGTTCCACACCTCATTCGACAGCTCTACCCAGACGCGCAGGTCCGGGGCCAGCCCGTCGCGCACCACCCCGGCATAAAGGCGCACCAGATCATCGCTGGCACCATGCGGCAGGGTCAGCCATGGCTCGGCGTGCAACTCATTGGACAGCGCCACCATCACCTCGGCCGGCACGCCATTGCGCGCCCAACTGTAGTCACCCGGCTTTGGCCGTTCAGCCACCGTGGCAAGGGTTGAATCGTTCGCGGCCATCCAGTCCATGAACCGCAGCCCCTTCACCCCGCGCACCCGCGCCAGCCAGTCGGGGTTGAAGATCTGCCCCGCATCAGCCGCCGCGACGCGGTCCTGCCGCACCACCCGGATGTGGCGCAAGGGATCGCCCGGATCCAGCGCACTCAGCGTCAGGATCACCGCGCCCTCGCCGGGGGTATAGTCAAAAACCACCTGCCCGGTGCTGTTTGAAACTTCGGTGATCCGCCCTTCCAGCGCCAGATCACCCTGCCCGTCATAGCGCAGAACATAACGCCCGGCGACGCCCAGCGCATCTTCGGGCTGCTCGGTCAGGATCAGGGTTGAGACGCCGGTCAATTCGGTCGGAATCCGGGTCAGCCAGCCATCGGCATCCAGGGCCCCGGCCTTGTGCAGATCGGCCTCTTCCCAGCCGCCCCATTGGCCCGGCAGATGCCCGACCCAAGGCCGCGCCGTCTTCATGATATCCAGAAACGGCTGCTGCACCGACCAGTCATTCACCCCCGCCAGACCGATCGTCAGATCGGGGTTGGTGACGGCGGCAAAGCCGGGCATCTCGGGCGCGGCCCAGGCCGCATCGGCCACCGGTTCCACCACAGGTTCAGGCATAACGATAACGTCCGGTGCGGGCAGCTCGGCCTCTGCCACCGAAACCGCGCCCGCCACCTGCGCCGGAAAGGCCTGCACGGCCTGCCAGGCGATGCGCTGGAACGCGGCCGCCTGCGCCTCGGTGATCACCGCATCACGGTTGGGCCAAAGGCGCGTCAGCCTGGCCGGCAACCCTTCGGGCGATGTGCCGGTCAGTACCGCCAGATGCACCATCGCCACGAAATACAGCCCCTTGCCGTTGGGGTGCATGTCATCGACGAACAGCTCACGAATATCCTTGATCCCCGGCACCTTGCCCGCCGCAATCTCATCGGCCAGCAGGCCCATCGCCTGCCCCGCCGGAATGACCTGCGCATCCCCCGCCATCGCCAGCCACAACGGCAGATCCTGGTCAATCCGCTGCCGCCACGGCACCCCGGCACCCGGATCATCCGGCACCGCCGCATCGGTGCCTGAGTTCAGCGAGGGCCAGGTCTCATAGACATAGACCTGCGCGGCGGGGTTGCCCGCAAGGGCCGCCGCCGACCAGCGGCTGACCATCGCCGCACTGTCGCTCCATTTCAGATGACCCGCCAGAGGAACCGCCTCGGTCAGGATCAGGGCTGTGACCTGCCCGGCCGCCAACTCGGCCCGCCCGTCCACCCCTTCGGCGACAGCGGAATTGTCCCAGTTATAGCCCAGCGTCGCGCCATTGATGATCTGCATCTCAACCGCGGCGGGGGTCTGCATCCGGTCCAGACCGGCGTCCACCATACCCGGCAGAGTGGGGCCAATCAGGCTGTGGCCCACATAAAGCACCTTGGCCAAAAGGGAAAAAATCGACATCACCTACTCCACCGTATCCAAGCCGGCCGTCACACCCGTCAAAGCATAGCCTGTGACCACGCGCCAGACCAAGGCCTGCATCAGCAGTGCTGCATCTTTGGCCGGGCCCGGTGCCAAGGTGCCATCGGCCCGCTGCAAGGCCACGGGCAAGCCCAGCGGGCTGCGCCCGTAGATCACCGCAAAATGCACCATCGCCATCAACCAGGCGCCAAGATCGGTAAAGTGGATCTGGTCGCTGAACAGATCCTGCTGCCCTGCCAGCCCGGGAATGTCGCCAGCCTCGGCGGCGGCCACCACGGCGGCCATGACCTGCCCGCCCGGGATGACATGGATCACCCCCACCTGCGCCACCGCCGGACGCAGCACCTGATCCTGCCACAGCGCTTGGCGGTCAGTGGCCACGCGCACGGCCCAGCCCTCTGGCACATCCAGCCGGGGCCAGGTTTCATAAAGATAGATCCGCACCTCCGGGTTCGCTGCCCTTGCCCGCGACGCCCAGGCCGCCAGATAGGCCGCACTGTCATGCCAGCGGATCGCATCGCGCAGATCAACCATCTCGGTCAGCACCAGAACCGGATAGGCACCGCTGTCCACCGCCTGACCCGCAGGGCGATAGACCGGCGCGCGGTTCTCTTCGGCCAGCCCCGGCACATCGCCCTGCCAATGGTTTTTCAGCGAAGCCCCCCAGCCCAACTGGCTGTTCCAGACGTGCCCACCCAGTTGCGCCAGCATGGCGGGCATATCGCGCCCCACCAGCGAATGCCCCAGATGATAGACCGCAACCGGCGCCTCGGGCGGCACCAGCGGCTGCGCAAACAGCGCGGCAAAGGCCGGATCCGACAGCTCCGCCGGGCGTGATCGCCACAGCGCCAGCGCCGATCCTGCCAGCGCCGCCAGCCCCATCCCCGCAAAGACCCGCCGTTTCATTCCCGCCTCCCCTTTCCGCTGCCGTCTGATCTGGTATCAACGGATACAGATTGCCAGCCGGGGGGATGGATTTGCTAAGTTTCCTGCTTTTACACGAAAAGCCACGCTTTTACCGGGTCGAGGTGGCTGAGACGCTGTTCGGCGATTACGCCGTCAGCCGGGCCTGGGGTCCACGCGGGCGCACTGGCCGCCAGCGCAGCGTCTGGTTTTCCAACCTGCGCGACGCGGTTGTCGCCGCCGACACCTGGCGCCGTCAGGCCATGCAGCGCGGCTACGCCCCCTCAGAACCCACCGAAAGGACCGCCGCATGACCACGCATCTCTGGGTTCGCGCTGAACAGCGCCCGCATGAAGAGCGCGTCGGGATCACTCCCGAAGGCACCGCCGATCTGATCCGCGCGGGCATCCGCGTAACGGTTGAGCGATCCTCGGTGCGCGCCATCCCGATTGACGGCTACGCCCGGGCCGGGGCGCAAATCGTTGAGGAAAACCTCTGGCCCCAGGCGCCGCAAGACGCCATCATCTTCGGCCTGAAAGAGCTGCCCGAAGATGGCACCGCCCTGACCCATCATCATATCCTGTTCGGCCATGCGTTCAAGGGTCAACCGGCGGGCCAGGTGCTGCTGAAACGCTTCCGCGCCGGGGGCGGCACGCTGTATGATCTGGAATATCTGGTCGGCGAAGACGGCCGCCGCGTCGCCGCCTTTGGCTATTGGGCGGGCTATGCCGGGGCTGCAGTCAGCCTGCAATGCTGGGCAGCCCAAGCCGCAGGCGGCATCGCGGGTCCGGTCCGCACCGCCGCTTCCAAAGACGCGCTTCTGGCGCAACTGACCGCCACCCTTGGCGACCTGCCCCGGCCGCGCGCGCTGATCATCGGCGCACTTGGCCGCGTCGGCACCGGCGCTGCCGATCTTTGCACCGCGATGGGCCTGCCCGTCACCCGCTGGGACATGGCCGAGACCGCCAGCGGTGGCCCCTTCCCGCAGGTGTTGCAGCATGAGATCTTTCTCAACTGCATCCTGGCCCGTCCCGGCTGTCCGGTTTTTGTGCCGGCATCGGCCAAGACCGACCCGGCCCGCAAACTGACCGTGATCGGCGATATCGCCTGCGACCCCACCTCGGATTTCTCGCCGATCAAGGTCTATGACCGCGCCACCGACTGGGACGTCCCGGCCCTGCGCGTGGCGGATGATCCACCCCTCGACGTGATGGCCATCGACAACCTGCCCTCGTTGATGCCGGTGGAATCATCGCAAGATTACGCGGCCCAACTCTTGCCATCGCTTTTGACCCTGACTGACCTGACCTCTGGCGTCTGGGGCAGGGCCAAGGCCGAGTTTGACCGCCACGCCCCCCCCGAAAACCTGTCCAACGGAGAGAAAACATGACCATCCACTGGTGCGGCACCGGCCTGTCCTCCGGCCCCGGCCTTCGCCGCTTGATCGCCGCAGGCCACCCCGTTGTGGTCTGGAACCGCACCGTCGCCAACGCGCAAGACTCGGTGGGTGACGTGGCAAAAGACATCCGCGCCTATACCCTGCCTGCGTTGACCGCAGCGCTGGCCCCCGGCGACGTCGCCATCTCGATGCTGCCCGCCGACCAGCATGTGCCCATTGCCAAGGCTTGCCTTGAGAAGGGCGCGCATTTCGTCTCATCCAGCTACATCGCGCCCGAGATGAAGGCACTGGACGCCGCCTTTCGCGATGCAGGCCTGATCAGCCAGAATGAGGTCGGGCTGGACCCTGGCATTGACCATCTGATGGCGCATGATCTGGTTGCCCGCTACCGCGCCAGCCCGGCCTATCATGTGGATAACGTGATCTCTTTCACCTCCTACTGCGGCGGTGTGCCAAAGATCCCCAATGCTTTCCGCTACAAATTCTCCTGGGCTCCGGCGGGCGTGCTAAAGGCGCTGCGTTCGCCCTCGCGGTCGTTGCGCAACTTTTCCGAATTGCGCATCTCGCGCCCTTGGGACGCGATCACCGCCTATGTCGCCCCCCTGCCGCAACCGGAATCGTTTGAGGTTTACCCAAACCGCGACAGCTATCCCTTCATGGAAGATTACCGCTTTGACCCCGCCTGGAAGGTGCGTGACTTTGTTCGCGGCACCATCCGCCTGAACGGCTGGAAAGACGCCTGGACGCCGCTCTTTGCCGAGATCGAGGCGCTGGAAGGCTCTACCCCCGAACAAATCGACAGTGCCCTGACCGCCCGCGCCGATGCGCTGTTGAAAGACAACGCTTATGGCCCTGATGAGCCGGACCGCGTGATCCTGATGGTCGCCTTGAAGGCCGAGCGTGACGGCAAACCGGTCTTTGAGCAGACCTGGGCGATGGATGCCTGGGGCGATGCACGCGGCACAGCGATGGGGCGGCTGGTGTCGGTGCCGGTCTCGCTGGCGGTGGAATCGGTCCTGAACCGTGAGATTGCGGCGGGGGTCCACTCCGCCCCGCATGACCCGCGCCTGTACACCCGCTGGCTGGATCAGGTTCAGGGTCTGGTGCAATACATGGCGCGGATCGACCATCTGGCCTAAGGCCGCACCCGGGCCCGCGCAGGCATGGCGTGACAGTGCGCGCGGCCCGGGCTATTGTCGGGCCAGATCCGGGGCAAACCCGGACATCAGAGGACGAGCAACCGAATGGCCCAACGGGAGAGGATATCCCCCGGCATCGCGCCGGTCGCCAACCGCCTTGCGGCTTGGTCCGCCCGGCGCACAGTGGCGGCCACCGGCTTTGTCTCGCAGCCCGAACCGCGGTCAATCGGGCTATATGCGCGCGGCAAGCAGCTGCTCTCCGGCAATATCCTGCTGGCGGGTTTTCTGGCCGAGGCACCGGGGGCAACCCTGTGGGACGTCCCGCCCCCCGATCCCGCCTTTCAGGCACAGGCCCACGGCTTTGCCTGGCTGGACGATCTGGTCGCCTTGGGCAACAGCCCGGCCCGCGCACTGGCTATCGGTTGGACCTGGGGCTGGATTGACCGCTATGCCAACGGCACCGGCCCGGGCTGGACACCGGATCTGACCGGGCGGCGGATCATCCGCTGGATCCACCACGCCATTTTCCTGCTGCAAGGCCGCGACAAGGCGGCGTCTGACGCCTATTATCTGGCACTGTCGCGCCAAGCCGCTTTTCTGGCCCGGCGCTGGCACGCTGCCCACCCCGGCCTGCCGCGGTTTGAGGCGCTGACCGGCCTTTTATACGCAGGCCTCTCGCTGATCGGCAAAGAGGCGCTGATCGCCCCCGCTCTGGCCGCCCTGTCGCGCGAATGTGCCACCGCCATTGACGCCACCGGTGCGCTGCCCACCCGTAACCCTGAAGAGCTGCTGGATGTGCTGACCCTGCTGACCTGGGCCCAGCGCGCGCTGGTTGAGGCTGACCGCACCCCGCCCGATGCCCTGATCGCCGCCATTGACCGCATCGCCCCCGCCCTGCGCAGCCTCCGCCACGCCGATGGCGGGCTGGCGCGGTTTCACGGCGGTGGCAAGGGGATAGAGGGGCGGCTGGATCAGGCGCTGGCCGCCGCGGGGCCTGCCCGCACCCCCGGCCATCTCACCGTCGCCATGGGCTTTGCCCGGCTGGCCAGCGGTCGCAGCAGCGTGATCGTGGACGCCGCAGACCCGCCGAAAGGGGCGGCCCGCGCCACCGCCCACGCCTCAACCGGCGCGTTTGAGCTGACCTCGGGCCGCCGCCCGCTGATCGTGTCCTGCGGGTCCGGCCTGCCCTTTGGCCCGGACTGGCGGCTGGCGGGTCGCGCCACCCAATCGCATTCAGCGCTGTGCATCACCGGGTTTTCCTCATCCCGCTTTGGCAAACACCCCGAGAACGGCCTGCTGGACGACGCCGCCCATGTCACCGCCCTGCGCCAGTCACAGGGCGACGGCGGGTTGGTCCACATCGCGCATGACGGCTGGTCGCTGACCCATGGCCTGACCGCTGCGCGCGAATTGCACCTGTCGTCCGATGGCCGCCGTTTGGGCGGCACTGACACATTGATCGCGCAGACCCCGGCCCAGCGTCGGCGATTCTCTGCCCAGATGGACCGCACCGGGCTGCAAGGCGTGCCCTTTGCCATCCGCTTTCACCTGCACCCGGACGTTGACGCCACGCTGGACATGGGCGGCCATGCCATCTCTATGCAGCTGCGTTCCGGCGAAATCTGGGTGTTTCGCCATGGCAGCCTGGCCAAACTGTCTCTGGAGCCGTCGGTCTATCTGGAAAGCGGCCGGTTAAAGCCGCGCCCCGCCCGCCAGATCGTGCTTTCCGCCCATGCCCGTGAAATAGAGACGCGCATCGGCTGGACCTTGGCGAAGGCACAGGATACTCCGCTGGCCATCCGTGATCTGGACCGGGACGATCCGGTCCCCCTCTAAGCTGAGGCAGGCCCCCGATGTATCATCCGCCCACCAACCTGGTCCCCATTGGCCGCGCGCTGATTTCTGTCTCTGACAAATCCGGTCTGATGGAACTGGCCCGCGCCCTGTCCGCGACAGGGGTGGAGCTGATTTCTACCGGCGGCACCGCAGGCATGCTGCGCGCCGCAGGCCTGACCGTGCGCGATGTGGCCGAGGTGACGGGTTTCCCCGAGATGATGGATGGCCGGGTCAAAACCCTGCACCCGATGGTGCATGGCGGCCTTCTGGCGTTGCGCGATGATGACGAACACCTGCTGGCGATGGCCGCGCATGGGATCGAGCCGATCGACCTTCTGATCGTCAACCTCTACCCGTTTGAGGAAACCGTCGCCAAAGGCGCCGACGCCGCCACCTGCATCGAGAATATCGACATCGGCGGCCCGGCGATGATCAGGGCGGCGGCCAAGAACCACAAATTCGTCACCGTCATCACCGATCCCGCCGATTACGCCCCCCTGACAGACCAGTTGCGCGCCCATGACGGCGCCACCGATCTGGCCTTTCGGTCCCGGCTGGCGCTGACCGCCTATGCCAAGACCGCAGCCTATGACACCGCCGTCTCAACCTGGTTGGCGGCCGAGATCAACGAGCCGGCTCCGCGCTATCGCAGCTTTGCCGGCCGGCTGGCGCAGCCCTTGCGTTACGGCGAAAACCCGCATCAGCAGGCCGCGTTCTACACCGACGGCTCTCGGCGCCCCGGCGTCGCCACCGCGCGGCAATGGCAGGGCAAGGAACTGTCCTATAACAACATCAACGACACCGATGCCGCGTTTGAGCTGGTGGCCGAATTTACCCCCGCCGATGGCCCCGCCTGCGCCATCATCAAACACGCCAATCCCTGCGGCGTCAGCCGGGGCGACACGCTGTTGCAGGCCTATCAGCGCGCCCATGCTTGCGATCAGACCTCCGCCTTTGGCGGAATTGTCGCACTGAATCAGCCGCTTGATGCCGCCACCGCGACTGAGATTCTGCAGATCTTTACCGAGGTCGTCATCGCCCCCGGTGCGTCAGACGAAGCCCGCGCGATCTTTGCCACCAAGAAAAACCTGCGTCTGCTGACCACCGATGGCCTGCCCGACCCGGCCGCCCCCGGTCTGGCCTTCAAACAGGTCTCGGGCGGGCTATTGGTGCAAGACCGCGATTCGCAGGCCCTGCCCGCAGCCGCGCTGAAGGTGGTGACCAAACGCGCGCCCTCAGATGCCGAGATGGCCGACCTTTTGTTTGCATGGCGCATCGCCAAACACGTCAAATCCAACGCCATCGTCTATGTCAAAGACGGGGCCACCGTCGGTATCGGGGCCGGTCAGATGAGCCGGGTTGATTCCACCCGCATCGCCGCGCGCAAGGCCGAAGACATGGCCGCCGCGCTGGGCCTGCCCGCCGCACCCACCAAGGGCAGCGTTGTTGCCTCGGACGCGTTCTTTCCCTTCCCCGACGGACTGCTGACCGCCGCGCAGGCCGGGGCCACGGCAGTGATCCAGCCCGGCGGCAGCATGAATGACGCCGATGTGATCGCCGCCGCCGACGCCGCCGGGCTGGCCATGGTTTTCACCGGCCAGCGCCATTTCCGGCACTGACATGCGCATCGCACTCCTGGCCACGATGGTCACCTTTGCGCTGGATCAGGCGTCCAAACTGGGCGTACTTTACGGGTTGAACCTGCTGGACCGGGGCGAGGTAGAGGTCTTCCCGCCCTATATCGTCTTTCACATGGCCTGGAATCGCGGCGTCAACTTTGGCCTGTTCACCGGCGAATCCCAGGTGACCCGCTGGATCCTGATCGCCATCGCTTTGGCAATTTCAACCTGGGTCTGGCTTTGGGTGCGACGCGACGGCGCGGGGCGCATGGCGCAGATCGCCTGCGGGCTGCTGGTCGGCGGCGCCTTGGGCAATGTGGTTGACCGGCTGGCCTATGGCGCGGTGGCCGATTTCCTGAACATGTCGTGCTGCGGCATTGAAAACCCCTATTCGTTCAACATCGCCGATGTGGCGATTTTTGCCGGTGCGCTGGCCCTGGTGCTGTTCAGCCCGCGGCCCGCATCCGGCCCGGGCGGCGGCGCAACCCGCACAAAACGCTCAAAGGTCAGAAAACACACCGCAAAGACCCCGTGACGCGGGCGGATTGATAGGCTAAGACAGGGCCAAGAAGTTTGGAGGCTGGAATGCAGGCATCGGCAGGCGTAACCGCCATCGCAATCGTGGCGATGCTGGGCCTTGCTGCCTGTGGCGGCGGCGACAAGCAACCTCAGTTGATGAATATCCGCTCGGGCTCTGGTCCGGATGAATTCGGCATCCTACCACCCAAAGCCTTGGAAATGCCGGAAAGTATGGCTGAATTGCCCTCTCCCACGCCGGGCGGCGAAAACCGCACAGACCCGCGCCCGTTTGACGATGTGGCCGTCGCCTTGGGTGGCAAACCACAGCAAAAGGGGGGCGGTGTGCCCGCAGCCGATGGCGCGCTATACGCCCAGGCCGGGCGGTTCGGGGTGGATGGCAGCATCCGCCAGACGCTGGCGGGCGAAGATCTGCAATGGCGGCGCGACAACAATGGCCGCGTGCTGGAACGGTTGTTCAACGTGAACGTCTATTTCAAGGCCTATCGCAGGCAATGGCTGGACCAGCACGCCGAACTGGCCCGCTGGCGCGCCCGCGGCGTCAAGACGCCCTCGGCCCCGCCCGCCAAAGACGGCGAATAATATCGCAGGATCACAACCGCGTTGCCCCCGGTTGTGTCCGGCTGGCAGCGCGATAGCCTGCCGCAGCCCTGACGACCCGGAGATCCACATGCTGATCCGCCTATCGCTTGCCCTTGCGGCGCTCTTGTCGTGCCTGACGATGGCCCGAGCGGAAACCGTCTCGACTTTTGCCCTGGACAATGGCCTGCAGGTGGTCGTGATCGAAGATCACCGCGCCCCCATCGCGGTGCAGATGATCTGGTACAAGGCCGGCTCCGCGGATGAGCAGCCCGGCAAATCCGGCATCGCGCATTTTCTGGAACATCTGATGTTCAAAGGCACTGACAAGATCGCGCCCAACGCCTTTTCCGCGTTGATCGAGGCGCAGGGCGGCAATGACAACGCCTTTACCAGCACCGATTACACCGCCTATTTCCAGACCATCGCCGCCGACCGGCTGGAGATGGTGATGGAGATGGAGGCTGACCGCATGCGCAACCTGCGCATGACCGAAGATGACGTCACCACCGAACGTCAGGTGATTCTGGAAGAGCGCGCCCAGCGCACCGACAGCAACCCCGACGCGCTGTTTCGCGAACAGTTGCAGGCCGCGCAATATCTGAACCATCATTACGGCATCCCGATTGTCGGCTGGCGCCAAGAGGTGCAGGCGCTGACCCATGCCGATGCCTATGCCTGGTACGCGCGGTTTTACGCCCCCAACAACGCCACGCTGATCGTGGCGGGCGATGTCACCCCCGATCAGGTCCGCGCCCTGGCCGAGAAATACTACGGCCCGATCCAGCCCTCGGACGGCATCACCGCCCGCATCCGCCCGCAAGAGCCGCCGCAACTGGCCGGGCGCCGCCTGACCATGGCCGATGAGCGGGTCGCAGACCCCTATATCGCCCGCACCTATCTGGCCCCCGAACGCAACCCCGGCGATCAGAAACAGGCCGCAGCCCTGACCATTCTGGCGGCTCTGCTCGGCGGCGATCAGCAAACTTCGCATCTGGCCCGCGCCCTGCAATTCCAGACCAATACCGCAGTTTACTCAGCCGCCAGCTATTCAGGCACCTCGATTGATAAGGGCACCTTTGGCGTCTATGTCGTGCCCGCGCCCGGTGTGTCGATGGCCGATGCCGAAACCGCATTGGACGCGGCCTTGGCTGATTTCCTGACCAACGGCCCCGACCCAGAGGCGTTTGAGCGGGAAAAGACCCTGATCCGCGCCAGCAAGATCTATACCGAAGACAACATCTTTGGTCTGGCCAATCTGTATGGTGAGGCGCTGACCGTCGGCCTGTCCCTGCAGGATATTCAGGACTGGGACGCCGTTCTGGCCGCCGTCACCATTGGCGACGTGCAGGCCGCCGCCGTCTCTGTGCTGATACCCGACACCGCCGTCACCGGCTGGCTTGTCCGCCCCGAGGAGCGCAAAGAATGACCCTGTTCCGCCCCGCCCTGATGGCCTTTGCGGCGCTCTTGGCCCTGACCCTGCCCGCCCGCGCCGATCTGAACATTCAAAGCGTCACCTCGCCCGGTGGCATCACCGCCTGGCTGGTTGAGGATCATGAGATCCCCTTTGTCTCGCTGGAAATCCAGTTCAAGGGCGGCACCTCGCTGGATGCGCCCCGCAAACGCGGGGCCACCTATCTGATGACCGGTCTTCTGGAAGAGGGCACCGGTGATCTGGACAGCCGCGGCTTTGCCGCCGCGCGTGACGGGCTGGCCGCCGGATTTTCCTTTGATGCGGGCGGCGATTCCGTTTCGGTCTCGGCCCGGATGCTGACCGAAAACCGCGATGCTGCCGTGACCCTTCTGCACAACGCACTGACCAACCCACGCTTTGACCAGACCGCGATTGACCGGGTGCGCGAACAGGTTCTGTCCGGCCTGCGCTCTGATCAGCGCGACCCGGACAAGATCGCCAGCAGCGTCTTTGACGGCCTGGCCTTTGGCGACCACCCCTATGCCTCTCCGGGGGAAGGCACGGTTGACAGCGTTACTGCCCTGACCCGCGACGACATTCTGGCCGCCCACAAGGGGGCGCTGGCGCATGATCGCATCTTTGTGGCGGCCTCGGGTGACATCACCGCGACCGAACTGGCAACGCTGCTGGACACGCTTCTGGCCGATCTGCCCGCCACAGGCGCGCCGATGCCACCGCGCGCGCCCTGGCTGTTGCCGCCCGGTGTCACGGTGGAAACCTTCCCCTCGCCGCAATCGGTGGTGCTGTTCGGCCATCAGGGCATCAAACGCGACGACCCCGATTTCTTCGCCGCCTACATCCTGAATGAAGCCATGGGCGGCGGCCGATTTTCCGCCCGGCTGATGCGAGAGGTCCGCGAAAAGCGCGGGCTGACCTATGGCATCGGCAGCTATCTGGTGCCGATGGACCATGCCGAAATCTACATGGGCCAGTTTTCCGCCTCTAACGACAAGGTCGCCGAGGCGATTGCCGTGGTGCGGGAGGAATGGGCCCGTGTCGCCGTCGGGGGCCTGACCGAGACGGAACTGGCCGAGACGAAAACCTACCTGACCGGCAGCTATCCCCTACGATTTTCCGGCAATGGCCACATCGCCAATATCCTGGTCGGCATGCAGATGGAAAACCTGCCGATCGACTATGCCGTCACCCGCAATGACAAACTGAATGCCGTGACGATGGACGACATCGCCCGCGTCGCCAGGCGGATCTTCCTGGCTGATCAGTTGCATTTCGTCGTGGTCGGCCAACCCACGGGCTTGTAAGCGCCCTTGATCGGCAGCGCCCCCAGCGCACCGGTCCGGGGCCTGTTCGCGCTTTCGCGACTCAGTCCGGCCTGCTAGATATGGCGGCATGACCCTGCACACCCCCAAGATAACGGGCGCCTCAGGCCGCCCGGTCATCCGCCAACTGGACGAGGTCGCGATCAACCAGATCGCGGCCGGCGAAGTCGTGGAACGCCCTGCCTCCGCCGTAAAAGAGCTGGTCGAAAACGCCCTCGACGCCGGTGCCAGCCGGATTTCCATCGACTACACCGATGGCGGCAAGACCCTGATTCGCGTCACCGATGATGGCTGCGGCATGTCCGCCGCCGACCTGCCGCTGGCGCTGTGCCGCCATGCCACATCCAAAATCGACGGCTCAGACCTGCTGAATATCCGCTCTTTCGGCTTTCGGGGCGAGGCTTTGCCCTCGCTCGGCTCCGTCGGCCGCCTCACACTCACCTCGCGCACCGCCACCGATGACGCAGCACAAATCACCTGCGACGGCGGCCGCATGTCACCCGCAAAACCCGCCGCCCTCACCCGCGGCACAGTGGTCGAACTGCGCGATCTCTTTCACGCCACCCCCGCGCGGTTGAAATTCCTGCGCACCGACCGCGCCGAATCCCAGGCCATCCATGAGGTCGTCAAGCGCCTCAGCATGGCCGAACCCTCCGTCGGCTTCACCCTGTCGGAAATCACCCCAGATGGCCCCCGCCCCATCCTGCGGCTGGACCCCGAACAGGGCGATCTGTTTGATGCCCTCCACCGCCGCCTCACCCGCATCCTCGGCGCAGATTTCACCACCAACGCCATGCCCATCGACGCCACGCGCGACGGGTTGCGCCTTACCGGATACGCAGCACTTCCCACCTACTCCCGCGGCTCCAGCACCCAACAATTCCTTTTCGTCAACGGCCGCCCGGTGACCGACCGCCTGCTCTACGGTGCTCTGCGCGCCGCCTATTTCGACGTCCTCAGCCGTGATCGCCACCCTGCCGCCGTCCTCAACCTGATCGTCGATCCGACCCGCGTTGACGTCAACGTCCACCCCGCCAAGGCCGAGGTCCGCTTTCGCGAACCCGACGCCGCGCGCAGCCTGATCATCACCGCCATCCGCACCGCGCTTTCCGGCGCAGGCCACCGCGCCTCAACAACAGTCGCCAAAGAAACGCTGGCCGCCTTCCGCCCCGAATTCCACCGCCCCGCTCAATCCACCCTAGCCACCGCCTTCGCCGCGCAATCCCCCCAAGGCTTCGCCGAATCCCCCCAGGCCCGGATAGCCGAGCCGCTGGCGCAGCCAGTCGGCGAGGCGTCTGCCACCACGAACCCCCTGGGCGCAGCCCGCGCGCAGCTGCATGAAAACTGGATCATCGCCCAGACCGATACCGGCATAATAATCGTCGACCAACACGCCGCCCACGAACGCCTCGTCTACGAACGCCTCAAATCCGAACTCGCCACCAAAGGCATCGCCCGCCAGCCGCTTCTGATCCCCGAGATCATCACCCTGCCGCCCGCCGACGCCGCCCTGCTCCTGTCAGCCACTGACGCGCTGGCAGAAGCTGGCCTGATCATCGAACCCTTCGGCGGCAGCGCCATCGCCCTGACGGAAACCCCCGCCATCCTCGGCCCCGTCAACGGTGCGGCCCTTCTGCGCGACATCCTCGATGAGCTCGCCGACTCCGGCCACACCGCCCAGACCCGCGCCCGCATCGACGCGGTCCTGTCGCGCATGGCCTGCCACGGCTCCGTCCGCTCCGGCCGCCAGATGCGCCCCGAGGAAATGAACGCCCTCTTGCGCGAAATGGAATCCACCCCGAATTCCGGCCAGTGCAACCACGGCCGCCCCACCTATGTGGAACTCAAACTCGTTGATATCGAACGCCTGTTCGGCCGCAGATGATCACGCTGTTCGGTCAAACCTATCCCTGGAACGCCCCTGAGCTGCTGCTGATCGCAGCCGTCGCGCTGACCCTGATCGCCTTTCTTGCCCTGATCCTGCGCGCCGCCTCGCGCGCGTCGTCCAATGCCGCCCCTCTCCTGCGCGAGGTCTCCTGGCTTTCCCAAAAGGTCCAGCACATGGGCGAAGGCCAGGAACGCCTTTCCGGCGGGTTGCACCACGTCTCGGAATCCCAGGCCGCCAGCCAGACCAATATGCTGAAACTGATGGAAACTCGTCTGGCAGATGTGCAGCGCCAGATGACCGAGACGCTGCACGGCACCTCCACCCGCACTGCCCGCAGCTTGGGCGAACTCCAGCAACGGCTGGAAACCATCGACAAAGCTCAGGCCAATATCGAAAAACTCTCAGGCAATGTCCTCAGCCTGCAAGACATCCTCTCCAACAAACAAACCCGCGGCGCCTTTGGCGAAATCCAATTGCATGACATCGTGCAAAAGGCGCTGCCGAAAGACGCCTACACCATGCAGGCGACCCTCTCCAACAACCGCCGCGCCGACTGCCTGATCCACCTGCCCAACCCGCCCGGACCCATCGTCATCGACGCCAAATTCCCGCTGGAAGCCTACGAATCCCTCCGCCGCGCCGACACCCCCCGCGCCGCGCAAGAGGCCGGCCAGGCCCTGCGCATCGCCGTCCGCACCCACCTGCGCGCCATTGCCGAGAAATACATTGTCGAAGGCGAGACCGCCGACGGCGCCCTGATGTTCTTGCCGTCCGAGGCCGTCTACGCAGAACTGCACGCCAACTTTCCCGAAGTCGTGCGCGAAGGTTTCGCGCTAAAGGTCTGGATCGTCTCACCCACCACCTGCATGGCCACGCTGAACACCATGCGCGCGGTCCTGAAAGACGCTCGGATGCGCGAACAGGCGGGTGCGATCCGCCGTGAACTCGCGCTGCTTTATTCCGACGTTGACCGCCTGGGCCAAAGGGTTGAAAATCTCGACCGCCACTTCGGGCAGGCCGCCAAAGATCTCGAAGAGATCAAGATCTCATCCGACAAAGCCACCAAACGCGCCCGCCGCCTGGATAATTTTGATTTTGAAGAGTTGCCCCCCGACCTGACCCCGCCCCCGGTCGTCGCACCGCCCCCCCTACTAACCCCGAAAGCCGCCGAATGAAGCATCTGACCCCCGCCGATTACACCCATCAGCCGTGGAAAAACGGTCGGGGCACGACGATCGAGATGCTGAGAATTGACCGCGAAGGCCAACTTCTCGCCCGCCTGTCGCGTGCCACGGTTATCGAAGATGGCCCGTTTTCGGTCTTTCCGGGCATCGCCCGCAATCTGACGGTGCTGACAGGGGCGGGGTTTCGCCTGTTGGGCCCGGGGTTGGATCTGCGCTGCGATCCCCTGATTCCGGTGGCCTTTTCCGGTGATGCGCTGGTCACCGCCAGCGAAACCCACGGCCAACCGTCCGACGATTTCAACGTGATGACGGCGGCCCAACTGCCGCCCCCTCAGGTTACGGTTGAGACCACGGTCACCCTGCCCGCCGATGGGCTTTTGGCCCTTTACGCCTTGGCACCGGCACAGGTGAACGGCCGGGAGATGGCCCCCGAAGACCTGATCGTAACCGACAAGGCCGCCCGTCTTACCGGCGGGCCGGTTCTCGCTGTACGGTTTTACCTGCCGTAGGGTGGGAGGTTCTGCCGCCCGCGCGGCAGGTTCACCCACCATTCGCTAGGCTGACCCTGTTCAGATCCGAAAGAACGGCTGCGCCAGCCGCGGCAACAGACCCCGGAACCGCAAGGGCGCGTCGGTGGCGGCCAGGCAGATACAATCCGCGCCCGCCTCGGCCACCGGCGTATGCTCCAGGTCGCTGCCCGCAATCTCGACGTCGCCCGGCCCGAACCGCCCGGTCGCATCGGCAAAAGCCCCCTGCAGGACCAGCGTCATCTCCATACCCCGATGGCCATGATCCGGCACCGCCATCCCGCCCGGGATCCGCAACAACCGGACCGACGCGGCGCTGTCGGTCGGCAAGATCGCCTGCCGCACGCCCTTGCCCACCGATTTCCACTTTACAGAGGCCAGATCACCCCCAATGTAATCGGCCAGGGGGGCCGGCACATCGTGTTTGGCAGATGGCTTGTCCGGTTGCGCCTTTGCCGGGGCCGCATCCAGCCGGGCCATCACAGCCGCCAGCGCATCCGCGCCCATCGCTTCAGACGCGCCCGTATCCAGAACCGCCCCGCCCAGCGCATCACGCGCCATGGCCTGCGCCCGGCATTCATCGCACATCGACAGATGCACAGCCACCACCAGCCCAAAGGCTTCGGGCAGATCGCCCCCGGCATAGGCCGCCAGAACTTTGTCCGTCAGGTGATGCCGGATCGCCGCAGCTTCCGTGCCTGCCCCGTGTTTGGTCATCTCTGTGCTCATTCGCTTGTCATCTCCCGCCGCAGCCGTTCCAGCGCCAGCCGGATCCGCGACTTGATTGTTCCCAAAGGCAGGCCGGTTTCGTCTGCCAGTTCCGTTTGCGACCGATCGCCCCAATAGGCGCGCTCAATCAAGGTTCGCTGCGGCGAAGGCAGCGCTTGCAGCGCCCGGCCCAATTCCCGCGCATCTTCCTGGGCTGCATAGACGTCGGCCTGATCCGGCGCATCATCGCCTATGGCCCAGTCCAGATCCTCGGGCTCAGGCCTGCGCGCCTTGCGCAAGGCATCAATCCGGCGGTTTCTGGCAATGGTGAACACCCACGTCGCCACACCGGCCTTTGCCGGATCATAGAGATGGGCCTTTTGCCACAGCGTCGCCATCACGTCCTGCGCGCAATCCTCAGCCAGCCCCGCCGACGCACCGGATTTCATCAAAAACCCTTTCACTCGGGGCGCAAAGTGCTGAAACAACAGCGCAAAAGCCTGTCGGTCGGCACTATCACGCACCCGCACCATCAGCGCCGCCCAATCCACCTGATCCAATGCAGCCTTGTCGTCGGTCTTCACTGCCACGCCTTTGCCCCAACCCTTGTTGCCCTGCGGCACCCCGCTTCGGGCAACATCATAGGGCCGCTCCAGGACCTGCGCATCAAGGTTTCCGCTGCTGTCTGCATCAAACGTCATATACCCCTTACGCTGTGATCTCTCAGGCGGATCATCGCCATCCCGGCCTGCGTGCAAATAAATTGTAGCCCGATAGGGAACCGCGCCCCAGCCGCCGCGTTGAACCAGTCACGATTGACCTGTCGATTTGATCGGCCCAGCGCCCGCCGAACAGCGTCGTGCCACGCTCAGACGTCGCCCGCCTGATTCCCGGACAGGCATTGGGTGTCAGCCAACCACCCGCAGCCGGGCCATGAAAAAGCCGTCCATCCCGCCGCGGTCGGCCCAGTGGTCCGGCCGCAACCGCAGCCCACCACCTTCGGTCCACCACGCGGGCTCAACCCCCGCCAGTTCGGCCCGCTCGGCCACCAGCCCCGGATGCCGCGCCAGCACGGCGGCCAGCTGCTCCTCACCCTCTTCGGGCAGTAAAGAGCAGGTGGCATAGACCAGCCGCCCGCCGGGCTTCAGCCAGCCCAAGGCCCGGTCCAAAAGCGCCGCTTGCAACTCAACCAGCCCCGGCACTTCGGATCCGTCCTTCACATAGGGCAGATCCGGGTGCCGCCGCAGCGTGCCCGTCGCCGAACAGGGCGCATCCAGCAAGATCGCATCAAACGCCTCGCCCGGCTGCCACTGCAAGGCATCGGCCACCACCACCTCGGCCTCCAACCCGCAGCGCGCCAGATTATCACGCAAGCGCCCCAATCGCGGCTCTGACATGTCCAACGCCACCACCGACGCCCCGGTTGCCGCCAATTGCAGCGTCTTGCCCCCCGGTGCGGCACATAGATCCAGTACCCGCTCTCCCGGCCCCGCCCCCAGCAGCCGCGCCGGCATCGCGGCGGCGGCATCCTGCACCCACCAACCGCCCGCCTCATAGCCCGCCAACGCAGACACCTGCCCGCCCGATGCCAGCCGCACCGATCCGGTCGGCAAGACCTCGCCCTCCGGCTCTTCGAACCCCGCCCGACAGGTCAGATCCAGAGGCGGCCCCTCGGCCTGCACCGCCTCTATCGCCGCCACCACGTCACGGCCCCAGGCATGCACCATCGGCTGGCGCATCCAGCGCGGCATCTTCTGCACGCCGGGCAGCGGTCCCTCGGGCACCGCGCGCAACACCGCGTTGACCATGCCCGCCATTGAACCGGTCCGCTTGCTCTGCCGCGCAATCTCGACCGCTGCATTCACCACGCCATGCCCCGGCGCGCCCAAAGACCGCTCGACCACCGCCAGCCGCAGGATGTTCAGCACCGCCAACGGCGGCTTCTTGCGCAGATGCGCCTGCAGAACCCGGTCCACGCCCTCAACCCGCCGCAAAACCTCGGCAGCCAGCCGCAGGGCCCGCGCGCGATCCGCCGCAGACAGCGCCGCGTCGGGTGCCTCAGCCAGCATCTGGCCCTCGCCCAACACCGCATTCAGCATCGCTACCGCCGCCGCCCGCGCCTGCACACCTTCAGCCATCATCTTCCCCTTACCGCTCTCGCGGCCTATATCACCCCAAAG
>JBATPI010000149.1:0-4080 GCA_049291415.1 Paracoccaceae bacterium | reverse complement strand
ACCAACAACTCCCGCAATCAGCCTTGGGCAGCAAGACGCCCTTGCAGGCGATGAAGGACTGGCACAAACTCAGACCAGAGCTGTTCAAGAAACAGCCATACTTCCTGCCGGGATGTGACAGATAGTCTTCTTCGCGCAGTATCATCGCCCAGATGCCGCGCGCCATCTTGTTGGCCAGCGCGAAGGCCGCGACCATTGGTGGCTTGCGTTCAGGGAGGCGTGCCAGCCACGGATTGCCGGGCGCGCCCCGGCGCAGGGCCCAGCGGATCACGGCCATTGCACCGGTGACGAGCAGACGGCGAATGTCGCGCTGGCCCATCTTCGAGGTTTACCCGAGCTTCTGCTTTCCGCCGGTCGAGGCTTGCCGCGGGACCAGTCCAAGCCAGGCTGCGAAGTCCCGACCGCGTTTGAACTGACCCATCGGTGGCGCAAAGGTCTCGACAGCGAGAGCGCTGATCGGGCCCACGCCCGGCATCGTCTGCAGGCGGCGGGATGTCTCGCCCTCCCTGGCAATCGCGTCGATCCTCTTTTTCATGGCATTGATCTGGGCGGTCAGATGCCCGATCTGGTCCAGCAACTCGCGACAGATTTCCCGAGCGAGTGGCGGCAAACCCGAGTTTGCGTCGTCAAGGACGGCGCCAAGGCGGGGGAGATAGCCGATCCCCTCCGGCGCGACAAAGCCGAACTCGTACAGGTGCGACCGCAGCGCGTTGACCGCTTCGGTGCGCTGCTTCACGAACTGCTCGCGGGTGCGGAACAGGATGGAACGCGTCTGCTGATGCCCGGTCTTCGGCTCGACATAGCGCATCGTCGGGCGCAGCGCCGCCTCCACGATCGCCTCCGCGTCCGCAGCGTCGTTTTTCTGCCGCTTGATGAACGGCTTGACGTAGCGTGGCGCGATCAGTCTGATCTCGTGGCCGGCCCGCTCCAGTTCGCGCGCGCAGTGATGCGCACCACCGCAGGCCTCCATCGCCACCAGGCAGGGTGCTTGGTCCGCCATGAATCGCTGGAACTGCGGTCGCGACAGCTTCTTGCGGAACAGGACCGTCCCGTCCGCGGCCGCGCCGTGCAGTTGGAACACATTCTTTGCCAAGTCGACCCCGATGATGCTAATTTCCTTCATGGATGCCCTCTCGTTTCTCTTGTGACTTCAGCATCACAAGCTTGGCGCATTGCGACGCCGTTGGGGAGAGAGCGGCATCCACCCCATCTCTGGCGCGGAGTCACTTGTCCCTCTTACACCGCGACAGGTGTCGTTGAGGATATCACCATTGGTCACGCCACTCTTTGACGCCCACTTCAGCTGGCCACTTTCCTGACGATAGTGTCGGTGCATTGCGCCAATGGAATACGGCTTACGACAACAGATCGTAGACCTGGCCGCCGATCTGCAGGTTTATCACCAAGTCATCACCGCCATCGACCAGCGCCCACAGGATTTGTCCGGTGGGACGGTAGATGACGAAGGCTTCGCCGACGCCCGCCGCGCCCGCGCCCGGCGTGGTGTTGAAGTTCACCTGAAACTGCGCCGGTGTGGCACCGGCCAGACCCACGGTCAGCACGTCGCCTTCGGCTGCGTTGTAGTCCTGAACCCAGTCGCTGCCGTGATCAAGCACGCCAGCGTGGAAAAAGCTGTCCGCCCCCGCCCCGCCGTTCAGCCGGTCATAACCAAAGCCACCGTTCAGCACATCATTGCCGCCGTTGCCGAACATCATGTCAGACCCGCCGCTGCCGCCCAGCACATCATTGCCATCGTTGCCGATGATGGTATCGGACCCCAGTCCGCCAATGACCGTGTCATTGCCGTTGCCACCGTTCAACTCGTCATTTCCGGCGGCGCCGTCGATGCTGTCATTGCCATCGCCGCCATAGATCATATCGCGCAGATCGGTATCGGTCGTGCCACCGAACAGAGTATCGTTGCCGGTGCCGCCTATCAACGTGTCGCTGTACCGCCCGCCAGTCAGCATGTCATTGCCGCCAAGACCGTCGATATACGCACCACGGGACGTAACCTGGATTGTGTCGGCGGCAGTGCTGCCCACGATTTCTGCTTTGCCATTGGCAGAGAGTTCAAAACTCTCAATCCCAACGAAATTCGCCAGATCCAGGACCAGATCACCCTCATCTTGGAAGATCTCAACGGTGTCGTATCCCGAACTGTCGAAGATCACATCGGTCGCGTTCGCCACATAGCGGTCATTGCCGGCGCCGCCATACATATGGTTGATGCCATCGCCTCCGGACAGCACATCGTCGCCCGCGTCCCCGTACAACGTGTCATTGCCGAGCCCGCCGTCAAGCCTGTCATTGCCGAGATAACCCTTCATCCAATCCGCGGCAGCGGTGCCGGTCAGCCAGTCGTCTAAGTTGGTCCCGTTGTTGAGGCGCGCCGTCGCTTCAGGCACGAACGTGTTATCATTGACGATGACGCCGCCGAGATTGGAGAAGTTGGACGAGATGCTCACGTAATCGCGGCCTTCTGCCGTCAGGAAGTTGTCGCGCACGATGATGGTACCCACGACGTTGCCGAGATTGCCCGACGATACGCCGAGAATGTCGATATCGGACCGCGAGTCACCGTTTCCGGAGGCGATAACAACGTTGTCCTCTATCAGCAAAATGTTGCTGGTACCGGCCGCATGGTCTGCAAAATAGGAAATGCCGCTCTTGTAGGTGGTGTCGATGAAGTTGTCGCGGATGACGCCGGAACTGCGGATGGAAATCCCGTTGCCGTCGGTCGAATTGAGAATGTGATTGCCTTCGATCCGGGGGTCAGAGCTTTGAATGTACATGCCGTGAACAAGGCCGGTGTTCGAACCCGCAAGGCCGGTCGTGTCGATCGTGTTGTTCAGGATCTGCAGCCCAATGTGATCAACACCGTCGGACGCACGATGGCCAGCGTTGATACCATCGCCGCCGGTGTTCTCGATGAGACTGTTGGCAATGATGACGTTCGTCGTCGAACCAGTCATGCTCAGCTTGATGCCGTCGCCCGAAACATCGCGGATCGTGACATTCTCTATGCGCACGTTTTCGACGTTGCGCAGCATTATGCCGTCGCCCTGGACGTTCTGGATTGTCAGATTCCTAATGAGAGTGTTGTTCCACTCCGGCCCGTCCAAAGCCAGAGTGCTGGTCAGGACAAGATTCTCAATCACACGTGTATAGGTCGCCATTCGTTCTCCAAACCGTACGCAACAGCGCCGTTTTCGCCACATGGACTCTTGCCCATATGGTCCAAAATTGTGTCTCCGATAGGGCACTGGCCCAATGAACCGTGTTAGGGAGGTTCCCGACCAAGGTTGCCCCTCGCGCGTGCCGAGAGGCGTTGCACCGGATAACGGTCGGCTCCGGGTTGGGCAAGTCGCCGGACGCAGAACCATCTGATTGCTCCGGCAGAGTTCCGCCCATCCCGGATAGCCACCTGACCGATTTTGGACATGTCCAGTGACAAATCGAACATCTGCCCGAAGGTATCGACCTTAGTGCCAGCAGTTGGATAGAAACTGGCGCGGAAAGCCGAGGAATTCCCCGATAGATTCATCGCGCTATATCTTGGCCAACACCGGCATCTCCGACATGGCGGAGTTCGCAAAAGAAATCCTGAGAAATTTCTATGTAAATGGCATCATTGCCAGCCCCACCGATCAAGGTGTCATTCCCGCCAACGCCTCCAGCTAGCGTATCGTTTCCTTCAACTGGACTGCCCCCATCGAATGGTGCGGGTTGAATGTCAGTGCATGGTCGGCCTGGGGTCTGTCTGGACTATGGCCCCTGGTGCGGGCGGTTGCCCAAGGCGCTGTGCGGCCTGACTGTGTTGTGGAGGCGGCGCCATTTCTCGATCAGTATCTGGGCCTCTCGCAGGGTGTGGAACACCTCGCCATTGCGCAGGTCATCGCGAAACCGGGCGTTGAACCTTACGCAATATCCGTTCTCCCAGGCTGATCCCGGTTCGACGAAGGCGGTCTTTGCCCGACAGCCTCGCTCCGGGCGCGGACCTTCTTGGCGATGAATTCGGCGCCATTGTCGGACCTTATGAATTTTGGAGGCCCATCGGAGGATGAACAGATCGGTCAG
>JBATPI010000148.1:0-5379 GCA_049291415.1 Paracoccaceae bacterium | reverse complement strand
GCCGAGGCGGCTGTTGAGGCCCGCGTCCGCGCTGCCTTGGGCGAAGACACCCCTTTGCCCCCCCTGCCCGCCAAGACCCCGCGCGGCTACCGTCCGTTCCGCCCGGTGCCGCTGTGGCCCGACCTGCGTCCTGTCGCGCGGTCAGAGACCACCGCCGTTGAAGCCCGCGCCACCGAAGGCACCGCCGAGGAATCGACCGAAGAGAAAACCGCCCGCCGCGCCCGGCGCCGCAAATCCGATCAGGCCAACCGCAGCGACAGCTT
The DNA here is from genome assembly GCA_049291415.1 of Paracoccaceae bacterium. Lineage (GTDB taxonomy): Bacteria > Pseudomonadota > Alphaproteobacteria > Rhodobacterales > Rhodobacteraceae > Pseudogemmobacter. The sequence goes on along the minus strand of JBATPI010000148.1, from coordinate 5,116 downwards.
TATCCTGCACAAGTTCGAAGCCATCCTGTCGATGACCGAATTCCTGAACCTCAACCGCCGCATCGAAGACGACGATGAAGACACCGCCAAGAAGGCCGCTGACGATCAGGACGAAATCGGCCTTGGTCAGATCGACAAGGCCCCCGCCACGCGCCTGAAACTGCACCTTGACCTTGCGCCCGAAGATGTCGACCGTGAGGCGCTGTCAGGCAGCAGCCTCTATCCCGAATGGGATTGCCGCACCAACGCCTACCTGCCCGCCCATGCCCGCGTGCTGTCCTCGCGCGCCGAGGCCAGCGACGTGATCCCCGCCTTTCGCACCGACCCGCGCGCCAATGCCCGGATCCAGGCCGTTCGTCGCCAGTTTGAGGCATTGCGCCCCAGCCTGGTCTCAATGCCCGGCTATCCCGATGGCGATGTGCTGGACACCGAACGCGCCGTGCGTGCGCGGGTAGAGTTCATCGCCTGCGGTACCAGCGATGACCGCGTCTGGCGCCAGACCCGCCCCGAACGCCGCGATCTGGCGGTGTCGATCCTGCTGGATGTCTCGCGCAGCACCGAAAGTGCCATCCCCGGCCATGGCCATGACGGTCGCTCGGTGATTGATATCGAACGTGAGGCGCTGACCGCGCTGGCTTGGGGGCTGGATGCCTGTGGCGACAGTTTCGCGATCAATGCGTTTTCCTCGCTGAAACGCCAACGCGTCTACCTGCAACAGGTCAAATCCTTTGCCGAACCGATGTCTGACGCGACCGAATCCCGCATCGCCGCGCTGAAGCCCGGCCATTACACCCGCCTTGGCGCGGCCATCCGCCACGTCTCGGCCGACCTGACCAAAGAGGCGCGCAAACGCCGCCTGCTGCTGGTCATCACCGATGGCAAGCCCAACGATCTGGACCATTACGAAGGCCGCCACGGCATCGAAGACAGCCGCATGGCGGTGCTAGAGGCCCGCCGCGCCGGGCATGCCGTCTTTGGCATCACGGTCGACCGCGACGGCAAAAGCTGGTTTCCCCGCCTGTTCGGCCAGGGTGCCTTTGCGCTGATCCCGAACCCCGACAAACTGACCCAGGCGCTGCCTCAAATCTATCGTCAGTTGGTGACGGGATGACCGATCCCACCAAAGACAACGACCGGGATTTCATCTTGGCCCAAATATCCTCGGGGGGTGTGCCAGGGGGGTCGCCATTGGTTCAAGAATCCAATGGCATGGGGAGCGAAGCGCCCCCGGCCTTGCCGCCATCAGGTCTGGATCAGCTGCCGGGCGAATTGATGATGTGGGTCTTGATCATATCAGAGATCTTCGTCTTCGGTGCCGGGCTGGTCGCTTTTCTGGCGGTCCGCATCACTGACCCCGCAGGCTTTGCCGAGGCGCAAAGCCATCTGCACCGCACCGGGGCGGGCCTGAACACCATCGTGCTTGTCACCTCGGGCTGGTTGGCAGCACTGGCCCTGCAGGCCGCCGAGGCCGGGCGCAAACCCCGCCTGCGCGCCCTGTCTGCCGCCGCCATCGCCCTGGGGGCAGTGTTCCTGGCGCTGAAAGCCTCGGAATACAGCGACCTTTTCGCCCAAGGCATCGGTACTGAGACCCATGCGTTCTACACGTTTTCTTTCCTGCTGACCGGCTTTCACGCGGCCCACGTGCTGGCGGGCATGATCCTTCTGGCGCTGGTGGCCAAGATCGCCACCCCCCGCGCGGTTGAAACGGGGGCTGCCTTCTGGCACATGGTCGATCTGGTCTGGGTGCTGCTGTTCCCGGTGATCTATCTGATATGAGCGCACATCCCCCCCATCCGATCACCGCCGCACAGCGCGTCACCCGCGCGTGGATTTTCCTGCTGATCCTGTCAGCGGCCTCGACCCTGCTGGCGGTCTGGGGCAAGGATGGGCCCTGGCTGGCGGTGGCGGTGCTGGTGCTGGCGGGAATCAAGGCGCGGGTGATCCTCAGCGCCTATCTGGGCTTGCGCGACGCGCCAGATTGGCAGCGGGGCTTTGATCTGGCCTTGGGGCTCTTGTTGGTAACACTGTGCGGACTGGCCGTCGCGGGCTAGGATTTAGCGAAACGCCGCAGCCAAGGGATCCGGCAGGGAAAATTCGTCCAGCACCCGCGCGCGCCCCTCGGCCGACATTTTGCGCGCGGTCTTGTCGACGATATCCTGCACCGACTCTGCCGGACGTCCGGCGGCGAAATCGGCAAAATACCAGCGCAGAAAGACAAAGCAGATCACGTCTTCCAGCGCCTGAACCTCGGCGTCACGCTTGATCCCCTCTTTGCGCAGCAAGATCTGAACCCGCGCACACTGATCGGCGCCATAGCCCGCGTCGGCCATGATCCCGGCCAGCCGCGCGCCGTGTCTGCGGCCCTGTGCAATCCGCCATGCCAGATAGCCCGCTTTGCCCTCGGGAAATTCCGCCCGCGCCAACAGCCACCGCTCAACATGCTGACCGCGCGCTGCGATCTGCAGGACGTCGGACGCTTGCGGCACCAGACGCGCCAGCTCTGCCGTCATCCGCTGGCCATAGATCAGCGCCTCGGCCTTCGGGTCAGCCGCATTCGCCGCATCAATCGCGGCCAAAGCCGTCTGCAGGCGCGACGTCATGGCTTGGCCCAGGCCAGCGCGGGATCTTCCTCGACATAGTCGCGCAAGGCCACCACATCGTCGATCACTGCCAAGTTGTTGCGCACCGTCACGCCCTGATCGCGCAGCCGGGCAAAGGCGCGGCTAAGGCTTTCGGGCTTCATCCCCAGACGGCCCGCAATCAGCACCTTGTCATAGGGCAAGGTCACCTCGCAGCCGCCTTTTTCGCAAGTCGACAGTTCCAGCAGAAATTCCGCCACACGCTGTGCCCCGGTCTGCGCCTTCAGCGCCTCGACCTGACTGACCAGCGCATGCAGATGCGCAAAGGTGGCCGACAGGATCGAGATCGCCAGTTCCGGGTTTTCGCGGATCGCGCGCAGAAAGGCGTCGGCCTCAATCCGGATCAGTCGGCAATCGGTCACCGCTTCGGCCGCGACCGGATAAGTGTCATGGCGAAAGGCCACTGCCTCGCCGAAACTGGCACCTTTGGTAAAGACGCTGACCACCGCCTCGGCACCATTCGGCGCGATCCGGTACAGTTTCACCCAGCCTTCGGCGACCAGATAGATCGCGCTGGCACGTTCGCCCTGCAAGAAGATCGTCGCGCCACGGTCAAAATCGCGCACCCGCGCATTGGCCAAAAGCGTGTCGACCAGCGGATCCGGAAGCGATGAGAACAGCACCGATTTCTTGACCAGCTTCAGCATGTCTGGCTGCATGGTCGGCGCCTCCTGTCAGGGTTGCCAAGGAATGCGGTATACCTAAGGCTTTGGCTGCAGCGCAGCAAGGACCGACTCCGCGATCACATTGCGGCAGTTTTACCCAAGGCCCAGTCACGCTGGGCGTCGGTTTCCACCGCGCAGGAGCGCGCCGCGCGCAGGCGGGCCAAGGCTGTGGCAGGCGGCTCTCCCGCCTGGACCATCAGCCGCAGCACCGCCATGCCGGATCGCCCGCAGCCGCCCATGCAATGCACCAAAACCCGGTCCCCGCTGGCCAGAACTGCCTGAACTTCGGCTGAAATGGCAGGCCAGAGGGCAGCAACCTTGGCCGATGGCACGCCGAAATCGGCCACCGGCAGGTGTCGCCATGCGATACTATCCCGCGCCAGATCCGTTCCCAGATCCAGTCCCCCCATCTCTGCCGCCGTGGTCATGCTGACAACCAGTGCGGGCGCAAACCGCAGCACCGCAGCCAGATCCTGCGCGTAGGTCCCGCGCCACCCCGGCATTGGCGACAGGGCCACGCGCCCGCCCGCCACGGCCAGATCCGTGATGCTGAATGCCATGCCGTCGTCCTTCCCGATGGACCTTGCCGCCCCCGCGCCCTAATCTGGCCCCCGAGTCATGGGGTGCAGAATGTCCGACACGTCCGAGAAATCCTATCAGGTGCTGGCGCGCAAGTATCGCCCGCAGACCTTTGCCGATCTGATCGGACAAGAGGCGATGGTGCGCACGCTGAAAAACGCCTTTGCGGCGGACCGGATCGCGCATGCCTTTGTGATGACGGGCGTGCGCGGCGTGGGCAAGACCACCACCGCGCGGATCATCGCCAAGGGGCTGAACTGCATCGGCCCCGATGGCACAGGCGGGCCGACGACCGAACCTTGCGGCGTGTGCAAGCCCTGCATCGGCATCTCCGAGGGGCGGTTCTTTGACGTCTTGGAGATTGACGCGGCCTCGTCAACCGGCGTGGATAATATCCGCGAACTGAATGCGATGGCGAACACCCGGCCCGCCGAGGGGCGGTTCAAGATCTTCATCATCGACGAAGTGCATATGCTGTCGATCAACGCCTTCAACGCGCTGTTGAAGACGCTGGAAGAACCGCGCGCGCATACCAAATTCATCATGGCCACCACGGAAATCCGCAAGGTGCCGGTGACGGTGCTGTCACGCTGTCAGCGGTTTGACCTGAAACGGATCGAGCCTGAGGTGATGATCGCCCATCTGGAAAAGATCGCCGCTGCCGAGGGGGCCACGTTGGCTCCCGATGCGCTGGCGCTGATCACCCGCGCCGCCGAAGGGTCGGTGCGCGATGCGATGAGCCTGATGGATCAGGCAATTGCGCATGGCGCGGGGGAAACCACGGCCGAGCAGGTGCGCGCCATGTTGGGGCTGGCCGATCGGGGCCGGGTGCTGGATCTGTTCGACATGATCCTGCGCGGTGATGCGGCTGCGGCCTTGGCCGAACTGTCGGGCCAATATGCCGACGGGGCCGATCCGATGGCGGTGTTGCGCGATCTGGCCGAGGTGTCGCATTGGATTTCCGTCATCAAGATCACCCCAGAAGCCGCCGATGACCCGACGGTGCCACCCGATGAGCGGTCTCGCGGGCTGGAGATGGCTGCGCGGCTGTCGATGCGGTCGCTGGGCCGGATGTGGCAGATGCTGCTGAAGGCGCTGGAGGAAGTGGGCCTGGCCCCTAACGCCATGATGGCGGCCGAGATGGCGGTGATCCGGCTGACCCATGTCGCCGACCTGCCCGATCCCGAAACGCTGGTGCGGCGGCTGACCGAAGGCCCACGCCCGCCCTCGGGT
>JBATPI010000147.1:0-16078 GCA_049291415.1 Paracoccaceae bacterium | reverse complement strand
GCCGAGCATCCTCATGAGGCGCAAGCCCCCGCCGTTCTGGACGTCAAGTCCATGAACCCGAAGAACACCCGGAGCGCCTGATCATGTCCGACATCAAGTCTCTTGACGATCTGAAGGCCGCTGTGGGCACTGTTGCTCCGGCCGCTGCCGAAGCTGCACCCCGTGTGGCAATGCGTGACAAGCTGGGCCGCGCCTATGCGACCGGCAAGCGTAAAAACGCCATTGCCCGCGTCTGGATCAAGCCGGGTTCCGGCAAGGTCGTGGTCAACGGCAAGGAAATGGCGGTGTATTTCGCGCGCCCCGTACTGCAGATGATCCTGCGCCAGCCGTTCACCGTGGCCAATGTCGAAGGCCAATTCGACGTGTTCGCCACCGTTGCCGGTGGTGGGTTGTCGGGTCAGGCCGGTGCGGTCAAGCATGGCGTCTCGAAAGCACTGCAGCTGTATGAGCCCGCCCTGCGCGGTGCGCTGAAGGCCGCAGGCTTCCTGACCCGCGACAGCCGCGTGGTGGAACGCAAGAAGTATGGCAAGGCCAAGGCCCGTAAATCCTTCCAGTTCTCGAAGCGCTGATCTTTCGCAACATTTCTGGAAAGGCCCGCCCCAGTGGCGGGCCTTTTGCTATGGCGCTGGGGTTTTGGACGAAAAAAAGGGCCGGTTACCCGGCCCGAGGTCGCTCAGGGGAGCGTTTGGTCGTCAGTCTTGCCAAAAAGCCTTGGTCGCCTCATTGCGGGCGGTATCGGCGGGCAGGCCGATATCATGCAACAGATGGCTGTCCAGCCGGGCCAGCGCGCGGCGGGTGGTCTGTCGGGTGATCAGGCGGGCCGGATTGAACGACAGGACCAACCGCACCAACGCCGGCAGCGGCGCGCGCAGCGGATATGCGTGGGGGTGCAATTCGATCTGTGCCATGGCCTGACCTTTGTGTTGATACAATATCGACGGCGTGTTATTGTAACCTAGCAATTCCGCTGGGCGAACCGCCAGAGATATCTTGTGACTGATACAAATTGGCAGCCGGATCTGGCTCAATACCCCGGCCCGAAATACCTGGGGCTTAGCCGCGCCTTGCGCGATGCCATTCGCTCGGGCCAGTTGGCACCGGGCGCGCAACTGCCCACTGTGCGCGATCTGGCGTGGAGATTGCATTTGACGCCGGGAACGGTGGCGCGCGCCTATCAGCTGGCAACGCAAGAAGGCGTGCTGGCCGCCACAGTCGGGCGCGGCACCTTTGTGGCCGCACAAAGCCCGCGTCTGGGCCCAACCCAACCATTGTACCAAGAGCGGATCACCGGCGGCGAAACCGGGCTGATCGACCTGCGCCCGCCGCATGTGCCCTTTGTCGGGCAGGCCGAGGCGTTCCGCGCCACACTGCGCACAATGGCCGATAACGTGGATGAAAGCTGGCTGGATTATACCAGCCAGACCGGCGAGGCACCGTTGCGCGCGGCGATCATCGACTGGCTGGGTGACCGTATTCTGGGCCAGGTCGGCCCCGAGGACGTGATGCTGACCACGGGCGGGCAGAATGCCATCGGCCTGATCCTGGCCTGCTGTCTTCGTGGCGACCGGCCCACCGTTCTGGTGGAAGAGCTGGCCTATCCCGGCTTTCGCTATTCCGCGCGGGCGGCGCGGGCCGATGTGGTCGGCGTTGAGATTGACGAAGACGGCATGCTGCCGGTCGCATTAGAGGCCGCCTGCCGCCGCCACAGCGCCCAGATCCTGTGTCTGACGACCGAAGCGCAGAACCCTACCGCGGGCCGGATGTCGCATCAGCGGCGGGCGCAACTGATGGATCTGGCCCGGAAATTCGATCTGCAGGTGATCGAGGATGATTGCTATTCGGTGGTACACAGCACCCTGCCATCCCTGCGTGCGCTGGCGCCCGAGCGGGTCTGGCACATCGGCAGCCTGTCCAAGACGATCTCGGCCGCCCTGCGGTTTGGCTATGTGATCTGCCCGGTGGGCATGGGCGACGCCGGGCGGTTGTCGGCACAACACTCGTTTTACGCGCTGTCGCGTCCTGTTGCCGAACTGGTGCATGGATTACTGGTTTCGGGGGCTGCGGCCGAGATCCGGTCGCGGGTTCAGGCGGTGTTTGCCGAACGGTTGCAGATGATGGTCAACCTTCTGGGTGGCTATGATCTGCGCTGGCAGGCGGGGGTTCCCTTTGGCTGGCTGATGTTGCCGCAGGGCTGGAGGGTGTCATCCTTTACCCGCATGGCTGAGGCAGGTGGCGTGCTGGTGCGCCCGGCCGACGAATATGCGCTGGTCGGCGGGCGGGCCCCGAATGCGGTGCGGCTGGCAGTGGCCGGGCATTTGCCGCGCGATGAGTTTGAGGCGGCGCTGACCGTGCTGGTGCGGCTGTTGGGCAATCCGCCCGGCGGGCTGGTGGTGTGATTCTCTGCCTGCCTGCGCCGAGACCGGTCTTTGCATCGACGCCGGCCCTGATTGTGGCGCGATTGTGGCGGCGATTTGGCGGGCGTGTGTCCGGGGTCCGGACAAACTGCGCCATTGTGGCAGAAAGGATTCATGCCGCGCGGTAATCACGCGGTCCTGACGCAGCTGTGCGTTGACGCATCGCTGCGGACCACAGAAAGATTCCACACAGAGCAGCAACAAAAACGAGACCCGAAAATGGGACAGCAATCTTCTTTCCACTCCCCGCATGGCGGGGCCGATTTTCTGGGTTGGCGCAAGCGCGCGGGTGAGACCGAAATCGTCTATGACGATGGTGTGGCCCGCCGGATGATCTGGCGGGTTGCCGCGGCCGCCGGGATCGAAAGCCGCATCTCGGACGCGCTGCGAGTGGCGGTTGGGGCGACCCGGATTGTTCCCACCCTCTATGAAGAGCTGAAAAAGCGCGCCATCGCGATTGAGCGTATCGCCGGCTAAACTGCCGACAGTGCAGGGTTTTTGTTGCCAAAGGCAGTTCGGATGCGGGCTGCCTTTTCGTTTCTTGACGCGATTGTCAAAAAGTTTGCTTGATCTGCGGCCAATACGGCGTCAGAATTTGATCAAACAAAAGACGTACGGACTGCAGGGGGCGAAATGGCGAAAACCATGACTTCGGAAACGAAGGCGGGCCTGAAACTGGTCGCTCCGCCCGCGTTATATGCGGTGCTGCTGCTGGCGGCGCCCTTGGCGACCGTTCTGATCTATTCGGTGCTGACCGGTGACAAGGGCAAGGTCGGTCTGCCCGTCACGCTGGACAACTATTACGACCTCTTCAAGATGAAGGGGGGGCAGAACCTGCTGTCCTATATCGCGGCAGGGATGCCGTCTGAGGATCCGACCGCCTCGCTTTGGGCGCGGTTCCGCGATGGCGTGTCAGATGCAATCTATATTGTCATCATGGGCCGCTCGCTGGTGATCTCTATGCTGGTGACCTTTGCCACCGTGGCGCTGGCCTATCCGATTGCCTATTTCGTCAGCTTTCATGTCCGCCCCGAACGCAAAAGCCTGTGGTTGTTCCTGATCACCATCCCGTTCTGGACCAGCTATATCATCCGTGTGGCCCTGTGGCGCACGATCCTGGGCTATAACGGCATCGTCGACAATTTTCTGACCGCAATCGGGTTGGAGCCGGCCAATATCCTGGCCAACGGCGTCGCGGCAATCACCATCACCCTGGCGCATGCCTTTGCGCCCTTTGCGGTGCTGCCTATCTTTGTCAGTCTGGAAAAGGTCGACCGATCGCTGCTGGAGGCGGGACAGGATCTGGGCGAATCGCGCTGGTCCACCTTTTTGCGGGTGACGCTGCCTTTGACGATGCCGGGAGTGATTGCTGCCGTTCTGATCGTCTTTATCCCCACGGTGGGCGATTATGTGACGCCCAAGCTGATTGGCGGCGGACAGGTTCCGATGATCGCCAATCTGATGGAAACCGAGATGTTGACCAAGCGCGATCAGGCGATGGGATCGGCGATCGCGGTGGCGGCAATGTCGATTGTGGCCGTGATCTCGATCATCTTTGTGGTCTGGAACCGACGCTACATTGGGGGCAAGAAATGAAAAAAGGTCAGGGCCTGCGCGGCTATGCCATCCTCTATCTGCTCTTTCTCTATGGGCCGATCATCATTCTGCCGATGTTCGCCTTTAACGATTCAAAGGTGGTGTCGTTTCCGCTCAGCGGGTTCACCACCCAATGGTTTGGCGAGATGTGGGCCGATCAGAACCTGCGTGAGGCGCTGGGGCGCAGCCTGATCATCGCACTGTGTACGGCCACGCTGTCGACCACGCTGGGCGTGTTCGCCGCCCGCGCCTCGGTGCGCTACAAGTTTCCGGGCAAGACCGGGATCATGGGCCTGATCATGCTGCCACTGGTGCTGCCCGATATCATTGTCGCCATGGCGCTGTTGGTGGTGCTGCTCTCGATCGGCATTCCGCTGTCTCTGATGACCATCATCATGGGCCACATTCTCTTATGCACGCCCTTTGCGGTGGCGATCCTGTCCTCGGCCTTTCAAAGCCTGGACAAATCGCTGGAAGAGGCAGCCCTTGATCTGGGCGAGACACCCTGGTCAACCTTTCGGCTGATCATCCTGCCTCTGGTGATGCCGGGGATCATGGCCAGCTTTCTGATCTGCTTTACCATCTCAATCGACGAATTTGTCGTCGCCAACTTTCTTGGCTCAGGCAAGCCTGTGCTGTCGTCCTATATCTTTGGCCAGTTCCGTTTCCCGGCCAAAGTTCCCGCCATGCTGGCGCTGGGAACCATCCTGGTCGCCTTTTCCATCCTGCTTTTGACAATCGCCGAATATTTCCGCCGTCGCGGCATCGCGAAAGCCGGCGGCAATGATACCGGAGGCTTCCTGTGACGTCTGACAAACCCACCATGATCGAGTTCAAGGACGTCCATAAGTATTATGGCGATTATCACGCCCTCAGGGGCATCAACGGCACCATCCGCGCGGGGGAGTTCTTCTCGCTGCTTGGCCCCTCGGGCTGCGGCAAGACCACGCTGTTGCGCACCATCGCGGGGTTTGAGGATATCTCCTCCGGCGCGGTGATGATTGACGGCAAGGACATGGTCCACGTTGCCGCCAATGCGCGCCCGACGAATATGGTGTTCCAGAGCTATGCGATTTTCCCGCATATGTCGGTGGCCGAGAACGTGGGCTTTGGCCTGCGCAAAGACCCGCGATCCAAGGCGGAAAAGGCCGCAGCGGTCGAGGAAGCGCTGGGAATGGTCGGCCTGACGGGGTTTGGCGACCGCGCGGCCCATGCCCTGTCGGGCGGGCAGCGCCAGCGCGTGGCACTGGCCCGCGCGCTGATCCTGAAGCCAAAGGTTCTGTTGCTGGACGAACCGCTGAGCGCCTTGGACAAAAAGATGCGCGAACATATGCAGGTGGAGTTGATCAAGCTGCAGCGCCAGGTCGGCATCACCTTCATTCTGGTGACGCATGATCAGGAAGAGGCGCTGGTCATGTCAGACCGCATCGCCGTGATGTTTGAGGGTGAGATCGTCCAACTGGCCGATCCTGAAACCCTGTATCGCCGTCCGAATTCAAAGAAAGTCGCGGATTTCATCGGCACGATGAATTTTATCCCCTGCACCATCCTGTCGGAAGCGGGCGACAAGCTGACGGTTGACGCCAAAGGTCTGGGCCAGGTTGATCTGGACATCTCACAGGCGCCGCCGCCTATGGGCGAAGAACCTGTGGTTGGCCTGCGCCCCGAGACGCTGACCCTGCTCTATCCCGGCCAGACCACCTCGGAACGCACAGTTGACGGGCTGATCGACGAGGTGATCTACTTTGGCGACATGACCTATTACGATGTCTATCTGGGTGGCACAGATGTCGAGGTGCGCCTGTCCATGCGCAACGTTCCCGGCCGTCCGGTGCTGGATGTGGGCACCAAGGTCGAAGTGGCGTGGAGCCCGTCAGCCCTGATGCTGTTCCGCTAGGGCTGCGCGGCACAGGCGCGGCAGGTCACAAACCGATCCGCGTTTGTCGCAACTGGCCGCCATCGCGGTGAATGAACAGCGCGGCCAGCCCGTTTTCCCGCGCCAAAGCCGCGCCCGTCTCTGGCCCGGCCACCATCAGCGCCGTGGCCCAGGCATCTGCGGCCATGCAGGTTTGCGCCATAACGGTGACCGAAGCGGGGGATTGGGTCAGGGGCCCGCCGCGCGCCGGGTCCATGGTGTGCGACAGCCGCTGGTCCCCCACCGCTACCCAGTGTCGGTAGTCACCTGACGTGGCCACGGCACGGTCGCTGACCTCCAGCATCGACAGCGGCGCGCGCGTCTCGTAGTCGGGGCGTTCAACGGCGATAGTCCAGGGCGTGCCATCCGGTCGCAGACCAAAGGCGCGCATTTCGCCGTCCAGACCCAGAAGGCCATTGGCAATCCCACAGCGCTGCAGCGCGGCCGTCATCAGGTCCACCGCATAACCCTTTGCAATACCAGACAGATCCAGCGCCAGCGGGGCCAGCTTACGGACCAGCCGCGCGTGTGGCAGCACCTCCAGAAACTGATGCGCCGGGCGCCGCGCCTGTCCCAGCATCGCGCGGATCGCCCCGGCGTTCGCGGGGTTCGCGCCAAAGCCCCAGGCGGTGACCACATCGCCCATGGCCACGTCAAAGGCCCCCGCCGACAGCCGACCAATTGTCAGCCCCATGTCCAGAACCTCAAACAACTCGGCAGGCACAACGACCCATTCGCCCGGCGTTGCGGCATTGATCCGCATCAGATCGCTGTCCGGCTTCCAGGTGGACATCTGCTGGTCAACCAGTGCGACGCTATGTGCCAATGCCGCGTGGATCGGCGCGGTATCCGTTGCCGGGTCGGCAAAGAACAGCGCTGACCAGCAGGTGCCCATGGTCGGGCCGCCCAGCCGGTGGCGGGAGGGATCAGTAGGTATCCTCGACATAGCGCCCCTTTGCTTTCAACACCGCCGGGGTCAATCCGGACGGGGCCAGTATTTCGGCCATGGCGGCGGCCACACCGGCGGCCATATCGCGCCCACCACAGACCATGATATGCGCACCGTCGGCGATCAGATGGGCAATCCGGGCGGCATCGGCACGTAGGGCGTCTTGCACATAGCTGCGCGCGCTGGTGCGGGAAAAGGCGGTCCTGACCGACGTCAGTTGCCCGGTTTCCTGCCAGTCCCGAATCTCGGGCCCGTAGAACAGATCGCTATCCGGGTGCCGCGCGCCGAAATAGAGATGCATGCCGCGTTGGGTGTGATTGGCCCGGGCAAAGCCTGCCAAGGGTCCGATCCCGGTTCCCGCACCGATCAATATCAAGGGCTTGCGTCCCCGGGCTGGTTTGAAGTCGGGGTTGGGGCGCAAGAACGCCTGCACGGTGTCGCCGGGCGCAAGGCCCAGCAATTGGCCCGAACATAGCCCGCCGGGGTGACGGCTGACGCAGATTTCAATGAACCCGTCGGCCTGCCCGGAGGCCAGCGAATAAAACCGCGGCACGGGTGAACCTTGCGGCACGATACCCAGCAGATCACCCGCCGCAAACCGCCCGAAACCGCGCCCGGTCAGCCAGTCAAACCGCCCTTTTGCCGGGATGGCAAAGCGCAGGATTGACGACGGAGTTTGCAGCTCTGCCCCATAATCGCGGCGCGAGATCAGCCTCAGAAGATGGCTGCGCGGGATGGCCGGGCTGTGCGACAGCAGCAGCGGCAACCCCAGTGCCGCCCCCAGATCATGCCCCCAGCGGGCAAATTCTTGCGGAGACTGGCGGTCAATCGTCGCGAACGGGATCAGCTGGGACCAGCCTTTCGCATCTGCCACACGCGCCACCTCTGCCGCATAGGCGCAGAATTGGGGAAACTGTCGGTCACCAAAACCCAGCACCGCCAGCGCGATATCCGGCGCCCGGGGCAGGGCCGCCAGCCGGTCCAGAAACCCCTTGGCGCTGGTGGGTGCGATGCCTTGGCCATAGGTTGCACTCAGCACGATCAACCGCTTGGCGTGCGTGTAGCGGGCAAGGTTGAATTGCGACAACGGCGCAGTGTGAACCTTTTGCCCGGCCTGGCGCAGGGCGGCCTGCAGGGTTGCGGCAAAGCCCCAGGTGCTGCCGCTTTCGCTGCCGACCAGCACGATCGTCTCGGCGGCTGAGGCAGCCACATTGCCGGTGATCCGTGGCCGCGACCGGCGCGATTGCAGCCATAAAGCCACCCCCGTCGCCGCCATGACCGGCACCGCCAGCGCCATCAGCCCCAGGATCAGCCCCAGCCACGCCATGCCCTGGCCGGTGTGCAGCATGTAAACCGTCTCATCCAGACGCTGCCAAAAGCCCGCATCTGCCCAGACCAGAACCGCGCCGGTGCCTTGGTCGATATACCCTTCGCCGGTGTTGGATTTCAGCGTGAACACATCGGTGGGGTCGCCCGGATAGGGAAAGGTCAGTTCGCGAAATGTATCCACCCTTGTGCCCTGCAACAGGGGAATGGCTCCGGGGGCGGTGCCGGTCTGGCCGCTGACTTCGGTTGGAAAAACCACACCGTCCTGCTGCGGCAGCAGTTGAAAGGTGCTGGCCGTCATGAACAGTGCTGTCAGCGCCGACAGGGCCAGACCCGCAACCGATAGCCGGGCGATCCTGACGTGCAACCGTCCGGTCTGGGGCCCGTTCAGTCGGGAAAACAGCCGACGCCAGCCCCCAACCCGCCGCAGCATCAGCATCACTCCTGAGACCGACAGCAACAGCAGCGCCGCCGCCCCCGCCGCCGCCGTCAACCGACCCGCATCGCCCAGGAACATTGAGCGGTGCAGATTGGTCATCCAGCGCTGAAACCCCGACGGCGCGTAATCAGCCACCGATTTGCCTGTGACCGGATCAATCACCACCGCGCCGGGTTGGCCGGACTCGAAATAGAACGCGGTGATCTGGCCGGACGGCGCGCGGCGGATCTGCTCTACCCCCGGATAGTTGGCTACGATCCGCTGCGCCAGGTTGGCAACCGTCAGGGTCGGGTCAGGTTGCGCCGGAGCCTGTGCTGCCTCCAGTGCGGGCAGCACGCTAAGCACAGCGCCCGTCAGCGCCAGAAAAACAGCTAGCACTGCGGCGATGAGGCCGGGGAATTTATGCAAGGCACGCAGCATGACCGGGTATTCCCTTTTACATGTCGTAGGTGAATGAGCGGATGTAGCGGCGGCCCGCCACCGGCTGGCCCGCGCCAGATGTCGTCAGCGGCACCACCACCTCTGAGGGGCTGTTGCGCATCTCTTCGACCGCTGCATCAATGTGCAGTGAATAGCCTGCATCAAACAGCGCATCCGCCAGATCCATCGTGATCTTCAAGCTTTGGCCGGCGCCAACGCTGGCCCCGGTGATGCCATCAATCTGCGCCGGGGCACCGCCGGTGGCGCGATACCAATCGCTGAGATGCTCGTAATATTTCGCCTTGCCGCCTGCCATCCACAGGCTCCCGACATAGGCCCCTTTGGCGTCCGTCAGATAGATCGCAAGATAGGCGCCATCGCCGCCATATTGGTTCAGGCTGGTGGTCAGGGTGATGGGGCGGGCCAGTGCGGGGCCGCCTAGGGCGGTGGACACGGCCAGCGCGGTGAGCAGAGTTTTCATCTGAAGTCTCCTGATGGGGGATGTGGGGGGGCGATGACAGCGGGGGTGCTGTCATCCATTGCGCGGGTGGTACGCGCGCCTACTCGACCACCGGCTTTGTGCCCGGGGTGAACAAATCGTTCGCCGGCGGCGTTACACTGCCGGACGGGGCGGCCTCGCTCTCGCCCTTACGGCGCGGGGCGTCATCGTCGTCATACTTGATCTTTAGAATTGCCAATGATCCGGGATCGACCTTCACCTTGATCTGGTGCCCTTCGGCATCCTGACCCTTGATTTCATAGCACCCGTCATCAACCTTGATCCGGCGCACGGTCCAGCCCTTCGTCTCGGCCATTTTTTGAACGGCCTCACGCGGCTGCCAGTTCGCCATCGGCACGTTGCAATCATCGTCATCGGCAAAAGCGGACCCCGCAGCGAAAAGGCCGATCAGAAGGGTTCCGATACCCAGATATTTCTGCATTGCTCCATCTCCTGAAACCTGTGTTGTTGGGGCTTTATCGGGGGCGAAGCTGACGCTGACCTGAAGCGCTGCGGCAAACTGCTTCAGATCCGCTTCAGCTAAGCGGCTATAAGGGGCCAAGGGAACCAGTTTGGACATATCATGCGCGTGCTGCTGATCGAGGATGACCGGGTGCTGGGGGCGGCGGTGCGTGACCAGATCGTCGCCGACGGCCACTCCATCGACTGGGCCATGCGGCTGGATGCGGCGGCAGACTATCTGGCTGTCGCGGGTTATGATCTGATCCTGTTGGATATGATGCTGCCTGACGGGCACGGTTTGCCGTTCCTGCGCGCACGGCGGGCGGCGGGCGATGTGACGCCCGTCATCATCCTGACCGCCCTTGACCAGATCAGCGACCGGATCCAGGGGCTGAATGCGGGGGCGGATGACTACATGGTCAAACCCTTTGATCTGGCAGAGCTGTCGGCGCGTCTGGGGGCGGTGGCGCGGCGCTATTCCGGCAACCCCAACCCCTTGGTTTCACTGGGTGATCTGAAAATCGACCTGGCCGCAAAATCCGTGCAGCGCGGCGGCAAGGCGCTGACCCTGACCGCCCGCGAATGGGTGCTGTTTGAGGCGTTTGTCCAGCGACCCGGGCAAATCCTGTCCAAAGCGCAGCTGGAAGACCGGCTGTATTCGTTTGAGACAGAGGTGGAAAGCAACACGGTTGAGGTTCACATCAGCCGCCTGCGCAAAAAGCTGGGCCACGACCGGATTCAAACGCTGCGCGGTCTGGGTTACCGCCTGGGGGCCGCGTGAAGGTGCTGTCATCGCTGCAAGGCAGGCTGGCGCTGGCGCTGGGGGCGGGGTTGGTTCTGATGTGGCTGGCCACGGCCTGGGTCACCGCCACATTGCTCAAAGCCGAGATGAACGAAGTGTTCGATTCCGCGCTGGAAGAAACCGCGCAACGCATCTTGCCGCTGGCCGTGTCGGAAATTATCGGCCGCGAAGAGGTCGGGATTGACCAGCGCATTGCGACGTTGCGCGAACATGAGGAATTTTTCACCTATATCGTGCGCGACAACCTGGGCCGGGTTCTGATGCAATCACATGCCGCCAACGCCGCAGATTTTCCGGCCTATGACGGGATGGGGTTTCACCAGACCGTCAGCCATCGCCTTTACTATGATACCGCGCTGCAAGGCACCGTCATCATCGCCATCGCCGAGCCGCTAAGTCACCGGGCCGAGGCGGCGCGTGAGATGATGATCGCGCTGGCGATGCCCTTGATCGTGATCCTGCCGCTAGGCTGTCTGGGCGTGATCTGGATTGTCGCGCGCAGCCTGCGGACTGTGCGCCGGTTCGGCACCGATCTGGCCAGCCGGGGGCCACGGGATCTGTCGGCGGTGGGCGGGGCCGATCTGCCTGATGAGATCAAGCCGGTTGCGGGGGCGGTCAACGCGCTGTTGCACCGCCTGGATCGCACTCTGATGGCAGAGCGCAGCTTTACCGCCAATGCCGCGCATGAATTGCGTACGCCGCTGGCCGCCGCCCTGGCCCAGACCCAGCGGCTCTTGGCCGAGACAACGGATGCAAAGGCGGTTCAAAGGGCGGCCGACATTGAAACGGCTTTGAGGCGGCTGACCCGCCTGTCCGAAAAGCTGATGCAGTTGGCCCGCGCCGAGGGTGGGCGTTTGCGTCTGGATACCGCGTCAGACCTGCGCCCGGTTCTTGCGCTGGTCGTGGCGGAAATGGACCGTGGCGTGGGGCAGGGGCGGATTGACGCGACGCTGCCGGCAGACCCGGTGATATCTGACATCGACCCCGATGCCTTTGCGATTGTCGCCCGGAACCTGATCGAGAATGCGCTTCGCCACGGCAGCGGTGCGGTTGCGCTGCAACTGAGCCAGACCGCGCTGCAGGTGACCAATCAGGCCCCGACGTTGCCGCCTGACAGCATGGCCCGCCTGACCCAGCGGTTTGAGCGTGGTCAAGGCGGGGGCGAAGGCAGCGGCCTTGGACTGTCGATCGTGCAGGCCATCGCAGATGGCGCGCAAGGCAGGCTGACCCTGCTGGCGCCGCCCGGCAGGTTTGTAGCGGTGTTTGATTTGCCGGCAAAATGACTGCGCCCCGAGGGGTTGATGCCGGGGCCGGTTCAATGATCGGCGGGAATCAGGCCCAGACCGCGCAGATAGATACCGGTTGCCGCTTCCAGCAATTCCTCGGGCGGAAAGGGCGCGCCGCTGCCGTTGCCGCGCAGGTTCAGCTCGACCACCCCATGCGACAGCGCGCGGATATGGGCCGAGACCATGCTGGCGGGCGGGCGTCTGGTGGCGGGCAGCGTGGCCAGAATGGCTTCGGCGGCGCGGTCGGTGGCGGCACGGGCGCGGTAAGCAATCTGTGCCAGATCGGGGTGATTGGCGGGTTGCAACCCGCTTTCGAACATCGCCTGATAATGGCCGGGGTATTTGCGGGCAAAGGCCAGATAGGCGCGGCCCGTCGCCTCAAACGCAGCCAGGGCGGTGGGCTTGCCGTCGTTCCAAGCATAATCCATCAAGGCGGCAAAGATGTCAAAGCCCTGGCGCGCCACCTCGGCCAGAAGGTCATCTCGGCCGGCAAAATGGCGGTAGACGGCGGCTGGCGTCACGTCAGCGGCCTTGGCGGCCTCTGACAGGGTAAAGCCCTGCGGCCCTTTCTGGGCAATCAGCGCCAGAGCCGCCTCAACCAGCGCCTGCCGCAAATTGCCGTGATGATAGCCGCGTTTCATCGTCAGTCCTGTGGACGCAAGGCCGGACCGCCGCAGATTTTTGCGTCGGGCGTGCCGATGGCGTCCAGATCGCGGCCCTTGTAGTCAACCGCGTGCAGCACGGTCTGGATCGCGGCAATGCGGGCGCGTTTCTTGTCATCCGACAGGATCACCGTCCAGGGTGCCTGTTTGAAATGAGATTTTTCCATCGTCTCGTCGATGGCGGCAGAATACTCATCCCATTTCGGCAGACCGT
This sequence comes from Paracoccaceae bacterium, assembly GCA_049291415.1. GTDB lineage: Bacteria > Pseudomonadota > Alphaproteobacteria > Rhodobacterales > Rhodobacteraceae > Pseudogemmobacter. The sequence continues at coordinate 3,094 of JBATPI010000147.1, read as the reverse complement.
CGATGTCGATGGAAGACAGCTTCCACTGTTTCAAAAGATCGCCCTCACGGACGAGAAAGCGTTTCAGCTGTTCGGCCCGGCCAACCTCTAGCCAGATCTTCAGGAAGATTATGCCCTCATCGACAATCATGTCTTCAAATTCAGGCAGTTGGCGAAAGAACTTAACGCGCTGTTCGGGGGTACAAAAGCCAAAGACCTGCTCGATCATCGCGCGGTTGTACCAGCTGCGGTCAAACAGCGCGATCTCGCCCTTGGCGGGCAGCCAGTCGACATAGCGCTGGAAATACCACTGCGCCGCCTCACGGTCGGTGGGTTTTGGCAGGGCGACCACGGTGGCCACACGCGGGTTCAGGTTTTCGGTCAGCGCCTTGATCGTGCCGCCCTTGCCAGCAGCGTCGCGGCCCTCAAACAGCACCACAAGGCGTTTGCCGCTGGCCTTTATGTCGGCCTGCATCTTGACCAGTTCCACCTGCAGCGGCTTTAGCGTCGTGGCATACTCCTTGCCCTTGATTTTCTCATCATAAGGGTAGGATTTGGTCACGATGTCGTCCTTGTCTGCCTTTTCAAGCGCCTTGCGGACGCTTTTCGGGGCGGTTTCGCTGAAATAGCGGCTGATGGCGCCGTCAAAGGGCAGGGTCATGACGGGGCTCCTGTTGCGGGGTCCGTGCCGATCCTGGCCAGATCGAACGGCGTGCTTTGGTAAATCTCATTGATCCAGTTGCCATACAAAAGATGGGCATGGCTGCGCCAGCGGTTCAGCGGCTGACGGCTGGGGTCATCATCGGGATAATAGTTCAAGGGCACGTTGATCGGCGTGCCCGAAGCAACGTCGCGGTCATATTCCTGCTTCAGCGTGTCGCTGTCATACTCAAAGTGGTTGAAGATATAGAGCGCGCGGTGGCCGGGATCTTCGATCAGACAAGGCCCGACCTCATCACTGCCCAACAGCGTGCGCAAGCCGGGAGCTTTGTCGATTTCGGCCTGTTTCATCTCGGTCCAGCGGCTGACCGGAATGACGAAATCATCCGAGAACCCGCGCAGGAACGGCGAGGTTGGCGCCAGATTGCGGTGGCGGAAGCAGCCGAACGCCTTGGCCGCCAGCATATGTTTTTGCACGCCGTGAAAATGGTTGATCATCGCCATGCCGCCCCAGCAGACGCCAAAGGTGGATTGCACATGGGTCTGGGTCCAGTCCATCACCTGATGCAGTTCATCCCAATAGGTGACCTCAGCGAATGGCAGATGTTCAATCGGCGCGCCGGTGATGATCAATCCGTCGAACTTCTCGCCGCTCTGCAGCACCTCCTGAAACGGACGGTAGAAGGTCTCCATATGGTCGGCGGCGGTGGTCTTGGTCTGATGTTCCGTCATGCGGATCAACGACAGGTCGATCTGCAAGGGCGTGGCCCCGATCAGCCGGGCGAACTGGTTCTCGGTCTGGATCTTTTTCGGCATCAGATTCAAAAGACCGATCCGCAGCGGGCGAATGTCCTGCTGGGCGGCGCGGTCAGGCGACATCACCATGACGCCTTCCTTGGACAACACGTCATAGGCGGGCAGGGTTTCGGGCAGGGTGATCGGCATATGTCTGTCCTAAGGTCAGGAGTCCGCGCGGCGGGTAATGGCGCTGGCAATCAAGTCATTGAAATCGTCAGGGCTTTTTACCTGAGCCACCTCTTCGGCTGTGACGGTGACGCCCCAGCGCGCCATCGCGGCATAACGCGGCTTGCGGTGCTCTAGTAACCGCGCATAGCCAAAGCGCAAAAAGGCGTCGGGGTCGACCTGCGCCTCGGTCTGATCATGGCTGGCCAGGTATTCGGCCCAGAGTTGGGCCAGAAAATCGGGCTGGTAATACATCGGCTTTGGCGCGCGATCAAAGCGGCGGATCAACTCGTCCCGGTGGGCGTCTGAGCCCTTGATCCAGACCAGCAGCAGGCTGTCGGCCAGTTGCCGCATCACCGGATCATCGGGGTTGTCGGCATCAACCACTTCGCAGATTGACCCTGAGGTATCACAGACGAAATCGCGGTAGCCATACAGGTCTTCGGCCCGCGCGCTGAACCGGGCGGTATCCAGCGTGGCGCTGATCTCGGCGTCACGGTGCTGATGCTGGCGGGCGACGTATTCGGCAAAGGGCAGGCCGCCCTGGTCGGGGTTGCCGGGTTTTCCCAGATAGGTGGACAAAGGCGCCAGGTTGGCAAAGGTGATGTTTGACGCGATATAGACGCTGTCGCTGAGCAAGAGTTCCCGCAACAGTGGCTGTTTCATCGCCTCACGCTTGAACATGTCGGCGATGTATTCGCCCATGTAACGGGTGCCAATCCGGTAATCGACGGAATAGTGGAACCAGCCGCCGCCCTGTTCGGGGGCTGCATCGCGCAACATGGCCGACAGATGGGTCTTGCCCAGACCCGACATGCCATAGAGCAAGACCCGCTTGTTCGGGGCGCGGCGATAAGCGTCGGCAGTGGCGTAGATCATGGCGCGGGCCCTTTCGTTCCGGCCCCGTTGTTAGCCCTGCGCGGCGGGGGGGGCAACGAAAAACCCCGCCCGAGAGGGGCGGGGTTTAATCGTTAATGTGTTTGTCCAACAGTGGAGTGACGGCCGCTCCCTAGAACGAAATTCCCACGCGGATGCCCGCAGCCAGTGCATCACCACCTGACCAGCTGATGGGGCCGCCTAGAAATTGGTCGCCCAGCTTGGCATAGGTCACGCCGCCCGTAATCTTGACGTTATCCATCGTGTAGGTGACGGCTAGACCAATGCTTTGCGATCCGGTGTAGGGTTGCAGCGCTGTTGAGGTAGGTTTGGTGCCCGCCGATTCATAGCCCAGGATTACCGCGCCCGACCAATTGTCGTTGAACTTTCGCCCTACACCCAGCGAATATGTCGTCGTGTCATCAACAAAAGTTGCATAGACTAGACCCGGAGTGGTCAGATTGAATCCGTCCCATTTCACATGGCGGATAGATGTCACATCCCGGCAGGAAGTATGGCTGTTTCTTGAACAGCTCTGGTCTGAGTTTGTGCCAGTCCTTCATCGCCTGCAAGGGCGTCTTGCTGCCCAAGGCTGATTGCGGGAGTTGTTGGTTGT
>JBATPI010000146.1:0-11289 GCA_049291415.1 Paracoccaceae bacterium | reverse complement strand
TCGACCGAATGCGCCTCATTCTTGATCTCGCCCGCCAGACCGGCCACGCGATAGGCGGCAGGGCCCATCAGGCAACCGGCGCGCTTTTGCCCCGAATCAATCGGGGCGCCGATAAGGATGATGCGGGCCATGGAATCTCCTGTGCTTTGGGCTATGGTGAGGGCGGGTTGCGATAAAAGATAGCGCCATTCCGGTCATTTTGTGCATAGGATATGCCATAGTGGTCGGCAGAGGCGACATAATGGACGATACCGACACACGGCTGATCGCCGAGCTGCGCCGCGACGGGCGGGCGGGCTTCAGCGAGCTGGCGCTGCGGCTGGGGGTGGGCCGGGCCACGGTGCGCGCCCGGATGGAGCGGCTGGCCGAGCAGGGTGAGATTGCCGGGTTCACCGTGGTCACGCGGGCCGACGTTACTGCCGCCCCGGTGCGCGGGCTGATGATGATCGGGATTGAGGGGCGGGGCGGTGAAAAGGTGATGGCCCGGCTGCAGGGATTGCCTGCCGTGATGGCGGTGCATTCGACCAACGGCCGCTGGGATCTGATTGCGGAACTGGCCGCCGAGACGCTGGCCGAACTGGACGCGGTGATTTTCCGCATCCGCGAGCTGGAGGGCGTGATGACCAGTGAGACCAACCTTTTGCTTTCCACCCGCCGGGCAGGGCGGCGATAGATCTGGCGGTAACGCAGATGCGATCAACCGGGCTTGCGGCGCATGGGCGCAGGGCATTCCCAGCGGGCGTGGATGCGGGTAAGATGCCACTCGATTGAGGAGAGCAGAATGATCGTCGAATTCGGGCATTTCGCGCTGGTGATGGCGCTGATGGTGGCGTTGGTGCAATCCACGTTGCCGATGTGGGGCGCGCATCGGCAGAATGCGCAGCTGATGGCGCTGGCGGGGCCGGCTGCGGTGGCGCAGCTGGTGCTGGTGGCGGTGGCGTTCGGCGTCTTGATGCACGGGTTCATCGTCTCGGATTTCTCTCTGGAGGTGGTGGTGGCGAACTCGCACACCGCCAAGCCGATGCTGTATAAAATCGCCGGAGTCTGGGGCAACCATGAGGGCTCGCTCTTGCTGTGGGTGCTGATCCTGGCGCTGTTCGGGGCCTGTGCGGCGCTGTTTGGCGGCAACTTGCCGGCGGCATTGCGGGCGCGGGTGATTTCCGTGCAGGGGCTGATCGGGGTGGCGTTTCTGGCGTTCCTGTTGTTCACCTCAAACCCGTTCGCGCGGATGGAGATTGCCCCGATGAACGGGCGCGACCTCAATCCGCTGTTGCAAGACCCCGGTTTGGCGTTTCACCCGCCGTTCCTGTATCTCGGCTATGTCGGCCTGAGCATGGCGTTTTCCTTTGCCGTGGCGGCGCTGATCGAGGGCCGGGTGGATGCCGCCTGGGCGCGCTGGGTGCGGCCCTGGACGCTTGCGGCCTGGATTTTCCTGACCATCGGCATCGCGATGGGGTCATGGTGGGCCTATTACGAATTGGGCTGGGGCGGGTTCTGGTTCTGGGATCCGGTGGAGAACGCATCCTTCATGCCGTGGCTGTTGGCGGCAGCGCTGCTGCACAGCGCCATCGTGGTGGAAAAACGCGAAAGCCTGAAGGCCTGGACCATTCTTCTGGCCATCATGGCCTTTGGATTTTCGCTGATCGGCACCTTTATCGTGCGTTCGGGCGTTATTACGAGCGTCCATTCCTTTGCCTCTGACCCGGCGCGAGGAATGTTCATTCTGGGCATCCTGGGCGTCTTTACCGGCGGCGCACTGGTGCTGTTTGCATTCCGCGCAGGGGCGATGGAGGCCAAGGGCCTCTTTGGCATGGTCAGCCGCGAAAGTGCGCTGGTGGCCAATAACCTCTTGCTGGCCGTTGCCGCCTTTGTGGTGTTTGTCGGCACGATCTGGCCTTTGGCGTCGGAACTGATGATGGGCCGCACGGTGTCAGTGGGTGAGCCGTTTTTCAACGCGGCCTTCACGCCCTTCATGGTGGCGCTGGCGGTCATCATGCCGGTGGGCGCGATGCTGGCCTGGAAGCGTGGAGACATTGCGGCCACGCTGCGGGGCCTGTGGCCGGTGGCGCTGCTGGCGCTGGCGTTGGGGGCACTGGCCTTCGCGCTGCAAACCGGGCGCTCGGCCCTGGGGCCGGTGGGCGTGGCGCTGGGGGCCTGGGTGGTCTTCGGCACGCTGATGGATCTGTGGCGGCGCACCGGGCGGGGGACCATTGGCGACCGTCTGGCCCGTTTGACCCGTCTGCCGCGCGCCGATTTCGGCAAAGCTTCAGCCCATGCGGGCCTGGGCATCGTGATCTTTGCCGTTGCCGCGATCAATGCCTGGTCGGTTGAGGATATTCTGGTGGTCAAAGAGGGCGAGACCTTCGCCCTGGGCCGCTATGACGTCACGCTGGTTGAGGTGCATAAATCCGACGGGCCGAACTATACCACCACTGTGGCCGAGATGCGGGTGACCAAGGATGGGGCCGACGTGGCGACCCTGTTCCCCGAAAAACGCATGTATCCGGTGCAGGCGATGCCGACCACCGAGGCGGCGCTGGATCAGGGCATCACCCGTGACCTCTATCTGGTAATCGGCGATCCGCAGGCAAACGGGGGCTGGGCGGTGCGCGGCTATATCAAGCCTTTTGCCAACTGGATCTGGGGCGGGTCTTTGCTGATGGCGCTGGGGGGCTGCCTCAGCCTGATGGACCGGCGCTACCGGGTTGCGGCCTCGGGGCGGCGGCGGCGCGAAGCGCAGGGGGTGCCGGCAGAATGATCCGCCTGATTGTGCTGATGATTGCGCTGGCCGGGCCGGCGATGGCCGTGCAGCCCGATGAGATGCTGGCCGACCCCGCGCTGGAGGCTCGCGCCCGTGAGATCAGCCGCGAGGTGCGTTGCCCGGTCTGTCAGGGGGAGACCATCGACGATAGCAATGCCCGCATCAGCCACGATCTGCGGGTGATTATCCGCGAACGGCTGGTGGCGGGCGACAGCAACGATCAGGTGCTGGACTTTGTGGTGGCGCGCTATGGCGAGTTTGTGTTGTTCAACCCGCGCAAGACCGGGGCGAACTGGGTCTTGTGGCTGGCCGGTCCGGCGATGCTGCTGATCGGCGGTGCTATCGGCTATAGCGCGATCCGCCGCCGGTCCAGATCTGCGGCGGGCCCGGAGGATGCGGCGCTGAGTGCCGCGGAACAGGCCCGGCTGGACGATCTGCTAAAGGGCTGACGTTGCGTTAGTCTTGGCCTTGCTTTCCCTGCGGGTAAGCTGCCCGCGCAGAGGGAGGCCCGAATGGATTTTCAGACCATTACAATGACCCATGTCGATGGGGTGGCGACACTGGTGCTGAACCGGCCGCAGGTGATGAACGCCCTGTCGGCCCTGATGCGGGCAGAGCTGTCACGGGCTCTGCGCCTGGCCGCCGACACCGCGCGCTGCATCGTCATCACCGGGGCAGGGCGGGCATTCTGCTCGGGCCAGGATCTGGCGGATGCGGCAGCTTTAGGGGCGATGGATTTCGAGAGGGTGCTGACCGAGGAATACGTGCCGCTGCTGCGGCTGATCACCGAGTGTCCGGTGCCGGTGATTGCGGCAGTCAATGGGGCGGCGGCGGGGGCGGGGGCAAATCTGGCGCTGGCATGCGATGTGGTGATTGCGGCCGAGTCGGCCAGTTTTATCCAGGCATTTACCAGGATCGGGCTGATCCCGGACGCGGGCGGCACCCATTGGTTGCCGCGCCAGATCGGCCTGGCGCGCGCCATGGGGGCAGCCCTTTTCGCCGACAAGATCCCGGCCCGAAAGGCCGCCGACTGGGGCATGATCTGGGAGGCAGTGCCAGACGCCGAATTTCCCGCCGTTGTCGCCGCCCGCGCGGCCCGTCTGGCGACAGGCCCCGGCGTGGCCTATCGTGCGCTGAAACAGGCCATGCGCAGCTCATTCGATCTGGACCTGACCGCCGCCTTGGCGCAAGAAGCCAGCCTGCAGGGGCAGTGCGGCGCCACGGACGATTTCCGCGAAGGCGTGGCGGCGTTCCTGGAAAAGCGGCCCCCCCGGTTTCAGGGGCGATAACGGGATCTGTGATGGACGAGATGAACCGCGATGATGTGGTGCGGTCCTACTACCGGATCCGCCAGACATTGGGCTGGCTGGGGCTGATCCTGCCCGTGCTGCTGATCGGCGGTGGCTTTCTCAGCAAAGGTGCTGTCGAGCCGTCGATTTCCGATTATTACCACACGCTGATGCGCGACGCCTTTGTCGGCACGATGACGGCGATCGGGCTGTTTCTGATCACGTATCCCGGTCATTCCCCCGAACAGGGGCGACATCGCCGGGATGATGTGATCACGACGGTTGCAGGAATCGCGGCCTTTGGCCTGGCCTATTTCCCCAATGAGGTGCGGACGAATGCGAATCTCCTGGGCTCGGTCACCCAACAGCTGTTGGGGCACAAGGCGGCAGCAGCGGCGCATTACACCTGTTCGATCCTCTTTCTGACGGCCCTTGCAGCAATCTGCCTGGGCAAATTCGCCCGCAGGGCAACGCCTGCCCGGCGGCGGATCTACCGCGCCTGCGGTTGGGTCATTGTGGCCATGACCGCGCTGGTGATCGCGGCCAGTTGGGTGCGGATCATGGGGCCGCGCAGCCCGCAGGTCGTTGTCTCGGACTGGCGGCTGGTGTTGTGGAGCGAGGCGATTGCGATCTGGGCCTTTGCCATCGCCTGGCTGGTCAAGGGCCAGGCGGAAACCGCCCTGACCCAAGAGCGCGGATCACGCGCCGCGTGACAGGGCCGCCACTCCGGTCCGGGCAATTTCCTTCAGACCCAAGGGGCGCATCAACTCGGCAAAGCTGTCGATCTTTTCCGGCGTGCCGGTCATCTCGAAGATGAAGCTCTCCAGCGTGCTGTCCACCACATGGGCGCGGAAGATTTCAGCCAGCCGCAGCGCTTCGATCCGCGCCTCACCCTTGCCGACCACTTTGAACAAGGCCAGTTCGCGTTGCACCGAGGGCCCTTCGGCGGTCAGATCATGCACGGCATAGACCGGCACCATGCGCTTCAGCTGCGCCTCGATCTGGTCGATCACCGCAGGCGTGCCGCGGGTGACCACTGTGATGCGACTGCGGTGGCCGGTATGGTCGACCTCGGCCACGGTCAGGCTGTCGATGTTGTAGCCGCGGCCCGAAAACAGCCCGATCACCCGCGCCAATACCCCTGGCTCATTCTCGACGATCACGGCCAGAGTATGGCTTTCCTCAGCCTCCGAATGGCTGTCGCGCAGGTCATAGGCGGAATGGCTGGTCGCGCCCTTCTTGATATTCAGTGCGGACATGGTTTGCCCCTTCATTTTCTGTCTAAAAATATCCTGCGGGGGTGCGGGGGTGCAAAACCCCCGCCGCGATTTCACACCAGCACGGCGCCCGCTTTGAAGGCGGATGCATCGGCCGACAACAGCATCTCGTTATGCGGCTTGCCCGAGGGGATCATCGGGAAACAGTTCTCGTGCTTTTCCACCCGGCAATCAAAGATGACCGGGCCGTCATAGGCCAGCATCTCGCGGATCGCATCGTCCAGGTCTGCAGGGTCGGTGACCTGAATGCCCTTGCAGCCAAAGGCCTCGGCCAGCTTGACGAAATCGGGCAGGCTTTCCGACCAGCTGGAGGAATACCGCTCGCCATGCAGCAATTCCTGCCATTGGCGCACCATGCCCAGCCGTTCATTATTCAGGATGAACTGCTTGACCGGGGCGCGGAACTGCATCGCTGTGCCCATTTCCTGCATGTTCATCAGCCAGCTGGCCTCACCGGCCACGTTGATGACCAACGCCTCGGGATGCGCGATCTGCACGCCGATCGATGCGGGCAGGCCGTAACCCATGGTGCCCAGGCCGCCAGAGGTCATCCAGCGGTTGGGGTCTTCAAACCCCAGATACTGTGCGGCCCACATCTGGTGTTGGCCGACCTCGGTGGTGATGTAGCGGTCCATGCCCTTGGTCAGCGCTTCCAGCCTCTCAAGCGCGTATTGCGGCTTGATGGTGGTTTTGCTGGGCTCATAGGTCAGGCATTTCACCGCCTGCCATGTGGCGATCTGCTTCCACCACTTTTCCAGGCCTGATTTGTTGACGCGGCGGCCGCGGGCTTTCCACAGCTTCAGCGCGTCTTCCAGCACATGGCCGACATCACCGATGATCGGCACGTCAACGCGGATCACCTTGTTCACTGACGAAGGATCAATGTCGATATGCACCTTTTTCGACTTCGGGCTGAAGTCTGAGATCCGCCCGGTGATCCGGTCGTCAAAGCGCGCCCCGATGTTGATCATCAGATCGCAGCCGTGCATCGCGAGGTTCGCCTCATACAGGCCGTGCATTCCCAGCATGCCCAGCCAATGCTTGCCCGATGCCGGATAGGCGCCCAGACCCATCAGGGTTGAGGTGATCGGGAATCCCGTCGCCTCAACCAATTCGCGCAACAACTGGCTGGCAGCCTTGCCCGAATTGATCACGCCGCCGCCGGTGTAGAAGACCGGGCGTTCAGCCGTTTCCATCATCTCGACCAGCTGGGTGATCAGGTCGATGTCGCCCTTGACCCGCGGCTGGTAATGGCTGGGCTTCACCTTTTCCTTTGGTGTGTATTCGGCCTGAGCAAACTGCACGTCCTTTGGGATGTCGACCAGAACCGGGCCGGGGCGGCCTGCGGTGGCGACGTGAAAGGCGGTGTGGATGGTCTCGGCCAGTTTGGCGGGGTCTTTCACCAGCCAGTTCATCTTGGTGCAGGGCCGGGTGATGCCCACCGTGTCAGCCTCTTGAAAGCCATCGGTGCCGATCATGAAGGTAGGGACCTGGCCGGTCAGCACGATGATCGGGATGGAATCCATCAGGGCGTCGGTCAGCCCGGTCACCGCATTGGTGGCGCCGGGGCCAGATGTCACCAGCGCGACGCCAGGCTTACCCGTGCTGCGGGCGTAACCTTCGGCCATATGGACAGCGCCCTGTTCGTGGCGCACCAGAATGTGACGGATGTCGTTTTGCTGAAAGATCTCATCATAGATCGGCAGCACGGCCCCGCCGGGGTATCCGAAGACGACATCGACCCCCTGATCCTTCAGGGCCTGAACCACCATTCTTGCGCCGGTCATCGCCTTGGTCATCGCCGTATCCTTACGCCGTTTTTCGTCAATTGGGCCCTTGGGCCAACAAAAAGCCCCCGGGAAACCGAGGGCGCATGGGAACCTGTTATGGGTTTGCCGTTACCGGCCCATGCGCCTGAAACCCCCAAGTACGAGAATTCGCAGCATTGCTGCCCCCTCTGACTTTGCTACGGCGGACATTATGGCGGGGCTTTGGGGGCGTCAACCGCAAATTATCATCAAAAATGTCGCAAGGGGTGCGGAATTTGAACAAATCTTGCGATACGTGGCATTTTCACGCAACTTTCAACAAAGAGCGGGACTGGCTCGCTCTTTGCCGGGCTGCTTCAGGTCATCAGACCGATATAGGCGGCATAGGCGACCAAGAGGGCCACCCCGGCAAGGCGCGGCACCCGACCCAGTGCGACCGCCATCAGCGTCAGCACAATGGCGGTGCCTGCAACCCACGGCATGTCGATGGCCGAGAACCGCGCCTCTGCCGCAATCGGGTGGATCATCGCGGTGACCCCCAGAATGCCAAAGACGTTGAAGATGTTCGATCCGACCACGTTGCCCACCGCTATATCGGTCTGGCCGCGGATGGCGGCGACGATGCTGGTGGCCAACTCGGGCAGGGATGTGCCCACGGCCACCACGGTCAACCCGATCACCGCCTCGGACACGCCAAAGCCGCGCGCGATGATCGAGGCATTGTCAACCAGCAGCCGCGCACCGATCACCAGGATGACCAGCCCGCCAATCGTCATCGCCCAGGCCTTCCATTGCGGGGGCAAGAGCAGGATGCCGGTTTCAGGCTCGGACTTTCCGGTCAGAAAGGCAGTGGTCAGAAAGGCGGTCATACCCACCAGCAGCAAAGCGCTGTCCAGGCGCGAGACATTGCCGTCTTGCAGCATGATCCAGATCGCCGTGACGGCCAGCAGCATGAAGCCCAGGTCGCGCCATAGCTGTTTGACTGGAATGACCAAGGGCGCGATCATTGCCGAGATGCCGACGATCAATAGTATATTGGCGATATTGCTGCCCAGCACATTGCCGATGGCGATAGAGGGCTGCCCGGCCAGGGCGGCCTGCACCGACACCAGCAACTCGGGTGCCGAGGTGCCAAAGCCGACGACCGTCAGCCCGATCACCATCGGCGACAGCCGGAAATGCCGCGCTACGGCCGAGGCCCCCCGCACCAGAAACTCACCACCGAAAAACAGGGCGATCAGGCCCAGAGTGAACAAAACATAGGTCATGATGCGGGTGGATCCGTCCCTGATGGGCCCGTTCGGGCGCGTTGTGATGTGCTGTAGATCGGGACTGAGCGGGGAAATGCAAGCGCGCAACCGCAGAAAAAACCGCCATCATGCTATTTGGTAAGGTAATTTTACCAAACATGGTATCCAGGACAAGAAACGTGTTGCATCCCTCAGTCTGCCGTTTAGGGTTTTGCAACGCAATCCAGTCCACACGCGACGTGGACGATAGATGAGTAGAGGAGACCACATGGATCGTCGTTCCTTTCTGACCAAGGCAACTGTGGGTGGCGTTGCTGCCGCCGGGGCCTCGGCGCTGGCCGCACCGGCCATTGCGCAAGACATGCCGACCGTCACCTGGCGGGTGACCTCGTCCTTCCCCAAGTCGCTGGACACGATCTTTGGTGCGGCCGATACGATGGCGAAATATGTCTCGGAGATGACGGATGGCAAGTTCACCATCCAGGTGTTTCCGGCTGGCGAATTGGTGCCGGGCCTTGAGGCCGCCGATGCGGTGTCAAACGGTACGGTTGAGGCCTGTCATACCGTGCCCTATTACTTCTGGGGCAAGGATCCGACCTACGCCCTGGGCGCGGCTGTGCCGTTCGGGCTGAATGCGCGGATGATGAACGCCTGGTGGTATCATGGCGGCGGCATCGACATGATGAACGAATTCTATGCCACGCAAAACCTGATCGCCTTTCCGGCGGGCAATACCGGGGTGCAGATGGCGGGCTGGTATCGCAAGGAAATCAACTCTCTGGCCGATCTGCAGGGGTTGAAGATGCGGATTGGCGGCTTTGCCGGCAAGGTGATCGAGAAACTGGGCGTGGTGCCGCAGCAGATTGCGGGCGGCGACATCTATCCGGCGCTGGAAAAGGGCACGCTGGACGCCTGCGAATGGGTCGGCCCCTATGATGATGAAAAGCTGGGGTTCTACAAGGTCGCGCCCTATTACTACTATCCCGGCTGGTGGGAAGGTGGCCCGTCAATCGCCACGATGATCAACCTGGCCAAGTGGAATGAGTTGCCGAAAAGCTATCAGGCAGTCTTGCGGGCGGGCTGCATCGTGGCCAATACCGACATGCTGGCCGCCTATGACTGGAAGAACCCGCCCGCGCTGAAATCCTTGGTGGCCAATGGCGCGCAGTTGCGCCCCTTGCCGCAAGACGTGCTGTCGGCAGCCTTTGACGCGGCCAATGCCACCTATGACGAGGTGTCGGCCACCAATGCAACCTTCAAGAAGATCAAGGCCAGCCAGGACGATTTCCGCCGCGACGCCTATCTGAACGCGCAGATCGCGGAATACAATTACGACGTGTTCATGATGGCGCAGCAGCAGGCGGGCAAACTGTAAACGCTGGTTTATGATGCTGGAAAGGCCCCGGGGATGCCGGGGCTTTTTCTTTGGGTGATGGGTCGGGGGGCTGGTTCGCCGAGCTGATAAACCAGTCAATGGACTCGGATGGACCAGTCGCCGCTGTGGTGAGCCAGGCATCTGACCAACATGGCAGATCGCCTCTATCGCTGCCGAGCATTAAAATGTTATTCAAAATATTATTTTACAATGATAAGGAATAGGTCATTGGCTAAGTATAATCATGGTTGACGTAAAAACCTTTGATCTATTGTAGTTTCCGCACTAATTATTTTATTCACGTTTCTGGCTTGGCACATTGTAAAGTCGTCGCTCATTGTTTTCATCATCACCCTGATAGGTATCATCATTATTTTCTCAGTATTTGTTGTATAGGAACGTCTGATTAACGGTTTCGGCTTCGCCGAGATCGCCGCCTGATCGCTTCTGCTGCAGCAAGGCGAGCTTTTCATCCGGATTTCGCCGTTCTGGGCCCGCCGCAGGGGCGGTCTGGCGGATTTCGGGCAGACTCGTCCTCATGTCATCAACCTTTTTCGCACCAGGAACAGGTTGCCGAGGGCGAACAGCGTGAAGAGCTGGGCGCGGTTTTTGGCGAGGCCGCGGTAGCGTGTCTTCACATGGCCGAACTGGCGCTTGATCACCCGGAACGGATGCTCGACCTTGGCGCGCACCATCGCGATGATCCGGTTGGCCCGTTCGTCGAGGGGATGCAGGGTGCCGCCCTTCGGCGCCTTGCACATGACGCCCCAGGCCTTGCCCGGCCCCGTGAATGCGGCCTCGCGCTCGGCGCTGACATAGCCCTTGTCGGCCCAGACCGATGTTTCCTCACCGTGCAGCAACTCGTCCCAAACCTGGCTGTCGTGCAGCTTCGCTGTTGAGGTCTCCAAGCTGTGGGTCACGCCGCTGTCGGCATCTACGCCGATGTGGGCTTTCATGCCGAAATACCAGTCATTACCCTTCTTGGTGGACGACATTTCGGGATCGCGTGCGCCGGACTTGTTCTTGGTCGAGGACGGCGCATCAATGATCGTCGCATCAACCAGAGTGCCTGAGCGCAAGGTGATGCCCTTGTCGACCAAGTGCATGTTCACGTCTGCGAAGATTGCCTCGGTCAGCCCATGCCGCTCCAGCAGGTGTCGGAAGTTCAGGATCGTGGTCTCATCCGGGATGCGGTCGTCGCCCAGCTCGATCCCGGCAAAGCGGCGCATCGCTTCGCTGTCATACAGTGTTTCTTCCGCCATCGGGTCGCTTAGCGCATACCAGTTTTGCAAGAAGTAGACCCGAAGCATCGCCTCCAGCGGCATTGGTGGGCGGCCGCCCTTCGGCCCGGCCTTCGGATAATGCGGTGCGATCAGCGCCAACAACCGCGACCAGGGCACCACCGCATCCATCTCTGCGAGGAACAATTCTCGCCGCGTCTGCTTTTTCTTCATCGCATCGCGAAGGCCGGGAAAGGCGGGCTGTTTCGGCATTGGTGGGGCTCCTTGTAGGGATGCCCAAGTCTACCAGATCAGGCCGAAAGTGGCAGGTTTTTCAGACGTTCCTTA
>JBATPI010000145.1:0-2217 GCA_049291415.1 Paracoccaceae bacterium | reverse complement strand
GCATTGTCGCCCGAGAAGGGGCAAACCTTGCGGCGGCGGAAAAACGGTTTGTTCGCCATTTTGAGGGTTCCTTTTCTTCAGGCCAAGATCAAAAGCGCGGGGCGCGGTCGGGGCGCGGGCCACGATCGGGGCGGTCGCCACGATCCGGGCGCGGACCACGGTCGCCGAAGCTGCCGCCGTCACGATCACCGCGCTCACGCTCATCACGCTTTTGCATCTGGACCGAGGGCCCTTCGACATGGGCATCGACCTTGATGGTCAGGATGCGCATCACGTCATCATGCAAACGCATCAGGCGTTCCATTTCCTGCACAGCGGCCGACGGTGCGTCGGTCTTGAGCAGGGCATAGTGGCCCTTGCGGTTCTTGTTGATCTTATACGCCATGGTCTTGACGCCCCAGTATTCGGATTCGACGACCTTGCCGCCGTTGTCCGAAAGAACCGTGGAGAAATGCTCGACCAGGCTTTCAGCCTGCACGCTGGACAAGTCCTGGCGTGAAATGAAGACATGCTCGTAGAGCGGCATGCAAACGTCCTTCGTTTCGGGGCGGCTTCAACGAACGGACAAGGCCTGTGCTGCGGCCCGTTCACGAGAGGCATCGCCGGTTCATGGGTCAATGCAGCAAGGATGCGGCCTTATACAGGCTGATGGCGTGGGCGCAAGGCTGGTGTAAGCGCGCGGCCTAGCGGGCGGCGTGGGGCAGGCCAAAGATCGCGTCAAACGCCCAGGTGAAGGCGTAGGTATAGCCGATGAACAGCGCGATCAGCCCGGCTTCATAGGCAATGGCCATCCAGAGCGTGACGCCTAGCCACCAGGCGGTCAGCGGCACCAGGATCAGGACCAGCCCAGCCTCAAACAGGATCGCGTGGACGGTGCGGCGGGTGAATGACCGGCCTCGGGTGGCCTGGCGGCTTTCCCAGGCCTCAAACACCGTGTTGAAGGCCATGCTCCAGCCCAGCGCGACGGTGGCGGCCAGGGTTGCCAGGCTGGCCGAGGTGGCGGCAGAGGTGTTGGACATGAGGAGCAGGCCCATAGTGGCGACGGCGACGCCCAGGGATTCAAAGCTGATGGCATAGACGATCTTGCGGGTCAGGGGGCGCATCGGGGCAGGATGTGGGGCGACGCAGCTGGGGTCAAGGGGGGGGTTACCGGGAAGCCATTGCCGGGAAGCCATTGCCGGGAAGATTGCCCTTTGGTGGCGGGTTCGTTATTCCAAAGACAACACGATCAGGAGAGTGACCATGAGCCGCGCATTCGTTTTCCCCGGCCAAGGGGCGCAGACCATCGGGATGGGGCGGGGCTTGGCCGAGGCTTATCCCGCGGCACGGGCGGTCTATGACGAGGTGGATGAAGCCTTGGGCGAAAAGCTGTCATCACTGATCTGGGACGGCGATATTGGCGCGCTGACGCTGACGCAGAATGCCCAGCCCGCGTTGATGGCGACATCATTGGCGGCGGTGCGCGCACTGGAGGCCGAGGGGATCACGGTGGCAGAGCATGCCGATTTCGTGGCGGGGCACAGTCTGGGCGAGTATTCGGCGCTCTGTGCTGCGGGCAGTCTGAGCCTGTCGGATACCGCAAGGCTGCTGCGGATTCGCGGTCTGGCGATGCAAGAGGCGGTGCCAGTGGGTGTGGGCGCGATGGCAGTGCTGCTGGGGCTGGATTTCGAGACTGCCGGAGAGGTGGCGTCTGAGGCCGCACAGGGCGAGGTCTGTCAGGCGGCGAATGACAATGACCCCGCACAGGTGGTGGTATCGGGCCATAAGGCGGCGGTGGAGCGGGCGATCGAGATTGCCAAGGCCAAAGGGGCAAAGCGGGCGATGTTGCTGCCGGTATCGGCGCCGTTCCATTGCGCCTTGATGCAGCCTGCGGCGCATAAGATGGCCGAGGCGCTGGCGGCGGTGGTGATTGGCAAGCCAAGTGTTCCGGTGGTGGTGAACGTGCGGGCCGAGGCGGTGACCGAGCCGGACCGCATCCATGATCTGTTGGTGGCGCAGATCACCGGGTCAGTGCGCTGGCGCGAGAGCGTGTTGTGGATGGAGCGGGCCGGAGTGGCCGAGTATTGGGAGATTGGGGCGGGCAAGGCGCTGTCGGGGATGATCAAGCGGACGGTATCGGGCGAGGTGGTCTTGCGCGCGATCGGGACTCCTGAGGATGTGGTGGCGGCCAAGGGCTGAGGGTGGTGTTTGGGGCTGGCACCGGGGGGCTGTCTGCCC
>JBATPI010000144.1:0-2360 GCA_049291415.1 Paracoccaceae bacterium | reverse complement strand
TTCATTCCAATTCCTCGCCGAGGTCGGTCAGGAGTTGTTCGACTCTTCTTGCGACGGCGCAATGACGTTCGACTTCGCGTGGCCAAGAGCGGGCGCGCGCGTCTTCGGCGAGAGACAGTTCCAATCGACGGCGTTCGCGCAGCCGCGGCGCGTAGCATGGCGTCGTTACAAAGCGAGAACAGCTCAGGTAAAGGTCGCATTCGCAAGGACCTTCCGAGGGCAACCTCAGACAATGTCCCAGCTCCAGCGCAGTCTTGAAGAAGTTGCTGCGAAGCCAGTCGACTGCGCTTTCGCCAAGATTTCCGGATCGGATCACTTCCGCTCCTGCACCCGCAATCATGGCGCCTGGTTCCAGAACGGACTGGTAGTCGCGCAGCACCTCTGCGTCGCTGATCCGCGCATATACCATCGTCATCTGAGGGCTTTCGTGTCCGAGGACGCTCATGATGGTGTGAAGCTTTGCACCGCGTTCTGCGAGTTCGGTTCCGAGCGTGTGGCGGAATCGGTGCATGGTCACGGTTGGCCTGCCTCGGGCGTCGACCAAGCCAGTGGCGGCACACACCCGCTTCAATGGCGCACCAAAGAGATGGCGTCCGCTCATCAGTTTTCCGCGCCAGACGAACACGAACCGGACGAGATCGCCTGTCCGTTCGTCGGGCAGCATTCGATCTGCAACCTTTGCGCGGAGAGCCAGCACAACCCGAAGGGCCTCTGCGGCCTCATCATGCAGCGGGATTTGGCGCTCGCGGGCGGTCTTACCGACGGGCAGGCGAAGGCGCGCCGTGCCATCGGCGTATTGGTCGAGGCAGTCAACGGACAGGCGCTGAATTTCACTGCGGCGCGCACCCGACCACCTAGCGAGAAGCATTGCTGCGCGCTGGAACGGATCGGAAAGCGCTCGGATTTCATCCATCAGCCGTTCGAGCTCAGCACGAGGGATGTATCGGGGAATTCGGTCGGGCACGCGCGGCAGATCGCGTTTTGCCACGAGCGGCCATCGCGGCACTTCAGTCCACGCCCAGTCCTCGGCATCCTTGAAGAATTGTGCCAGCCGGACAACGCGTCCCCGCTGAGAATTCCCAGTGAGTGGTCGCCCGGTCTTTGGCGACAACTCGGTCTTCATCGCGTTCATCCAGCTGACGATGTGCTCATGCTTTACCTGCCCAAAGGTGCGCACTTCTGGTGCCGTTTTGGCCAAATGCTGCAGAAATCGGCGGGCGGTAAGCGCGTGGTGGTACACGGTGACCGGTCGCAAGCTTGGTGCACGGCGTACAAGCCATTCATCGATCAATGCGCCCATTTCAGGCTGTGCCGCCTTCAAATCCGCCGATGGCATGATCTTTCGCGGCGGGTCGTCGACTTGCCCGCGGTGATAGAGTGCCAAGCGCAGCTGGCCGATCATCGTAATCCAAGCTTTGGAGACCAGACGATATCGGTCGCTCGAGGTCCAGTAGGCACCAAGATCTGATCTATCGCCGAACATCCGAACGGCGACGAGGAGCTCATTGATGTCGTTCTGACGGAAAGCGCTGACCAGTCGGGGTCCCTGGTGAAGAGCGAGACGCCCGAGCGTCCACCGCATTGCTCGATCAGCACCCGCATAGACGAGACCTAGGTCTGTCGCCTCGCGCGCAAGTCTCTCGACACCGAGATCGATATCCAACAGCCGTGCCACGTCGTGAACGCAAAGGTCGCCGACGGCGAGCAGCCACGGATAATCCAATCGGAGATGCCCTTTCAGCGCCAGATAGTAGAGATAGGCGCGCGCGAAATATGAGGGTCGATCCTGAAGGGTAGCTCTGGTTTGCCCGTTGATCCGACCGACACGAACTGCGAGCGGCGCGGCCAGCCATTCTTCAATGTCTGGCCAGGCCTCGACGAATTGCTTGCGCTGACTTCGGCGTTGTTGGACGAACTGCTTCGTCGGATAGCAGCGTTGTAGAAAAGCGTCGTATTCATCGGCCGAACAGTGGCTGCTGCGAAAGAGAGATGGGGCATCGATCGAACGTGCCTGCATCGCTGCCGCGGAGACTGGGCCCCGCATCACTTTGCGCCTTCCGCAGGGTCCTGCACCTTCTCGTCTGGAAGGCCGAGGGCACGGCGATATTCGGCGACAACAATCGGATCGGAAACCCGGGTGTAAACGCGGGTTGCTTCTGGCGATGCATGACCAAGCCTTCGCTGAAGCGTCAGCTCGCGCATCCCGGCCTCCCACATCTTTGTTGCATGGGTATGGCGCAGGGCATGTGGGGTCACCCATGGTTTACGTATGTTCGCACGATCGCACGCCCTCGCAAAAAGCTTGGCCAGCGCGGCGTAGGAAAGTGGCTCATGCCTGCGTGGGCCACTGCCACCGACCA
>JBATPI010000143.1:0-19045 GCA_049291415.1 Paracoccaceae bacterium | reverse complement strand
TTTGTGCCACGCGCAGGTGATCCGGCCCCATTCACGGGCAGGCCAACCGCCAGGCGCCACAAGCCCGCCAAAGCACCGTGAAGATCAACCGCAAGCATGGGCTTGCCCTCGGGGCCAACGTTAATCTCCATGACGTGACAGTTTTTGCCGGTATTGCGGACCTGCCGGTCTTTTCGCTCGACCTAGAAGCCGAACCCCTTCCGACTGAAGTTCAGCGGTTCGTGGAGTCAATTCGCGCTAGTGACTGCATGATCATCGCAAGCCCGGAATATGTCAGGGCGATCCCTGGCGGTCTGAAAACCGCGATAGATTGGCTTTTGTCGCGCGACGAGATCATTGGCAAATCAATCGCGCTTATGCACGCGTCGCATCGCGGCGACGATATGCTGGAGCAACTCAGGTTGGTTCTGTCCACCGTCAGCCAGCGGTTTTCGCCGGATGTGTTCCTACGGTTCGAACTGATGAAGCGGTCACCGGAGGAAATTTCACATCATTTGGCGAAGCCATCGAACCGATCTGCCGTTCTTGATTTTTTGAAAAACCTGACAAATCGGTGCCTGCATGAAAGCCAATAATCAGTATCGAGTGTTTTCGGTTTAAGCGTGGCCGGTAAGGCGCTGATTGGTGCTTTCGTCGTGGTTTCCTTTGGCGATACGCCAGCCGCCAGCCGCCAGCCGTTTGCGAGTTCTGGCAGGGCTGCAAGCGTTTCGGCATCTTGTTGTGAAACCTGTCGTGACAGGCGGGCCGATGTGACGCGGGCGACACTCCAGTCCGGCTGGCTGCGGTCAATCAGGGTTACTTGATTGCCGACGCCAGCAGAACCCGGTTCAGGAACCCGGTAATACCAGCCAGTTCTGCAGGTCTTTTGGAAAAGATGGGCCATTTTGTCATTTTTGGTGTGTTCGCTGACTTTCCAGCAGGGTTGACGGCCCTGACTGATCTGCACAACGGCGGTGCCAAGACGCAGTTTATCTCCGATACACAGCGTCCATTCGGTCATGCATTTTGTCGCGATATTTTTGCCAAAAGCGGCCGGTTTGGTGCCGGGAGGAATTGCGCCTTCAGCGATCCACGCTTGATAATGCCCTGAAGCGTAGTGATGTATCGCCTTGTCATGGCCGCCATGATGGTCAAGGTCCGTCTGCTCGTCCGCCAAGAAACCGAACTCATTGATTTCATGTCGTCCGGCGACAGCGGTCTTGGCGATTGCCGACGACGCGCGACCGTCCCAGTGATGGGTGGATTTCCCGAAAAACACGCCATCAATGCGGCTGGAGAGGGGTGTTTCCATCACATCGAAACCTGTTCGTGGCAAATTTGAGTGGCGTCTGTTTCGGACAGGTCTTCGGACAACAACGCGCAATAACCGCCATTCTGGCGCGGCACGAAATGCGTGCAGGCGTTGCAAATACCGAAAGCTTTGCCGCTATTAGCCTTCAACAAGGCCAGAAGCAGCGCCTCAAGTGCTGCAATCAACGCATCGCTCGACATTTCAGGCATGTTTGCGACGGCATTGGCCATCAGGTTGGGTGCCAGGGCGGCCTTTATCCCTTTGCTTGTCAGCTCAAAACGAATGGTTCGCTTGTCCGTCGCTGACCGCTCCTCAGTGACATAACCCTTTTGCCCGAGGGACTTGAGCGACTGCGATATCGTGCCCCGTGTCGTGCCGAGATAATCTGCAACATGCGAGGGGCTTTTGGAAAACCGGTTCGCGCGCCCAAGGTAATCCAGCACCGCGTTCTGCGTCGGGTTCAAATCCCCCTGCCAGGCCTGCGTGGTGTCAAGGCGGGCAAGGCGATTGATCAGTTCCCGGATGCGTAGATCTTGGTTCATGCCTGTATGATAGCGAGTCGAAATAAAACTTGCAATAGTATCGACTCGCTACTATTGATTCTCCATCAACATGGAAAGGTGCCAAGAAATGAAGAATGCCCTGTTTATCTATGCCATCGCATTTGGTGTAGTTGCTGGCGTCGCCTTTGCGGACGGCAACCACGACCAAGCCATCACCCAAGAGGGCGCGATTCTGTCGGCTAACGACGCGGCCAAGGTCGCGTCTTTTGACATTCTTGCAGCCCATGCCCACCGGGAGGGCAATGTCGTCACGTTCCATATGACAACGGCCGGTGTGGCGGGGGCGGATCAGCCGGAACCAAGTGGGGCCCTTGGGGGCGCGCCGGTCTGGGCCTATGTCTGGCCCACATCGCTGGACCCGTCGTCCGTTGGTTTTGACGGCGGCACGGGAATTCTGGCAATGGTTGCAACGAGCCACCCGGATTTTGACGACACGCCCCTGTTTGACGAAAACAACGATGGCGATCCCAAGAATGATGGCCTGCTGTGGCACAGCCATTGGGTTGTTTTGACGCCGACCGAGGCCTGCGGCGCAGGTGCGTTGGCTGTAAGGGATATTCCCGAAGGCACCAGTCCAAAACTGCCCGCGACCTGGCCGGGATTGCCGATTTTCCTTGATAGCCCCGGCTTCACACCCGCCTTTGACGGCCCCGAGATTTCCATCAATGTCGGTTTTGCCAGCCATGTTGATCTGGCCGGTGTCAGCTATGATGGGGTCACCTCGGCCTTGCGGGTGAATGCCAATATCCACGCACCGTTGCTGTGCGTGACCGATGTGTTTGACGTGGCATCAGGTGATCTGACACTGCCGGGCAAAATCAACTAGAGTTGCCGTAGAGGTCGCATGAGACTGCGGCCATACTCCTACTTTTTTTCAGGACATCCAACATGATCGCGCCAGAGCTGAATGTTTCACAGTGGTTCAACACCGACGAAGACATCACCTTGGCCGGCCTGCGCGGAAAGGTCGTGGTCATCGAGGCCTTCCAGATGTTGTGCCCCGGTTGCGTGGCGCATGGGTTGCCGCTTGCACAAAAGGTCCAACGCGCTTTTCCGAAAGAAGCGGTCGCCGTGTTGGGTCTTCACACCGTCTTTGAGCACCATGACGCCATGAAACCGGTGTCTCTTGCGGCCTTTCTGCACGAATATCGCATCACATTCCCGGTCGGTGTGGATGCGACCGGCGTGGGTTTGACGCCGAAAACGATGGAAGCCTACCAGTTGCGCGGCACGCCAAGCCTCTTGTTGATCGACAAGGCGGGGATGTTGCGGGCGAACCATTTCGGCGAGGTATCGGAACTGCATCTCGGCGCTGAAATTGCAACTTTGTTGGGCGAAGTGCCGGATGATCAAAGGGTACCGGCGATCAATGCTGGGCCGGTATGCACCGCGGACGGGCGTGGCTGAGAACGACGTTAAAGATGCTGGGAATGGGATCTCTATGATCCATCTTTATTCGCAAACAAGGAGCGTTGATTTTTCTTCACGTAAGTCCAAGCAATAAATCGACTTGTCTTTTGCCCCTGTGCCATTTCGACAACTTTGAAATCAGCAACCCTGGCTGTTTTTAAAATTCGGTAGAGCGGTTGGAGGTTATCTTTTTTCGAAACCAACGAGGTAAACCACAGGCACTGATCGGCGAACTCCATGCTCTGCTCAATCATGCGGGCAATAAACTTTATTTCGCCACCCGGACACCAAAGTTCAGCGTTTTGACCGCCAAAGTTAAGCTTTTTTGAATGCCCTTTTCCAAGGTTCGCCCACTTGCGTTGGGTGCCTTTATTCGCTTGTTCCATGGACGAATGGAAGGGCGGGTTGCACATGGTTACGTGAAAACCATCGTTGGCTTCGATCACGCCGCTAAAGACATTCTCAGGTTCATTTTGTCGCCTAAGGGTGGTTTTCAACTTGTTGAATTCACAAATTTGCCATGCCGATTTGAGAGCACACGCATCTATATCGACGGCAGTAAAGTGCCAGCCGTATTCGCTCTGGCCGGTCAAAGGGTAAACCAGGCTCGCACCGGTGCCGATGTCCAACGCCTTGATGTGATGCCCACGTGGGATTTCTTGATTGTTGCTTTCAGCAAGCAAGTCCGCGAGATAGTGGATGTAGTCGACCCGACCGGGAATTGGTGGGCATAGATAGCCGACAGGGATATCCCAAAAATCAACATTGTAATGCGTCTTTAGCAATGCCCGATTAAGCATGCGGACGGCCCCCACGTCTTGAAAATCAATTGTCGTCTGACCCAGTGGGTTACTGATCGTGAAAGCTGCAAGTTCAGGTGTCTGCGCCACTAAACGCACAAAGTCGTAGCCTTCTGAATGTTGATTGCGGGGATGCAGCTTCGTATTGGTGGCCATGGGGGAAGCCTTCATCAAGGTTGGTGGACGTCGCTCGCCGGACGGCTAGTGGGTTTTAGGCCTTCATGCATAAATAGTAAAATTAGAACCGGGGCAGTTCCTCTAGTGACGCGACGGCCCGACCGTTCTTTCCGTGTGCAGCATCCGTCGTTGTGTGCCTGAAGATGACTTTCTCTATCGCGCAGCATTGCTCTGATCCAACAGGTGCGTCCGACATGGACGGCCCATTGCCTCCGTTGGCCAATATCCTCGACGCTGTGGCGCAGTTTCCCCAGACCGGACGTTCATGTATCGCGCGGCATTTGGAAGGACGAGTGACAGCGGAGCCAGAAAAAAGTTAGCAATCGCTGCCGAACGACGAATTACAGCTTTAAAGTTTGATTCGCCTACACCTTAGGCAACGAGCTTGAGATTTGGTTTCTGGCTCTCTAGCGGCTTCAAACCCAGCCGTTCAGCCTCGTTCTGCCCCATCGCAAGGTCGACATCCCATTTCCTGATCTCCTTTGTAAGACGTTGTGCCTTTTCTTTCTTTGCCTTTGCAATATGTCGCCGCACGTCGTCGACCTTTAGACATGCACGCGCAGCAGGTCCGTTCAGCGCACCATCCAACGTAGACGCTGCACCATAAATAGCAGTCAACTCTCGCCACTCCACGCTTGTCAGCCCGTTCACCACCATCGGCCCCAGCAAAAGCGATTCCGACAGGCAACCATTGGCTATGATTACTTCATGCCGATCACAGGCGAAATGTATCCACGTGATGGATTGTTTGCCTTTCATATGACGGATGCCCGGCAGCGTCGTCAGCGACTTCGCCGGGGCAAGGCTTTCGGTTTCAAACCAGCTGTCCAACTGCCCACCGCCACCGATAAACATCCGATGTTGCGGTGACACGATCAGGTCTTGTGTCGGACGCCCCTGACCCAATGCACCGGCGGCAATCAGAACCGGGTTGGCGTCCGCCTCGACATCTTCCAGCGGCTGCTGACCCCTGTTGACCCAACGAATTGGTTGTGGGCCATGATCAAGAGTTGTCACCAGATCGCCAACGCGCAACGTCTCCACCGCACGTGGCCCGTCGGGAGTGCCGATCATCGTGCCGGGGGCGTAACAAGGCACGCCAATGCGGGCCAAATTCTGTTTACCCGTCGCCTCTTCTGGGGGCACGCCCAGCAAAACAACGCTTTCACCCTCGGGAAAGGTCAGGACCGCATTGCCGTTTCCATCATCGGATACGGTGACATCACGCCACTTGACGGGATCGCCAGACAGAGTGCGCAACTCCGATATATCCAGTTGATCGACGGTTTTGCCGTCAATGATGGTCAGGTCGAAATCCGTGATCCGATCCGCCCCACCCGCGCGGTCAAACTCGAAAACATCCGCGTCAGCTCCACCGGTCAGCGTATCGTTGCCAGCCCCGCCGACGAGGGTGTCATTGCCCGATCCGCCGTAGAGTGTGTCAGCCCCGCCGCCGCCCGACAGAAGATCGGCACCATCACCGCTGGTCAGCACGTTGGCATTGCCATCGCCAGTAAGGGTGTCGTTGTGGGCGGAACCTTGCAGGTTTTCGATATAGGTCAACGTATCGCCCTGCGCATCGCCGCCCACGCCGGTGCCGGTCTGAAGGTTGACGTTTACGCCTGCCGATGAGGCGGAGTAATCGGCAAGGTCAATGCCGGTTCCTCCGTTCAGCACATCCGCGCCCATCCCGCCGACAAGTGTGTCATTTCCTCCTTCGCCATAAAGCGAGTCATCACCACTGCCACCCGACAAAAGATCGTTGCCGCTGCCTGCGTTGATAACGTCGTTTCCTGCACCCGTGGTGACGGTGTCATTACCGTCGCCCGCATCGACGTAGTCATCCCCGCTGCCGGTCGCGATACTGTCATCCCCCGCACCGCCCCAGATCACCTGACGCTGGCCGGACGCGGTGGCGTTGATCGTGTCGCCGAATGCCGTGCCCTGCACACCCTCGATATCGGTGAATGTGCCGGTGCTACCATTGTGGCTGTAGCTGCCCGCCTCGGACCCGGAGAAGGTAACGGTGGCACCTGTCGTGCCGCCATCCAGCACCAGCGTGTCAAAGTCATAGCCGGTCGAGCCACCGAAGATCACGTCTACACCGTCGTTGGCGCCGATGAAAAAGGTATCCGAGAAATCGCCGCCATAAAGGACGTCGTTCCCTGCGCCGCCGTAAAGCTGATCTATGCCTGCGCCGCCGTCTATCGTGTCATTGCCCGCGCCGCCAAACAACGTATCATGGCCATCGCCGCCATTGATCAGATCTGCACCCGACCCGCCGATGATACTGTCATTGCCGCCCTGACCGTCAAGCGTGGTGCCATTGGTGTCAGCCCCCGCGTTGATCGTGTCACCGTATTGGGTGCCGGTGATGCCTTCGATCCCCGTGAACGCGCCGTTGGCCGCACCACCGCCATAGGTGTAGGTGCCCGTATCCGACTCGGTGAAGGTAACGCTTACGCCGACCGAACTGATGTAATTTGAATATTCAACGTAATCCCAATCCGCGCCGCCCTCGATATAGTCATAGCCGTGGTCGTCAGAGACGAAAAAAGCGTCGTTGCCTGTGCCGCCATACAGGCTATCGCTGCCAACGCCACCGCTCAGGCTGTCGTTGTCTGCATCGCCGTAAAGCTTATCATCGCCCGCGCCACCAATGATGCTGTCATGGCCAGCCCCGCCATACACGGTGTCCTTGCCGCCCTCATCGTTCCACGAACCGAAACTGTCGTTGCCATCGCCAAGTTCTGCATAATCGTTGCCGTTGCCGCCATAAACGTTGTCGTCCCCTTCGTCTCCATACAACGTGTCGTTGCCGTCTTGCCCGTAAAGCGTGTCTTTGCCCGTGCCACCGTAGGCCAGATCAGCGCCACCACCCATGTAAATAAGATCGTCGCCCGCGTCGCCGTAGCCCCAATCATCTCCGGCGTTGCCGGCGTAAATCGTGTCATTGCCATTGCCGCCATAGAACTCGTCCCAGGCATCATCCGCGCCATACATCACGTCGTTGCCATCGCCGGCATATAGGAAGTCGGAACCGCTGCCACCTGTCAGCGTGTCGTCGCCCGTATCGCCGTAAATCCGATCGCTTTCAGCACCTCCAAAAAGCTGATCGTTCCCGGCACCGCCCGACAGCGTGTCCCGGTTGGAGGTGCCAGTGATCGTATCGCTACCGCTTCCGCCATTAATTTTTGCCACGTCTATCCCCGCCCAAGGACCAATCGGCGATTTCTGGGCCAGACGTCCGAATGCCGATAGCAGTCAGACAAGGGTTCCTGCGCGCATTCCGCCGATGTCAAACCTGCCGTTCAAGCGGCCCTGACGACTCTAGAACCGCAGAATTAAAACTGCGTTAAGGCGATTTGATCATCTCACGAAACAGGTCAAGGCAAGCAGAGACATCAAGCGTTGGGAAGGTCATTTCGGGAAAACGCTACCGACCGGGCCCTCTTTTTGCTACCAGCCAAGGCCTCGCGCCTATGGCGAATGTCTGGAAACCGCCCATTCTGTTGAAAAACACCGCCTTGCTGCCGCATAAAGTAGACGCTGAATTTGGCACGAACGTCACCGGTCAATCCTGACTTCGTTCACGCCGGTGAAATAATGTCCAAGTCGAACCTCGCAACCAAATTCTTGCGCAAAATCGACGTTTTATAATCCGGCAAAACACTTGTGTATAGGCCGTGCAAAAACGGGTCAACGCCAAGTCAACGTTTGAAGAGCCCCCTGTTCCCAGGGGGTTTTTTGCGTTTTGTAGCCGCGAAACTACCCTCGTCGCCGAAAACCAGTTGCTCCGCTGATCTGCATCAAAGCGCCAATCATCAGCCTATGCGCAAATGCGCAAAAGCTAGGGTGACGCCATGATTCTCGCAGTTCTGTCCGCGCTTGCTGAACCTACAAGACTTGCCGCAATGCGGATCCTCGACGATGGGGACGAGCATTGTGTCTGCGATCTGATGCGCCGCCTTGATGCCACCCAAAGCCGGATGTCGCGGCACATGCAGGTCTTGAAGCAGGCGGGCCTCGTGGTGGACAGACGGGATGCGCAATGGGTGCGCTACCGAACCCGGCCTGACCTGCCACAGCACCTGCGGGCGCTGCTGGCTGTAGCCTTGGTTGACGAGGTGATGGCATGAACATCTTTAACTGGATGAACGATCAGCTTTTGCGGATGCAGTGGTTGAACGATTTGGTTGCGGCCGGGGTTGCGGGAGCCGGCCTTGACCCGGTATCGCGCATCGGCGGATCGGTGCAATTTTTCGTCTATGATGTCATCAAGATCTTCATTTTGCTGTCCGTCCTGATTTTCGCGATTTCCTATGTCCAAAGCTATTTCCCGCCCGAACGCACCCGCCGCATACTGGGAGGCCGATCAGGCATTGGCGCGAATATTCTTGGCGCACTTCTGGGCACCATCACGCCGTTCTGTTCCTGCTCGTCGATTCCGCTGTTCATTGGCTTTACCGCCGCAGGGTTGCCGCTTGGGGTGACGTTTTCATTCCTGATTTCCTCGCCGCTGGTCGATATGGCGTCCGTCATCCTTCTTGCCTCGATCTTCAGTTGGCCAATTGCGCTGGCTTATGTGGTGGTCGGGCTGCTGGTGGCAATCATTGGCGGTACTCTGATCGGCAAGCTGGGGATGGAAGATCAAATCGCGGGTTTCGTGCGCAATGTGCCTGTCACGGACGCAGATGAGAGCATGACCCGCGCAGAGCGCGTCATGTTCGCCCGAGATCAGGTCCTGGATATCGTCCACAAGGTTTGGCTCTATGTGCTGATCGGGGTAGGTATCGGGGCGGCCATCCACAACTGGGTTCCCGCCGAGGCGATTTCGGCACTTCTGGGCCAGGACAAATGGTGGGCGGTGCCTGTCGCCACGGTAGTGGGCATTCCGATGTACGCCGACATCTTCGGCACCTTGCCGATTGCCGAGGCGCTGGTAGGTAAGGGAGTGGGCCTTGGCACTGTGTTGGCCTTCATGATGGCGGTCAGGGCGCTGTCGCTGCCTTCGCTGATCATGCTCAAACGCGTGGTAAAGCTGCCACTGTTGGCCACATTCACCGGGGTGGTGACAGTCGGAATCCTGACCATTGGCTTCACCTTCAACGCGATCACCCACTGGTTCATATGAAAGGACATATCATGATCATTAAAATTCTCGGTTCCGGCTGCAAGAAATGCGTCGCCTTGGGTGAAAATGCCAAGGCGGCGGCCGAAGCTGCAGGCAAGCAGGCCCAGATCGTCAAGGTCACCGATTTTGCCGAAATCGCCGCATATGGCGTGATGTCCACGCCGGGGCTGGTGGTGGATGAAAAAGTGCTGTCTGCCGGCAAGGTACTGACCGCCGAAGAAATCGGCCGTTTACTATGACTGAGTATCGCGTCTCCGCCCGCCGCATCGACAGCCATGGTAGCCTTGCGGTGGCTAAAGAGGCCGAGGTGGTTCTTGACACCGACATGGCTGGGCGCCGCGATGCGATGAACCCGGTGGAACTGCTACTGTCGGCGCTTGCCGCCTGTATGCTGAAGGGGATCGAGCGGGTAACGCCGATGCTGCACTTTCAGATCGAAGGTGCCGATGTACAGCTTGAGGCAATCCGCCAGGACGCGCCGCCCAAGCTCACGCTGATCCGATACCAGATTGCGGTGGACAGTGCCGAGACGGATCAGCGGCTTGACCTTTTGCACCGCAACATCCTGAAATACGGCACCATATCGAACACGCTTGTCGCAGCGGTGCGGCTGGAAGGCGACCTGATCCGAAAGGTCTGATCAGGTCGCCGCCGACAGTTTCACCCGCTTCATTCGCGCCTGCGCCGTTTCCTTGGGTTCGGAGTAGCGGTCCACCAGATAATCGGCGCGGTCGCGGGTCAGCAGGGTGAACTTTATCAACTCCTCCATCACATCGACGATCCGGTCGTAAAGCACCGAGGGTCGCATGCGCCCCTCGGCGTCATACTCCTGAAAAGCCTTCGGGATCGAGGACTGGTTGGGGATGATGATCAGGCGCATCCAACGACCCAGAAGCCGCATCTGGTTGACGGCGTTGAAGCTTTGCGACCCACCTGAGACCTGCATCACCGCCAAAGTCTTGCCCTGGGTCGGGCGCACGGCACCCTCGGATAGGGGAATCCAAGCGATCTGGGTCTGCATCATTCCGGTCATCGCGCCGTGCCGTTCGGGGGAGGGCCAGACCATGCCTTCGGATCACGCCCCCAGATCGCGCAACTCGCGCACCCTGGGGGTGGGTCGCGTCTGCGCTATCGTCAGCCAGAGGGGTTGAAGACCCGCACCTCTGAGCCAAGGCAGGTCAGAATGCGCCCCGCCTCTTCGCCCGACAGTCGGCTGAAGCTGCGCGAACGCAACGCGCCGCAAAGGATCAGGATGCGGGGCGGATGTGTTTTATGGGACGGCTGCAGCAAAGCGGACCCGTCAATGCCAGGGAACAGCGCGGTGTTGATGTTGGGGGTGTCAGTCAAGTCGGTTTCCCTCCGCGTCGATGATTAATGCGCCGTCTTCCTTGGTAAGGGGGCCGGGTGGCAGAAGGTCCAGCAGATCAAGAACCGCCTCGGACGGGCGGCACAGGCGCACGCCTTTGGGGGTGCAGACAATAGGTCGGTTGACCAGGACAGGATGGATAACCATCGCCTCCAGCACTTGGTCGTCGGTGGCATCCGCCGCGGTCAGTCCCAAAGCTTCGGCCGGGGTCTTGGATATGCGCAGCGCTTGGCGTGGGGTCAGATGCGCCGCGGCGAAGAGCCCGAGAAGCTGCGTCCTCGTCCAGCCTTCGGTCAGGTAGTCAATCACGACCGGCTCATAGCCCGCAGCCCGGATGATCTCGAGGACAGTGCGCGAGGTGCCGCAAGCTGGGTTGTGGTGAATGACGACGGGAAAACTCATTGCGGAAACCTTTCTCTTGTCCGATTGGCAAAGGCCACAAGCGACAGCATCACCGGCACTTCGACCAGCACGCCCACCACGGTTACCAGCGCGGCGCCCGAGTTCAGGCAAACAGGCCGATGGCCACGGCGACGGCCAGTTCAAAGAAATTCGACGTGCCGATCAGTGCGCAGGGCGCGGCGATCTTGTGGGGTAGTCGCCAGAGATAAGCCCAGCCATAGCCAAGCGCGAAAATGCCATAGGACTGGATGATGATCGGCACCGCCAGCAGCGCGATCAGGCCCGGCTGCGCCAGAATGACTGGCCCCTGAAACCCAAACAGCAACACAACGGTCAGCAGCAGGCCCACCACCGACGCGGGCTTGATGCGGGTCGTAAAGGCCACCACGGCGGCCTCGCCGCCCTGACAGATCAGGGCGGACCGCGTCACCGCCCCGGCCACCAGCGGGATCACCACATAGAGGACGGTCGACAGGATCAGCGTTTCCCACGGCACGGCGATATCGGTCACGCCCAGCAGGAAGGCCACGATCGGTGCAAAGGCCACCACCATGATCAGGTCATTCAAGCTGACCTGCACCAGCGTGTAGTTCGCGTCGCCCTTGGTCATCTGCGACCAGACGAACACCATCGCCGTGCAGGGCGCCGCCCCCAGCAAGATCAGCCCGGCGATGTATTCAGACGCTTTGCCGGAATCGATCAGACCTGCAAACAAGTGCTGGAAGAACAGCACCCCCAACGCTGCCATGGTGAACGGCTTGATCAGCCAGTTGATGACCAAAGTGATAATCAGGCCTTTCGGCCGCTGCCCGACAGACTTCAGTGAACTGAGATCGACCGCGACCATCATAGGATAGACCATCGCCCAGATCAGTACCGCGACGATCAGGTTGACCGAGGCATATTCAAAGCCTGCCAGTGTGGCGAACACGCCGGGAGTAAGATTGCCCAGGGCGAGCCCGGCAAGGATGCAAAGGGCGACCCAAAGGGTCAAATAGCGTTCAAACAGGCTCATGGGGCAGCGTTCGGTTCGGGGATGCAGCAGGCATCAATCGCGGGGGATTTCAGCGATGCCACGAAATCGGCCAGCAAAGACAAGGCTTCGGGGTTCAGCGCATAGCAAACGCGGGGGGGCGAGATTTTGCCGGTGATGACACCCGCCGCTTTCAGGATGCGCAGATGCTCCGACACGGTTGACTGCGCAAGACCGACCGCATCGACGATGTCGCCACCGATGCAGCCTGGCGTCGCCAGCAAGAGCCTCAGGATGCGCAGGCGTGCCGGGTGCGCGAGCGCCTTGGCAAGATCAGCCACTTTTTGATCCGCGAGATCTGAAAGCGGCGTTGGGGTGGTAGACATGGCCTTGTCCCCAAAAATCGTTAATCGTCGATTGACGATTTTTGTGCTGTTGGAAAGGCGATGTCAATCAGGAAATCAATCAGCCCACCGAAGCGCGTGATGCAGATCGATAGATCGCAGGTCGGCCAGCGTCGCAGGTTCTGGCTTGATCGCGAAGCACCGCATAGTCTTTGAGGACGCGAACGATCATTGAAGTGTCTGCCAAGGCGCTGATCTCATCTGTAAGTCTCGATTGATCGGAGCGGTTGTAGTCAACCGCAGGAGGGCAAGCCTGTCCCCGTTCATCAGAACCGCCCATCGCGCAAGCGCTGGGCCAGATCATCGCGATCAGCTGGGCGACGACTGGCGGAGTCCAGCATCTCGCGTTGGATTTCATGGGTTCTCTCCGATGTTGAAAGACGCTCGGCCAGCCGCCCCGCGCGTTCACCGGCGCGGCGGCTTCGTTGAGGGTGTGGTCAAAAAGCTGCACGGCGGCCTTTGCTCCGGCCAGCTCATGGCGCTGGAACCCGGTGACAGCATGGCCGCTTTCCTGCGTCCCAATTCCACCTTCCCCGCGGACCGCAGCGCAGCACCGCTGATCCTGATCGGCGCGGGCACGGGGATTGGGCCACTGGCAGGCTTCACCCGTGCCAATACCCGCAAGCGCCCTATCCACCTGTTCTTTGGCATGCGCCACCCTGACAGCGACTTTCTGTATGACAGGGAGATCCGCGACTGGCGGGCGCAGGGTCACGTTAGCCGGCTGGTCACAGCCATATCACGCGGTGCCAAACCGCATTATGTACAAGACGCGTTGCGCGCTGAGGGGGCAGAGGTTGCCCGATTGATCCGCGATGGCGCGCGGGTGATGGTTTGCGGCGGCCGAGAGATGGCCGCCGGGGTCGCCGACGCGCTGGCGGATCTCCTCGCCCCCGTTGGGCTGACGCCAATCGCACTGAAAGCAGAGGGACGTTATGTCGAAGATGTCTACTGATC
The DNA here is from genome assembly GCA_049291415.1 of Paracoccaceae bacterium. Classification (GTDB taxonomy): domain Bacteria; phylum Pseudomonadota; class Alphaproteobacteria; order Rhodobacterales; family Rhodobacteraceae; genus Pseudogemmobacter. The sequence goes on along the minus strand of JBATPI010000143.1, from coordinate 5,568 downwards.
CGCAGAAGTTTGCCCTGAATGGCCCCACCATGGGCGGCACCGTGGCAGCGTGGGGCTTTGGGCCGCAGCCCACAACACCCGAAGATAGTCGCGCAGCGCCTGCCTGCGCATGAGGTGCTGGACCTTGACGCAGCGGGGCGGGCGCGCAAACATGCCCCGATCACGCTGGACCTTAACGGGATTGCCAAGCGATATCGTGTCGACCGGCTGGCTGAAACGCGGACCGATTTTGGCATCACCTCTGCCCTTGTTGGCATCGACGGCGAGAGGCGCGCCCTCGGGCTGCGGCCGGACGGCATCCCTTGGACCATCGCAGTGGAAGCCCCCGAGCAAAAATGCCGCGCGCCACATTCTATCCTCGCGCTGCAAGACGCCGCCGTGGCCACCTCCGGCGATTACCGCCACTGGATCAATGTGGGGGGCCGCCGACTGTCGCATACCATGAACCCACACACAGGCGCGCCATTGCTGGCCCCGCCTGCCTCGGTCACCCTCATCGCGCAGACCTGTGCCGAGGCCGATGCCTGGGCGACCGCGCTGATGGTTATGGGTGTGCAAGAGGGCGCACCCCTTGCGCGGCACCGCGGCCTTGCCGCGTTGTTTTTGCTGCGTGACAATACCGATGGCATTCGAAGCATGTCCATTGGACGCATGTTCAGCCAAGCGGCGGACGGCTTGGCAAAAGAGGGTGAATGGTCAGAAGCTGGCGAACACGAACCGCTGTAAGACGTTGATGACCTTCACCCCGGCCAGACTGGTGAACCGGGAGGTAGTGATTGAGTGCCTTACAACAGATATCAACCGTAGCGCAGGTTACGGCCGGACCATCCCGACCATATCAACCTCTACCGCTTTGCCCAGATCGGCCATGCTGTCTTGCAACAGTTGGATCGCGTAATGCGGGTTATGGGTGTAGGCACCGGGGTCTTTGGCGATGAACTGGTAGTTGTAGGCCGCTTTCAGCAGGCGCGGCGTCCAGCTTTGATAGCGGTTCGGAAAGATCGCCTCGCCGGGGGTGATTGCGCCGTCGCCATCTGTGTCGATGAAGAAATACGGGAAGGCGAGCGGGTCATAGACTACCGGCGTTCCCGCAATCTCGGCGGCGTATTTCTGGATCGCAGCCCCCAGCATAGCGTGCAAAGTGGTGATCGATTGGGCAATGCCCTGCGCCGTGTCGCCTTTCCCGGTCACGTCAATTGCGGTGCTGCGAATATCGGAATATTTGGCCGCCCCCTTGTGGCAGTTGGTGCAGGTATCGATCGGCTTTACCTTCAGGCTGTGCTGGTTGTGGCACGACAGGCAGGTCGACGGCTCGTCTTTCACATGGATAAAGGTGGCGGCATAGGTCTGGCCCTCATACTGATAGCCGCCCGCCGCCACGCTGCCCATCTGGGTTGCCGCCGCCGCTTTGTAATGGACGTTGATGAAGGTCAGATCGCCCGCGACCACATCATCCTCGCGCCCCGCGACTGCCGCCGTCACGTCGGCCCCCGAGGCACGCCCCTGATGGCAGGTGGCGCAGATTGCCTCTTTGCCCAGACCATCGACACGCGCGCCGGAGGGGAACACCACGCTTTGCAGCGCCATGGATTTGGGGTTGTGACAGGTCACACAATCCACGGTCGAGCCAAGCGGCTGTGGCTGCTCGATCACGTTCACTGCGCGCAGATCCGTGCCCAGATAGTCGATGATCCCGCGGCTGGTGTGGCAGGTCGAACATTCCTTTGGCACCATACGAAGTTCTTCATCGTTCCAGTGCTTGAAAGCCTCGGCGCTTCGATCGGCATGGGGGGAGGACAGCCAAGCCTCGGTGATTTTCCCCAGATCGGGCTTTGTCTTCTCTTGCGCCGTGGCCGAAAAACCAACGGCGATCAGGGCGCATAAGACGACGCCAGGCGCGAGTGTCATGGTTAGCCAATTCATGTTGATCTTCCCCCTGTAGAAAGCCGATTTGTGGGCGCTATGTTTTCAGGAAGGGTGATCGGAAAAATTTTTCAAATCATTGCGGCAGATCATTGCAGCTTGGCAATATCGGCAAACATTTGCGTCCCGGACACACTGCAGCAGCGCATTTCGAAAAGCCCGCACCAATCTGGCGCGGGCTTTCGGTTCAAGATGGCATTGTCGCTATGCCACGGCGATTTTGGCCTTTGCCTCGGCCGTGCGCGCTTTTGCAGCCTTCGGCACGCGCAGCAGGCGCATGGCGTTCAGGATGACGATCAGCACCGAAAGCTGGTGAACCAGCATGCCGCCCGCCATGTGGATCGAGCCGGTATAGACCCCGAAAAGCAGGCCAACCACGGTCAGCACCGCGATCACCAGGTTCTGGCGCATGTTGGCCAGCGTGGCGCGCGCGATTTCCATTGCCTCGGCGATCTTGCCCAGATCGTCGGACATCAGCGCGATATCCGCCGTCTCGATGGCGATGTCGCTGCCGCTGGCGCCCATCGCGATGCTGATATCAGCCGCCGCCAGCGCCGGTGCGTCGTTGATGCCGTCGCCGACCATTGCCACCTGCAGACCCTCAGCGCGCATCGCCTGAATGTGGTTCAGCTTGTCGTCGGGCATCATCCCGGCGTGCACCTCGTCCACGCCGACGACCTTGGCAATCGCCTCGGCGGCCGGGCGCTGATCGCCGGTCAGCATCACCACGCGGTGCACGCCCAGCGCGTGCAGGCGGTCGATCATCGGCTTGGCACTGGCGCGCGCCATATCGGCCAGCCCCAGCAGGCCCACGACTGCGCCATTGCGCGCCACGATCACCACCGTGTGGCCCAGCCCATGCAGGTGGGCAATGCCGTCTTTCGCCTCGGCGTTGAAGGCGATCCCCAGATGGTCGAACAGGCGGTGGCTGCCGACGGCGATATCGTGACCGTCATGGCGCGCAATCAGCCCCATGCCGGCGATTTCCTCCAGCGAGGTGGCGGTGGGCAGAGGGCCCTGCTTGCGCGCCGCCTCGATGATCGGGCGGCCCAGCGGGTGGGTCGATCCGGTCTCGGCAATGCCCGCCCAGAGCAGGACATCGGCCTCGCTCTGGCCCGCCAGCGCCACGACCTCGGCCAGACGGGGCTGGCCTTCGGTCAGGGTGCCGGTCTTGTCCAGCGCCAGCGCGGTGATGCGCCCGGCGTTCTCCAGATGCTCGCCGCCCTTGATCAGGATGCCGGCGCGGGCTGCACGCCCGATACCCGCAATCACCGACACCGGGGTCGAGATGACCAGCGCGCCGGGGCAACTGACGACCAGCAGCGTCAGCGCCAACTCGGCGTTGCGCGTGATGATGTAACTGACCACCGCCATCACGAACACGCCGGGGGTATACCAACGCCCGAAATTCTCGATCATCCGCTGGGCCGGGGCCTTGGCCTCTTGTGCCTCTTCAACACGGGTGATGATCCGGGCCAGTGTGGTGTCGGCCCCAACCCCGGTGGCGCGCAGATGCAGCAACCCGTTTTCGGCCAGCGTTCCGGCAAAGACCTTTGATCCGGGGGCCTTTTCGGCCGGGATCGGCTCGCCGGTGATCGACGCCTCGTTGACTGCGGCAGCGCCTTCGATCACCTCGCCATCGACCGGCAGGCGCTCTCCGGCCTTGACCAGAACGGTTTCGCCCAAGGCCACCTCATGCGCGGCGACCACGATTGTCTCGCCATTCCGCAACACAGTTGCCGTGACTGGTGCGGCGTCGATCAGCGCCTTCAGCGCGCCGCGCGTGCGGCTCATGGTGCGGGACTCCAGCCATGCCCCCAGCATGAACAGGAAGGTAACGGCAGCAGATTCCCAGTGGTTGTTGATGAACAGCGCGCCAATCGCCGCAACGATCACCAGCAATTCGATGCTCAGCTGACGCAAGCGTAGCGAGCTCCAGGCCCGCAGCCCAATATCATAACCCGCGAAAACCGCGGCAATTGTCATCAGCGGCGCCCAGGGGGCAGCCAGCCCGAACCCATACCAGGCGACCAGCGCAACGGTGATGAACAGACCACTAACGATAGTCAGCCATTTGCGCCGTTCAGCGGGTTGCCTGAAGATTTCCATAATCGCAGAAAACATATGCTTTCTCCTTTTCTAGCAAACCCCACCGCTTGGGGCGGTGGGGTGGGGGCGGCGTGATATTGGGGTCAGAACGCCGAAGGTTTGGCGGTATAGCCGGACTTGGCGATGGACTTGACCAAGGCGTCCACGTCCGTGAGCGCCGGGTCATGGTCGACCTCGATCCGTCCTGTTGCGAACATTACTTCGGCCTTTTCCACGCCGGGTAATGCCTTCAAAGCTGTTTCAATTTTTGGCACGCAGGACGGACAGGAAAGCTCGTCGCTGCGCAGTTTCGTGCGGATTGTCGTATTGGTCATGGCGTGATCCTTTCATGAGATTGCTGTTGCTTCTGCACTAGATATAGTTACTCGTTTCACGCACAGGGATTGGCAATAACGGAAAGGCGCCCTTGCATGAATGCACAGCTTGGGAATTGGGACGATCTGCGGGTGTTTCTGGCCGTAGCGCGGGCAGGCAGCCTTTCGGGGGCGGCGCGTAATCTGGGCGTCAACCATTCCACGGTGTTCCGCCGGATTACCGGGTTCGAAGACACGCTGGGGGTGCGGTTGTTTGAGCGTTTGCCAACCGGCTATGCGTTGACTGCGGCAGGCGAGGAAACGCTGGGCATCGTCGAGCGCATCGAGGCCGATGTCACGACGCTGGACCGCACTGTCACCGGACAGGATCTGCGGCTGAGCGGGACGGTGCGGATCACGGCAACCGACATGCTGGCGTTCTGGCTGCTGCCGGATCACCTTCGGCGGCTACGCGGCAGCTATCCGGGGATCGAGGTGGAAATCGTGGTGGGCAATGAGACGCTCAACCTGTCGCGCCGTGAAACCGATATCGCCATGCGGATCGGCAATACCCCGCCGGAAACACTGGTGGGGCGCCGCGTTGGCCGCCTGAGTTTTGCGATCTACGGCGCCCCGGTCTATTGCGCGGCGCATCCCGCCGTGGATCTGGCGCTGCATGAGTGGATCGGCTTTGACAACGCCCACGCGCCGCTGACCCGCCAATTCGAGAAGTTCCTGCCCGGTGTGCGCCCGGCTGTGCGCTCGAACTCGGTCGCCTGCGCAGTGCGGCTTGCCACGGCGGGACTCGGCCTTGCGTTGCTACCCTGCGCAATTGCCGATCTGAAGCCGGACCTGATCCGCATCGCCGAACTGCCAGACAACTTCGGTCTGGATCTGTGGCTGCTGACCCACGAAGACCTGCGCCACACCGCCCGCATCCGCGCCGTACTGGAATTCCTGACGCCCGCACTGGCGGAAAGCCTGAAAAAATGTACCAAAGGGCCGGAAATGTGATCCGAACGTTTCATTGGCCCGGGTATACGACACTGGGCCGCAGCGCGCGCTGCGGATTAGGATTCCCTCCCAATTCCGGGATCAGCAGCCTCGAAGCCGCAGGGTAATCCCCCCATTTTTAACGGGGTGCATCCGTAGAACTTACGCGGCCGTTTTCAGTTTCTGGGCGGGTGTGATGCCGCTGATGCCCATGTTCGGGCGGTCGTTGTTGTATGTCCAGAGCCATTGC